>DGNI01000072.1:19028-19360 GCA_002388885.1 Parvularculaceae bacterium UBA4496 | reverse complement strand
AAGGTGATATTGCGTTGCAACGAGGGAACAGCGCGGCGTCTTATCGCGCTTATTACGGCATTTCAACGGATTAGAGCGTTTCCGATCCGGCCCGCATCGCTTATATGGTAGTCAGGGAATGAGTTAGAGCGGGGTTTGGGCGAAATGTCATACGTTGAGAAGACGCTTGCGGGTGGGGAAGAAATTATTCACCGCGCGAATTTCAACTGGACCTACAGTTTTTTTCCGGTGTTCTGGTTTTCTCTGGGCGCCTCATCGCTGGCGCTGCTGTTCTTTATCCAGTACGCGGCGGGGGTGCCGTTCGCCGAGCTGAAAGTAGGATGGTGGTCGGC
>DGNI01000072.1:8538-19006 GCA_002388885.1 Parvularculaceae bacterium UBA4496 | reverse complement strand
CCTGCTCGGGCACATCATCATTCTCGTCACCACCGAGATTGTGGTGACGACCTATCGCTTCGTTTTCAAGCGGGGCCTTATTTCACGAGACACGCAGGAAGTGAGCCTCGGCAAGATCGAGGAAATCACGCTGCATCAGTCGATCTGGGGACGCTTCCTCGGCTACGGCCAGCTTGTCTTGCGCGGCACCGGTGTCGGCGTGATTACCCTGCCCGATCTGGACGATCCGATCCGCCTGCGCAAGATCATCGAAAACGCAAAGTCGGCGTTGCGCCAGGATAGCCGCAAACGCCAACGCATCAATGACGACGAAGACGATTATTGATTCAACTCATAAAGGCTGGTGGTTCATAACGACACTAGTCATTGCAGGCGTCGTATTGACCGAAGCCGCATTTGCTGCACAAACGCCGGAAATTGTGCTTAAGCAAGTTCAATCTGGCACTTGGAACGTTACCTACAATTTGGCTCACCCCGCAAAACGACTCGAATTTGTGCGAGTGAGAGATGAAAGCCGTGCTCAGCGTTGGCGCCCTACTGACGAACAATTTGAACTGAAACATTCTGCGGATTTGGATGTGATTACCCGAAAGGATGAAGGTTCTTTCTCAAATGTTTCGTTTAATATCCCTGCAACCTACATACATGTAAGAAAAGAATACGCGCCATTTTCTCCATTCAGCGATGGAGGGCTGCTGATTCATTCAGGCCGTTATCATGTATGCGCCGGGGAGGAACGCCGCGTCGCGTGCCCAAAGGATGACACTGGCGACGAAGGCCCATGGCGAATTACGATATCGCCGCCAACAGGCGCCCATGTTATCCTGCACGGCGAAGTCGTGAACGGGCCTGTTACGTTTTTCGATACGCATGACGGTACGAATATTTATGTTGGACCCGCAATTCCGCTGGAAACAGAGCATTTCCTCGCGGTCATCGACAGTGATCTTCCCAAGAATATCCATGAAAAGCTGTTCACTTATCTGCCGCAATTCATAGAATACTTCTCACAGCGCCTCCACAAACTGAGCAACAGGCCCATGCTGTTTGTATCGCGCGATCCCGAATTGCGTACGAGTGGATACAGCAGCCAGGGCGGCACGCTGCCCAACCAGATTTTCATGCACCTTTACGGCGAAGGTTGGGATAAAGAACCCGATCCGGCGACCGCGCATTTTATTCCATGGTTTTTTGCACACGAAGCGGCCCATCTGTTTCAGAAAAGCCGTGTGTCCGACGCCGGTTTCGGTTCCAACCCGTGGATTCATGAAGGCAGTGCTGACGCATTTGCCTCACTCAGTATCAAGAAATTTGACCCCGAAGCGGATGAATACGTGATGACGCGAGTATCAAATGCTTTCAAAGATTGTGTGCAGGAACTCAGCAAAATGAGCGGAGATCCGATTAACGCGGCAGATAAACACGGAGCATTCGATGTTTATTATAGCTGCGGAATGCTGATGAACCTTGCAGCAGACTCAAGCGTGAGGCGGGCCAGCAAAGGTGAAAAAGACTTATTTGATATCTGGAAGGTCTTTCTTGAAGAGATCGATTCGGGCGCAGTTTACGCCCAAGCAACCTATCTGTCCGTCATTGAGCGCATGGGTGACGCCGGAACGGCGGAGTTTCTTCGAAAATTCGCATCCGACCCGCAAACAGATCCTAGGGCGACATTATTGTCAGGTCTGAAAAGCGCCGGAGTAAATGAAGATATTCTTGATGAGTTGAATGCAGTTGATAGCGCCGGCGAATAATCCAGAACTGGCTTATTCCAAAGCACCGTAAGTTATCGCTCTAACGCGGTCCCGCGCGCGCGATGGCGGCGTATGCGGGCCAGGAACAGTTTGCGCCAGCAATACCTCTGCGACGCCAAGCTTGGGCGTTATGAAAAACGACGTATCCCAAAGACCCGACCAGCCCCATTCACCTTCTGCAACGGCGCGGCCGAAATAGCCGGGCGTTTGAATGATCGCTCCGCCCAGACCGAAGGTGATGCCGTCCCGCTTCCAGTTGTCCGGCAACGCTTCAAACGGCGTATGTTCGCTCATCATCAATTTGACGCTGGCCGGTGACAATATACGCGCGCCATCCAGAGTTCCGTCGTTCAGCAGCATGATCATAAACCGCGCGTAATCCGGCGCCGTTGAAATCAGACCGCCGCCGCCGGACATGACGCCAAACCCTTCATCACCGACCCCCTCGGCGCGAACCATCCGGCCGTTTTCATCGAATGCGTTGACCGCCGCCAGCCGTTCGAAATCGGTTTCATCCAGAAAGAATTCGGTGTCATTCATGCCAAGCGGCGTGAACATGTTAGTTTTCAAATACTGCTCGAGATTCATGCCGCTGGCGATTTCGATGATGCGGCCGACGACATCCGTCGAAAAACTGTATCGCCACTTCGTGCCGGGATCTTCATAAAGCGGCAGAGTAGTAAGCTTTTCGATTCTTTCCGCGAGGCTCTCTCCCTTGCCGTAGAGATCAGCAGCGAGATAGGCCTTGCCAAGGTCTGTTTCGGAGTCGAACACGTAACCAAGCCCGGACATATGGGTCAGCAGGTCATGTATGGTGATGGCGCGTGACGGCGGGCGCGTCTCAAACTCGCCTTCCTCATTCGCAGAATGCGAGACGGCGACCGCCACATTGGCAAACGATGGAATGTACAACGAAGCCGGGTCGTTAAGCGCGACCTCGCCCCGATCCACAAGCTGCATCATCGCTGCTGTCACGATCGGTTTGGTCATGCTGGCGATGAGAAATCTGGTGTTCGCCGCCATGGGAATATCGTTGTAAGGATCAGCCATGCCGACGGCAGTCTGATAAGCGACGCCGTTTTTGGTCGCGACGAGCGCGACAAACCCGGCGCGGACGCCGTCATCCACTTCTTCCTGCAAAACGGATTCGATGCGCTCCAGATGCGACACATCGACTTCGGCAGCATCCGAAACCGGCGCTTCTTTCGCCATGCAGGCGGCTAGCGTCAGCGCTGCAAAGGCGCAGACCAGCAGTTTCCAGTAATTCACGAACAAGGCCCCTTCAGCGGCGGATCAGGCAAATGCCTGACGCAGAATAGTTTCCAGCCCGCGCCGGTCAATCTCGTCGAACATCGCCTTCTTATCACTGTCTACATCGAAGACGGCGATAAGTTCGCCCGCGCTGTTGACAACCGGCACGACGATTTCCGACTCCGAGCGGGCGTCGCAGACGATGTGGTCAGGAAAGGCGTGGACGTCTTCGACAAGATGCGTTTCGCGTGTTGCCGCCGCCGCGCCGCATACGCCCTTGCCAAAAGGAATGCGCAAACAGCCCATGCTGCCCTGATAAGGACCGATCACCAGCTCATCCGGCTTTTCCGGATCGACCAGATAAAAGCCCGTCCAGAAATAATGATCGAACGCGTGGTGGAGAATGTTCGAGACTGTCGCCATGCGCGCGATGAGATGCGTCTCGCCCTCAATTACGGCGGCGATTTCTTTTTCGACTTCAGCGTATCGGGCGGATTTTTGTTCAGCGTTCATGAAGTTGCTTTTCCGGCGAAGCGACAAGAATGACAAGTCCGGCGACTGTCACAAACGCGCCAGCCATAACAGAAAAGCTCGCCCACCCGGCCCCGGCGAGCCCCTCAAGCATGATAATATAGACCGGGGTCAGGTAGCCATATGCGATCGCCTTGCTGGATGGGATGCGCATGGCCGCGAACTGAAGCAAGAAGAATGTCGCTGCAGTCGTAAAAACCGCCAGATAGGCGATGGTTGTCCAGACAATGATCGGTAAGCGCCGCCAGTCGGTCGAGAAAATTTCCGGCATTGCATAAATGCAAATGCAGACAAGCGCCCCGATCAGCGTCCAGAACGTGAAAACTGTAACGGCCTCTCCGCGGTTAAAGCGCTTTACAAGCGGCGCATAGGCGCCATGCGCCATGCATCCGAAGAAAAAGATTGTCTCCCCCCGCCCCACGTCAAAAGACAAAAGCGCATCGATGTCGCCACGAAAGATTACCCAGACCGCCCCGGCGGCGGCAACCACGAGGCTTGCCAACAAGGTCGGGCCCGCGACTTGCCTCAGAAACAGATAAGCAAAACCGGCAGTCATGAGCGGCATCAATGTGAACACCGCCCCCGTGGATACAGGGTCTGTTACTTTCAACGCCAGAAACATGGTGATGAAATAAAAACCCATCAACGCACCAAGCACGCCAAACCGCCACAAGGCTTTCGGACGCAAAGCCGCACGCCGGGAACCTGATGACGTTGAAGCGAGCATGACGACGCCCATAAGGATGACAGCGAATGCAAAACGAATGGCGTTCAGCGCGCCGGATTCGATAAATGGCGCCGCGCGCGCGCCCAGCGAAAAGGAGCCCGCGATCAAAAGCGCAAACAGCGCCATGGCCAAATGGCCCTGAACTTTAGGCGACTTCAGGAGCGGGAAAAGGCGCGCCAAGTCAGACAATGCTGAATTCAAGGGAAAGAGTATCGCCGATACTGATGTTAATTTTGTCTCCCGGCAGGAGCGGCCCGACCCCTTCCGGCGTGCCCGTAAAAATGAGATCACCGGGTTTCAACTCAAATTGCTGGGACAGTGCAACGATGATTTCCGGGATGCGCCAGATCATCTGATCGAGCGGCGCATCCTGACGCTGTTCGTCATTCACGAAGGTCCGCAGCCGCGCGTTTTCAAGATCGCACGCGTCGGCCGGGACGATCACGCCAACCGGCGCTGAATTGTCGAAGCCTTTTGCGGTGTCCCAGGGCGCGCCGGCGTCTTTCGACCGCGTCTGATGATCGCGCCGGGTCAGATCGCAGCCCGCTGCATAGCCGTAGATCAAAGCGTTTGCGTCATCTTCAGAGGCGATATCTTTCCCGCCGCTTTTAAGCGCAACGACGAGCTCGCCCTCGAAATGCAGGTTCGTCGTCGCCTGGGCGTAAGGGATTTCGGCGCCGCCCGGCGCGACGGCGTCAGCCGGCTTGGTAAAAAACACCGGCGGCGAAGATTTCGGGTCACCGCCCATCTCACGCACGTGATCCGCATAGTTGCGGCCGATACAGAAAATCCGGCGAACCGGAAACAGCCCCCCGCCCTTTACGCCGACCGTTGGCTGTGGCGGCGGATCAAAAACGAAACTCATTTTATTAATCTCGCACCTAAAAGCGCATGGCCATGCCGATGGCGATGAGCGAAACGCCAACGAGAGAGCCGATAAGCGGAATGATAAACCAGAACATTCGCGCCATGAATACATAAGATGCGCCGACGATGACAATGGCGAGCCGAACCGTCATATCGCCAAAAATATCCGGCCGAACCAGCGCGCAGTACATGACGACAGCCCCGTAAAACATCAGGCCGATGCTGTGACTGAAATGAAACCCGAGATATGTCAGCCAGAAGTTTTTCAGATCCTTACGGAAATTCATCCGGGTGTTTTGTAACTCCTCAAGCAACCCGGGCTTGGCTGGCGCGAATTTCTGCGGCGCTTTGAGGTCAACCACCGTCATCCTGAAATGCAGCGCGCCAAGAAGTATGAAAGGCAAAGCCCCAGCCGCCATCAACCATGTGGACATGGATCAGCCCTTCCCTTTGAATATTCGCGTTTCAGATGGTGGAAACTTTCCAAGCAGGCTCGCAGGCCGGATCGGCCGCTTTTCAAAGTTGCCGCCGCAATTCGGGCAAATGTTTTTGAGCGCGTCCTGCGCGCAATCCGGACAGAATGTACATTCAAACGTACAGATATACGCCGCTGCATCAGGGGCGAGATCGGCGTCACACCGTTCGCAATTCGGCCTGAGTTCAAGCATCGGACTCGCCGTTTTTATCTTCCGGTTTGGCGCCCTGTCTTTCCTGCGGCCACGACTTTACGTGCACATCGCGCTGCGGGAACGGAATTTCAATGCCAGCCTCCGCCAGCGCCTTGAAGATTGCAAAACGCAACTCTGTGCGCACCATAAGTCCCTCGGATATATCGCGAAGGAACGCGCGAAGTTCAAAATCGAGCGACGACGCGCCGAAATCCATCCAGGCCACAAACGGTTCAGGATAGGAGATGATCTTCGGATGATCGTCAGCGCATTTAAGAAGGATCTCTTTCACTATTTCGGGATCGGCGTTGTAGGAGACCCCGACAGGCACGATGATCCGCCCGAGTTTGCTCTTGTGCGTCCAGTTGGTGACCGAGGCCGAAATCAGCTCTGAATTCGGAATAATGATTGAGGCCCGGTCGAATGTTTCGATCTCCGTTGAGCGGACACTGATTTTTTTCACCGTCCCCTCGCCGGAGGTGGTGATGATCCAGTCGCCAACCTTGATCGGGCGCTCGAACAGCAGAATGAGGCCGGAAACGAAATTGTTGACGATCGACTGAAGCCCGAAACCGATACCGACGGATAATGCGCCGGCGATCAGCGCGAGATTGGAAAGATCGAAGCCGAGCGTTGAAATGCCGAGAAACAGCGCAACGACAAGCCCTGCATAGCCGAGCAGGGTAATAAGAGAGTTCTGAACACCAACGTCTGCGCGCGAGTGCGCCAGCGGCCCGCGTTTGACGCCGGTCTGCACCAGCCGCGTCGCCGCCATCACGATAACAAACACAATGATCGCGTAGATCAGCTTTGCAACCGACGGGATGTGCACGCCGCCGATGTTGAATCCGAAAAGCGCCTGCCCGCCAAGGTCACGCACCGTTTCGCCCGGAACCCCGAAAAGTATAAACAGCACCGGCAACAAGGCTATTATCAACAAGGTGTTGATGATCGTCAGCGACCAGAAACGGAAATTGCTTGACGCCGCTTCGGCGTCTTCCTTACTTTCTTTTTCACCGGCAAGGCGCACCCGCACGCGGAAGGCGAGCTCGGTCAGCATCGCCCGCAACAGCCACGCGAGACCGAATATCAGTGCAAGAAAACAGATCCGCGTCGCTATAAAATCCGCCAGCGCGACATAACCGGCAAGGGCGGCCGCACTGATTACAATAGCAATGGCGCGGCCAAAACGGCGAACAAGGCGCCAGCCGCCGCCCTTGGTTTTTTCTTCGCCGTCCTGACGCCAAAGCCGGCTGCGGCAGATCAGGAACAACAAAACGCCGATAACTATCGAGGCGCTTGCCTGTGTGACGCGAATGAGCGCTTCGTCCGCCCTCGCCGCTTCGCCAATCGTCACCAAAAGGGTTTTCAGGGAAAAGACGATGACAATCGCCATGGCGAGCCGGCTGACCGTTCGCCCGCGCGCCGCATCAATCGCTGCAATTCGCCATTCAGGCGACTTTGATGAGAAAAAGCCTGCGGTGAAACCTGAAACCGTCAGGATCGCCAGCACGCTGACCCAGAATGCGCGCGCCGCCTGTTCGCCTTCGGCCGTTAAAACGCCGACAATGCGCAACGTCTCAATAATAATTAGCCCGCCAATGACGCCGGGAACGGTGCGGGCCACCATCTTCATGCCCGCCACAAAAATACGCCGCGCCGGCGTCGGCTTGCGCTTTTCCACCTGATCCGAGAAAGTCGACGACACCCAGCGGCTCACCGGAACGAACATCAGGAACGAGCCGATAATGGCGACAATGACGCCGATCAGCGCTGGCGAGTAATCGCCTGAGCCCTGTTTGTTGTTCGACCAGTTTGTAAAGTATCGCCCGACCCGTCCGGAAACTTCGCTGGCGGAACGCCATGCGTCAGCCCAAACGGCGGGCGCCAAGGGTGATGCGCTTCTGGTGACAAGCGATTTATAAAGCGCGCCGACTTTCGCGCCCGATATGCGCGCCAGCAGTTCACCACTTTCATAGATGTTCGCCAGCACCCGCGTGCGCTGACCGTTCAGTTGCGCGCGCCGTCCTTCAAGCGTGGATCTTTCCTCAGCGATAATTTCGCTTTCGGGCGGATCGTTTTCACCCGGCGCAGGCCCCAAAAGATCAAGCTGGGAACGATTGGACGCCAGCTCGCGTTCAATGGCCGATAATCGTGAGCGGCTGTCGTCACGCAGTTCACGCAATTGAACTTCGAGCGCTTCCGGGTCTTCCAGCGTTTCAGCATCGACCTGAACCCGGATATCGGCAATCTCCCGGCTTGCCGCCTCGATGTTGACGGAACGGTCGGATTGCGCCGATGAAACAGCGCCTGCTGCAAGCGCAAACAGGATCGCGACAACGACAACCAGCCGCCTTACCGCCATGCTTAAAGCCATTTCATCAACCTGAATATTACGATCAATCCGAGCCCGATAACACCGCAGGCGAGTACAACCATCCAGAAGGCGACAGGGTCATCCACGCCCGGCATGCCGCCCACATTGATGCCGAAAAGGCCGGTCAGGAACCCGAGCGGCAGGAAAATCGCAGCAACAATCGATAAGACCATCATGTTGCGGTTCATTTCCTCCGCACGCTGATCGGTAAGCTGGTCCTGCAACACCATGGCCCGCTCGCGCGTCGCGTCGATTTCTTCTGTCAGGCGCGTCACCTGGTCGGCGATTTCACGCAAGTCGATGCGGGTTGTCCCGTCGAACAACGGAGACTCATCTTGCGCCAGTCGCGTCACCGCATCGCGCTGCGGCGCAATGAACCGGCGCACCAGCACCGCGTCGTGACGCGCATCGGCGAGCCGGGCGCGCACCCCGTCACCAGCGCCGGTCAGAATTTCGTCCTCAACGGCGTCGACCCGGTCCTCGATCTGTTCAACAAACGGCGTCATGCGCTCCGTCAGCCGCGCTGCAATTCGGGCGACCAAAACTCCCGGTGCGGAGATTTTGCGGCCCTCCAGAACTTCAGCACGAATATCCTGGGCTGCTTTCAACCGGCGGCGCCTGGTGGTGATTACGCGACGCTCATCCAGCCNNGGATCGACACCATGTCTTCCGGATCTGCACCTTCATTGAGATTTATTCCTCTCAGATTGACCACAAGCCCATGCTCGAGACTTGTCACTCGCGGACGCGTCTCACCGGCCAGCAAAGCGTTGCGTCCGGCGTAGGGAATATCGTGACGGCCCTTAATCCAGCTGCGCGCCTCGTCGTTATTCATGTTGAGGTGAAGCCAGATCCAGTCGAACCCGCTTTCCGCGGACGCCACATCCTCCCAGCGCATCNNATCTCCGTTGCGGTTTCGCCTTTAAACCCGAAGCCGAAAACAAAGGGCGGGCCGGTGTCATAGTCGCCTGCCGGCTCTGGCGCGCTCATGTCCTGCATCAAATATCCTTAAAGGATTTTCTGGCCCGTCTTCGCCCAGTCGTTCAGAAAGGCTTCAAGTCCTTTATCCGTGAGCGGGTGTTTGACCAATCCTTTGATGACGCCGGGCGGCACGGTCGCCACGTCGGCGCCGAACAGCGCCGCATCTTTGACATGGTTCGCGCTGCGGATCGACGCTGCGAGGATTTGTGTGTCGAAATCGTAATTGTCGTAGATCAGGCGAATGTCGCGGATCAATTCCATTCCATCGACATTGATATCATCGAGACGGCCGATGAATGGCGAAATAAACGTCGCCCCCGCCTTCGCCGCCAGCAGCGCCTGATTGGCTGAAAAACATAAGGTCACGTTCGTGTCGATCCCGTCGCCGGTCAGCGCCTTGCAGGCGACGAGCCCGTCGAGCGTAAGCGGCAGTTTGACCGTGACGTTATTGGCGATTTTCGCCAGCGACTTGCCTTCGGCGATCATCGCCTCAGCCTCCGTCGCGGTCACCTCGGCGCTCACCGGCCCGTCCACGAGGTCGCAGATCTCCGCCACCACCTCGCGAAAGTCCCTGCCGGATTTCATGACAAGGCTCGGATTGGTCGTAACCCCGTCAACAAGGCCCGTCGGGATCAGCGATTTGATTTCATCTACGTCAGCTGTGTCCACAAAGAATTTCATGAGTTTATCTTTCGCGTTTGAGGCGAGTTTCCCGCCAATCCTGCCTTGGCAGTCCTAGCCCGGAGTCGGGGGCTTATTCTAGGCCTTTTCCGCTCTATAAGGACGCCCGCTCCTAACGGCTTGCCCGCTGTTTTTCAGCACTTTTTCTAAACTGCCGCCCAGTAAAAATGAGCCCTGCCAGCGCTTTCATCACGAGCGCGCGACGCTGCATGGGAAAAGACTTGTTTTCTCAGCCGATGGTTGAGATATGCGGGAAAGGACGATGCGCGGGGCCCGGCGAAAATTCCGGTTCACGCGCTTGTTTTTATTGACGGTTTTGACATGCTAACAGGCCAAAAGACGGGTGGGCCAATCAATGGGTAAAATAACCCCCGAAAACCAATCGGTTGTCGTGCGTTTTGCAGGCGATTCCGGCGATGGCGTTCAGCTTCTGGGCTCGCAATTTGCGGAATCAACGGCGCTTGCGGGTTCGGACTTTTCGACCTTTCCAGACTTTCCGGCGGAAATTCGCGCGCCCGTGGGCACGACCTTCGGTGTTTCGGCGTTTCAGATCAATTTGGGCGCGCGGCGCATTTCGACCGCCGGCGACCAGCCGGACGTGCTGGTGGCGCTCAACCCCGCCGCGCTGAAA
>DGNI01000072.1:4531-8529 GCA_002388885.1 Parvularculaceae bacterium UBA4496 | reverse complement strand
TATTGTTCTGAACACGGACGCTTTCAACGACCGCAACTTTTCCAAGGCGAACATCGCCGCCGACCCGCGCCAGACCGGCGAGCTCGACGATTTTCAAGTGATCGAGATCGGGATTTCGACCCAGACGCTCGAGGCGGTGAAACCGCTCGGTCTTTCAAAGTCCGACGCCGAGCAATGCAAAAATTTCTGGGCGCTCGGCGCCGTCTTGTGGATGTTCGGCCGCGACCGCAAACCTATCATCGAGTGGGCGAACAAAAAGTTTGCCAAAAAAGCGCCGGAAGTACTGGCGGGAAACCTCGCCGCCCTCGACGCCGGCCACGCCTACGCTGAAACGGCGGAGCTTTCCGCTGAAATCCCGCAATTCGTTATTGGCGAAGCGCCGATGGAAGCGGGCGAATACCGCTCCATCACCGGCGCAGAGGCGTTATCCCTCGGCCTTGCCGCCGCGGGNNACTGGCGGGCCGCGAGGTCATGTTCTGCGGCTATCCGATCACCCCGGCGTCGTCGATTTTGCATCACCTGTCGAAGATGGGCGATCTCGGCGTTTCGACCTTTCAGGCGGAAGATGAAATCGCCGCCTGCTGCGCTGCTATCGGCGCGTCTTTCGGCGGCGCCATTGGCGTCACGTCCTCTTCCGGCCCTGGCATTGCCTTAAAGACCGAAGCGATCGGGTTCGGGATGGCGGTCGAACTGCCGCTGGTCATCGTCAATTCTCAGCGCGGCGGCCCTTCCACCGGCCTGCCAACCAAAACCGAACAGTCGGACCTTTATCAGGCCGTCTACGGCCGCAACGCCGACGCGCCGCTGCCCGTGATCGCGACCGCCGGCCCCGGTGACTGTTTCGACGCGGCGATCGAGGCGACCCGCGTCGCCATCCGTCACATGACGCCGGTCTTTCTGCTGACCGACGGTTACATCGCCAATGCGGCGGGTCCGTGGGAACTGCCGAATAT
The DNA here is from genome assembly GCA_002388885.1 of Parvularculaceae bacterium UBA4496. GTDB lineage: Bacteria > Pseudomonadota > Alphaproteobacteria > Caulobacterales > Parvularculaceae > Hyphococcus. Next base: position 7,576 of record DGNI01000072.1, on the reverse strand, counting down.
GGACGATTATGAACCGATCCTGTCGAACGCCATCAATGGCGATGCATCGAACAAGAATGACCCCACCGAACTTAAAAGAGTCATCTGGAACCGCGACCCGGCGAGTTTGGGGCGCCCGTGGATCGCGCCGGGGATGAAGGGCCTCGCTTACCGCGTCGGCGGCCTCGAAAAAGATATTGAAACCGGCGACATTTCCTATGACGCGGCGAACCACCAGGCGATGTCGGAACTACGGGCAAAGAAAGTCGCCGCCGTCGCCGAGTTCATTCCCGATCAGGAAGTCGAACAGGGTTCGACCAAGGGCCCGCTGGCGGTTGTCGGCTGGGGTTCCACCCATGGCGCGATCTGGCGCGCGGTGCACGAAGCGCGCGAACAGGGGCTGGACGTGGCGCAAATTCATCTGCGATGGCTGTCGCCGTTGCCGACGAATTTGGGCCGCCTGCTTGGCTGTTACGATCGCGTCCTGCTGCCGGAAATGAATATGGGCCAGTGCGCGACGCTGCTCCGCGACAAGCTCGGCCTGGAGGTCATCCAACTCAACAAGACCTCCGGTCAGCCGTTCAAGGTCGCGGAGATTTTGAACGCCATCCGCGAGAACTATCCGGGCGCAAAACAGGCGGCGGAGTGATCATATGTTTTCTACGCGCCGCCAAACCATCCGTAACCGTCATCCTGAACTTGATTCAGGATCCATTCAGCCAACCCTTCGCACACATTACCGTGGATCCCGGGTCAAGCCCGGGATGACGGAGTAGTCGAGGCCGTCATGAACAAACCTCTCACCGCAAAAGATTTCGCCACCGATCAGGAAGTGCGCTGGTGCCCCGGCTGCGGCGATTACGCCATCCTGAAATGCGTGCAGAAGACGCTCGCCGACGTCGAGGCGGACCCGGACAAGACCGTGTTCGTTTCCGGCATCGGCTGTTCGTCGCGCTTTCCCTATTACATGAACGCCTATGGCTTCCACACGATCCACGGGCGCGCGCCCGCGTTCGCCACGGGGCTGAAACTCGCGAACCCGGAACTTGACGTCTGGCTCGTCACCGGCGACGGCGACGGGCTTTCCATTGGCGGCAACCATCTGCTGCACGTCCTGCGCCGTAATGTCGACATGGCCGTTTTGCTGTTCAACAACGAGATTTACGGCCTCACCAAGGGCCAGTATTCGCCGACCTCGCGCCCCGGGACGCGCTCTCCCTCGACGCCGTCGGGCTCCATCGACTCGCCGGTCTCGCCCGGCGCGTTTGCGCTCGGCGCCAATGCGCGCTTCATCGCCCGCGGTATCGATACGGATGCGAAAAACCTTTCGCCGGTGTTGAAAGCCGCGCGCGAATTCAAGGGCGCGGCGTTCGTTGAAATCTTCCAGAACTGCATCGTCTACAACAAGGACCGGTTCGAGGATTTCGTCGCCAAGAAAACCGCCGCCGACACACAAATCCATTGCGAACACGGAAAACCGTTATTGTTCGCCAAAGGCGAAAAGGGCCTGAAACTCAACACCGCGACACTGCAACTTGAAATCGTCGATGTCGGCGATAACGCCGCCGCTGTTGAAGACATTATGGTTCACGACGAAACCAACCGCGTCATGGCGCAAATGCTGCTGACCCTGCCCATGGGATCGTTCCCGATGCCGCTTGGCGTCATCTATCGCGCCCCCGCGACCAGCTTCGACGACGCCTTCACCCATCACCACCCGACCCAGCGCAAACGCACCGGCAAGGTCGCGGATGCCTTGCGCAAGGGAAGCGTCTGGAAGAAGGGGTGAACTCTATCTCCCGCTCATCCCGGCGAAAGCCGGGATCCAGAAACTACAAGAATTGCATCACTTTCTTCTTGTTCCATTTCGGACTTGAATATTTCACGCCTCATTTCAAAGACACCGGCGTAATCGTCGATATTCCATGAGCCGGAAATCACCGTACAATCTTGATTTAAAGTTCCCTCGTAACGGACAGAATGTGCAAATGTTCCCAGCGGATCGTATGTTTTGAAGAATGAAACTGAGTTACAGTCGATAACGCCTTCTATTGATGCGTACAGCACGCTACCGCTGCCCCAAACGTCTGGCTCGCTAGCGCTCCCGGCAATCGCGGCGCCGTTTTGAGATATCACAGCCGTAAACGATACAGGATCATCGTCGTTGTTTGGATAGTAATATGTTCCTTCCCAAATACCTGAAATCGATAGTGTTGGCATTTGACTATCCCTGGATCCCGGCTTCCGCCGGGATGAGCGGAGAAGGATTCACCCCTTCAAAACCGCCTCCGTCGCGTCGGCGAAAATGTCGAGGCCTTCGTTCAGGAGTTCATCAGAGATGACGAGCGGCACGAGCGATCTGAGACACTGCGCATAGGCGCCGGCCGTCGTCATGATGAGGCCGCGCTTGCGCGCTTCCAGCAGGATTGCCGATGCGGCGTCGCCGTTCGGCTGGTTAGGATCGCCGTCTTTCACGAATTCCAGCGCCATCATCCCGCCGACCCGGCGCACATCACCGATAACGCCCTTGCCGATACCGCTTTGCAGTTCCTTCCAGCGCTTTTCCGTCTGGGCGCCGATTTCTTCCGCGCGCGCGAGCAGGCCTTCTTCCTCGATGATCTCAAAGACGGCGAGCGCGGCTGCGCAGGCGACCGGGTTGCCGCCATAGGTCGACCCCATGGAGCCAGCGACGACCTTGTCCATCAAATCCACCTTGCCGGTGAGCGCCGACAGGGGCAGGCCGGCCGCGATGGATTTCGCGACACAGACAAAGTCCGGCTCGACGCCCGCTTTTTCAAACGCAAAATATTTACCCGTCCGGCCCATCCCCGACTGGATTTCATCGGCGACCAGCAAAATACCGTGCTCGTCGCATTTGGCGCGCAGCGCCTTCAAAAACTCAGGCGGCGCGGGGTTGAACCCGCCCTCGCCCTGCACCGGCTCGACGATCATGGCGGCGACTTCGTTGGCGTTAATGGCGGACTTGAAAATATGATCGACGCTTGCCAGCGCATCAGCCACTGAAACGCCGTGATATTCATCCGGATATTCGCCATGAAACACCGC
>DGNI01000072.1:4170-4490 GCA_002388885.1 Parvularculaceae bacterium UBA4496 | reverse complement strand
GCGTGCGGCCGTGAAAGGCGCCGGAAAACGCGATGACCCCGGGGCGCCCGGTAATCTGGCGCGCGAACTTGATGGAATTCTCAACCGCCTCGGCGCCGGAATTGAACAGCGCCGTTTTCTTCGGCGTCGATCCCGGCGTGATGCGGTTCAGTTTTTCGCAGACCGCAATGTAGCTTTCATACTGCGCGATGCCGAAGGCCGTATGGATGAACTCTTCCGTCTGCTTCTTGATCGCTTCAACGACCTTCGGGTGCGCATGGCCGACATTCAACACGCCGATGCCGCCGATAAAGTCGATATAGCGCTTGCCCTCGACGTCC
>DGNI01000072.1:3118-4113 GCA_002388885.1 Parvularculaceae bacterium UBA4496 | reverse complement strand
CCTTGAGGCTCTCATTGGTGGCGAATTCGTTTTTTCCGTGGTCCATTGGGGGCGGCTCCGGTTTTCATGCGTCAGGGCAAAGCCGCTCTAGCACGTTAAAATATAAAGTGAAGGGGCTGTCAGGCGGTTGCGTCCCGCGGCAGTTTCGCAACCCTGACCGTAAATTCTTCAATATTTCCCAGTGTTGGTGGATAGATATCCTCCCCTTCGCAGAGCGCCGTATAATGCGTTTCGAGAATGGATTTTGCCCGGCCGCGCCGCCCTTCGCGCCGGATATGTGGAGACTAATGCTCGAATGAAAAAGTTGTACAAACATTATGGCGAAGCTGCACAACAATCGGCGGAAAGCCAGCAATCAAGCCAAAACGACAAATCGCGGCGTCAGGGTTGCACAACATTCCGGTCTGGCGCATTGGCCGCGGCGCGTCGCTGTGCGCGCCTCTTTTCTCAAGCGCGGGCATCACTAGGATAGGCCCCATGTTCACCAGGTTTTTCCATGAGCTTAAATCCGCCGGCTTGCCCGTCTCCTTGCGCGAATACCTAACGCTGATCGAGGCGATGGACGCTGATCTCGCCAGCCGCAAGGTGGAAGACTTCTATTACTTGTCACGCTCGGCCCTCGTTAAGGACGAACGCAATCTCGACAAGTTCGACCGGGTCTTCTCCCATGTTTTCAAGGGTCTTGAGTCAATCTCCGAGGACCTCACGGCGGAGATTCCCGAGGACTGGCTGCGGCTGATGACCGAACGCTATTTCACCAAGGAGGAAATGGCGGATATCGAGGCGCTTGGCGGCTGGGACAAGCTGATGGAGACGCTGAAAGAGCGCCTCAAGGAACAGACGAAACGCCATCAGGGCGGCAACAAATGGATCGGCACGGGCGGGACCTCGCCTTTCGGTTCGGGCGGCTATAACCCGGAAGGCGTCCGCATGGGCAATGAAGGCAAGCGCCAGGGCCGCGCGGTCAAGGTCTGGGAAAAGCGCGAATACAAGAA
>DGNI01000072.1:185-3111 GCA_002388885.1 Parvularculaceae bacterium UBA4496 | reverse complement strand
AGCTCGGCACGCGCAACATCAAAATGGCGCTGCGCAAGTTACGCAAGTTTGCGCGCGAGGGCGCGGCCGACGAATTCGATCTCGACAATACGATCGATGCGACGGCGCGGGCCGGCTATCTCGATATCAAGATGCGGCCCGAACGGCGCAACACGATCAAGGTCCTGATCTTTTTTGACGTCGGCGGATCCATGGACCCGTTCATCAGGATTTCAGAAGAGCTTTTCTCAGCCGCCCGCGCGGAATTCAAGCACATGGAATATTTCTACTTCCACAATTGTCTATACGACTATGTGTGGAAGGATAATCGCCGGCGCTGGGCGGAAAAAACGCCGACCTGGGACGTCCTGCACAAATACCCGCACGATTATAAAGTAATTTTCGTCGGCGACGCGTCGATGTCTCCCTACGAGATCACTGTGCCGGGCGGGTCGGTCGAGTATTTCAACGAGGAAGCTGGCGCCGTCTGGATGCAGCGGCTGACGAACATTTACGAACGCGTGGTCTGGCTCAACCCGGTAAGGAAAGACAGCTGGGACTACGTGCCGTCAACGCAGTTAATCCGTGAGCTTTTGGGTGACCGGATGTACCCGCTGACACTCGGCGGCATCGAAAAAGCCATGACGGAATTGAAACGGTAAAAGAAACGGGCCGGATGTACGGAGTCGCGCCAGCCCCTCCGGTTCAGGACGCGTCAGCGAAAAGAACATGCGCAACCCATCACGCAGAAACGCAGGCGACATTGCGGGCCGCCTCGACCGCAGCGCTCGCTTTCATCCGCAGAGCGGCAACCAGCGTTTCACGGGCGCGCTGCTTGTTGTTGATTTCGCCAATGAGTGTTTCCGCTTCCTGGCAAAGATCGCCCACATCCCAGGCGCCGACGCCGCGGGCCGCACCTTTCAACGTATGCGCCGTATTCTTCCAGCTAAAATCATCCTTAACCGGATCCAGGCTCTCCAAAAGCCGGTCGAGCTGCTCGATAAAGATGCCCAAGACTTCGTCCCTGAGGCCTTCATCCCCGAGCACATACTTGTCGAGGTGGTTGAAATCGATTGCATTTGCCGCTGTCATCACGCACTCACCCGTCCGAAAATGTTAATGACAGAACAGTAAGCAACAATCGCTGCAATGCTGTTAAAATTTTATTGGTCATGATTAATGCGCCGTTAACGCAATAACGCCGCGATTTCATTACGAAAGCGCGGCGTTACGGTGTTTTTGGACTACGTTCCGAAGCGCCTAGTTGTTAGGCTCTTCCTCAGAGGTTTCATCCGCTGCTTCGTCAGCGGTCTCTTCCGCCTCATCCATCATTTCATCAGCAGCAGCTTCAGCGTCTTCCGCCATTTCATCCATGGCCTCGCCGGCGTCTTCAGCCATGTCATCCACAGCATCAATGGCGTCCCCTGCCATTTCTTCTGCTTCATCCATCGCATCACCGGCCATGTCGCCGGCTGCATCCATGGCGTCGCCCGCCATGTCGCCCGCGTCTTCGGCCCCTTCTTCCATGGCGTCCATCGCCTCAGCGCCTTCGTCTGAGGACATCGCGCCGTCCATGTCATCAACAGCTTCCTCAGCGGCGTCTACTGCGTCATCCGCCGCTTCTTCCACAGCTTCCGCCGCATCGCTAGCCGCCGGATCGGCGGCGTCGCGATTGGTGAGTTTCATCAGTCCGATAATTACCGCCAGCGCTACTGCGATGACGAGGAGAATCCTGAGCATGTCGGCCCCTTCCTTGAGTTACTCCTTGCCCGATATATTTTCGTCGCACTCCCCGATTCACCGACCAAACGGCGATATTCCTTGTGCAACAAGCTTGTATTTTATCCTTTTTCCCCGCCTAGGTAAATGCTTCAGTCTACGGTCTAAACGCCTCCGATATTACAGATTCGATAATAAAAACGGGACCTTGCGCTTGCGAAGGCGCTGCAGCCCGCTTAAACCGCGAGGTTCCATACTTTAACCACTTCTGGCGCTAGACGGGGGCGACATGACGGAATTGTCGGTTTTTTTGGGCAAAAGCGAAACGCCCCAGGCGTTGGCGTTGAAATATGCAAACCGCCACGGGTTGATTTCCGGCGCAACGGGCACGGGAAAAACCGTCACCTTACAGATCATTGCCGAGGGGCTTTCCAATGCGGGAGTGCCTGTTTTTGTGGCGGATGTGAAAGGCGATCTCGCGGGGCTGTCTCAACCGGTGGTGATGAAGGATTTTCTTCTGAAGCGCGCGGAGACGATTGGACTTGATCCATATGATCCCAAAAGCTTTCCCGTATGCTTCTGGGACCTACACGGAGAAAAAGGGCACCCAATCCGGGCGACAGTGTCGGAAATGGGGCCGTTATTACTTTCGCGGCTGCTTGATCTCAACGAAACCCAGGAAGGCGTTTTAACGCTCGCTTTCCGCGTCGCCGACGATGAAGGGTTGTTGCTGCTTGACCTGAAAGACCTGCGATCCCTGCTTGTGGAGATCGCTGACCGTGCCAAGGAACTCTCCGCGGAATACGGGCACGTATCACGCGCTTCTGTGGGCGCGATACAGCGCCGCCTGCTGGCGCTGGAAGAACAAGGGGCGGAAGCGTTTTTCGGGGAGCCGGCGCTTGACCTTAATGACTTTTTGAGAACCGACGAAAACGGGGCGGGTATCGTCAACATTCTCGCAGCCGACAAGCTGATGCAGACGCCGAAACTCTATGCGACGTTTCTTTTGTGGCTGCTCTCGGAGCTATTCGAGGAACTTCCTGAAATCGGCGACCCTGACAAACCAAAACTGGTTTTCTTTTTTGACGAAGCGCATCTGCTCTTTGACGATTCGTCGAAGGCGCTGGTCGAAAAGGTTGAACAGGTGGTTCGCCTCATTCGATCGAAAGGCGTCGGCGTTTTCTTTGTGACGCAAAATCCGCTGGATGTTCCCGACAGCGTCTCCAGC
>DGNI01000072.1:0-178 GCA_002388885.1 Parvularculaceae bacterium UBA4496 | reverse complement strand
ATGCGCTCCGCGCCTTCACGCCTCGCGAACAACGTGTCGTCAAAGCCGCAGCGGAGACTTTTCGCCCCAACCCTGCGTTCAAAACGCTTGATGTGATCACTGAACTAGGCATCGGCGAAGCGCTGGTCTCGACGCTCATGAGAAAGGGCGCGCCGGGCGTTGTAGAGCGCACACTGAT
>DGNI01000161.1:12314-14200 GCA_002388885.1 Parvularculaceae bacterium UBA4496 | reverse complement strand
GGAGCTGGGCTGCGACGGCGTGCTGCTGAACACCGCGGTCGCCAAGGCGGGCGACCCGGCCGCCATGGCCGAGGCCTTTGCACATGCCGTCGCGGCGGGGCGGCAGGCCTTCGAAGCCGATCCCATGGAGCCGCGCGACATGGCGGCGCCCTCGACGCCGGTCATGGGCAAGGCCTTCCTCCGTTGAGGCTGGATCCCTTCTACCCGATCTGGGACAGCGCGGCCTGGATGGAGCGGCTGCTGCCGTTGGGCGTGAAGCTCGTGCAGTTGCGCATCAAGGACATGCCAGACGCGGCGCTGCGTGCGGAGATCCGGCGCGGCCGCGATCTTTGCGCCGCCCACGGCGCGCAACTCATCGTCAACGACTATTGGCGGATCGCGATCGACGAGGGCTGCGACTACGTCCACCTTGGGCAGGAGGACCTGGACACGGCCGACCTGGCGGCGATCCGTGAGGCCGGGATAAAGCTCGGGATCAGCACGCATGACCGGACTGAGCTCACGCGCGCGCTTGCGGCGGAACCCGACTACATCGCGCTCGGTCCGATCTATCCGACCATCCTGAAGCAGATGAAATGGCGGGAGCAGGGGCTGGACCGCCTCAAGCAATGGCGGTCGCTGATCGGCGATCTGCCCTTGATCGCGATCGGCGGCTTCTCGGTCGAGCGGGCGGGGGGCGCGTTCGAGGCGGGCGCCGACGTCGTCTCCGTCGTCACCGACATCACGCGGAACGACGATCCGGAAGGCCGGACGCGGGCCTGGCTCGACGCGACGGAAGCGCGGCGGCGCAACATTTTTTGAGTGCGCCGCAGCGAGCGAACCAGTAATCTCGGCGCATCATTTCAATCGGGGGGTCTCGGATGAAGAAGGTCTACGACAACGCGGCGGCGGCCTTGGACGGGCTCCTGTTCGACGGCATGTTCGTCGCCGCCGGCGGGTTCGGTCTCTGCGGCATTCCGGAACTGTTGCTGCAGGCGATCAAGGACGCGGGCACGAAGGACCTGACCTTCGCATCGAACAATGCGGGCGTCGACGATTTCGGCATCGGAATCCTGCTGCAGTCGCGGCAGGTGAAGAAGATGGTCAGCTCCTATGTCGGCGAGAACGCCGAGTTCATGCGCCAGTACCTCGCCGGCGAGCTTGAGATCGAGTTCAACCCGCAGGGCACGCTCGCGGAGCGGATGCGCGCCGGCGGCTGCGGCATCCCGGGCTTCTACACCAAGACCGGCGTCGGGACGCTTGTGGCGGAAGGCAAGGAGCACAAGGAGTTCGACGGCGAGACCTACATCCTGGAGCGCGGCATCTTCGCCGACCTCTCCATCGTTAAGGCCTGGAAGGCGGACCCGACGGGCAATCTCGTCTTCCGCAAGACGGCGCGGAACTTCAACCCGCCGGCGGCGATGTGCGGCAAGGTCTGCGTCGTCGAGGTCGAGGAGATCGTGCCGACCGGCACGCTCGATCCCGACCACATCCATCTGCCCGGCGTCTACGTGCACCGCCTGATTCAGGGCGAGCACGAGAAGCGCATCGAACAACGCACCGTGCGGGAGGCCTGAACCCATGTGGAACCGCAATCAGATGGCGGAACGCGCCGCCAAGGAACTCCAGGACGGCTGGTACGTGAACCTCGGCATCGGCATCCCGACGCTGGTGGCGAATTACATTCCGGAAGGCGTCGACGTCACTTTGCAGTCTGAAAACGGCATGCTCGGCATGGGTCCCTTCCCTTACGAGGACGAAGTCGATCCGGACCTTATCAATGCGGGCAAGCAGACGATTACGGAACTACGCCGCACCTCTTATTTCTCAAGCGCTGAATCCTTCGCCATGATTCGCGGCGGCCATATCAACATCGCCATCCTCGGCGCCATGGAAGTCTCGGAAAA
>DGNI01000161.1:0-12245 GCA_002388885.1 Parvularculaceae bacterium UBA4496 | reverse complement strand
AAGATCGTGATCGTCATGGATCACGCATCTAAATCGGGCTCGCCGAAACTGCTCCACGAATGCTCGCTGCCGCTCACCGGGCAGCAAGTCGTCGATATGGTGATCACCAATCTCGGCGTCTTTGAGGTCGAGCGCGGCAAGGGCATGAAGCTTGTCGAGCTGGCGCCGGATGTGACGGTCGATGAAGTGAAGTCGCTTACGGAAGCGAATTTCGAAGTCGCTGTTTAAAGCTAAAGCACCGCTTCCAGCGGGCGCGGCGTATCGGCAAGCAGTTCTTCGTCCGCCGAGTGCACGATGCATCGCAAGAGATGATTAAGCGCCTGTTTGTCGCCGGTCAGCGTCATGCGCGCTTTTGCTTCTTCCAGCGGCAGCTCCATCCTGAACGATTGCATAATCGTCGCCACATCGGATTTCAAAGTCGCAACCGCCGGCGCATCGGCGCCGCGGCGGCAGATTAGCTGCCCGTTCATGTTGTAAATCGTGTAGGGAAAGTCGTCGATGATGACCCGCGCGACATAATTGGCGTTGGGTTCCGGGCAATACGATGCAAAAATTTCAATCGCCAGCGCAACAGAATCCGGCTGCAGGTCGTTGGAATAAATGCATTCATGCGCGTGTGAAAACTCCGGCCGCTCCATGAAGTACATGATCGACCATTTCATCAGCGTGCGTACTGTCGGCCGCAACGCTTCGCCCGTCTCGGTTAACCGGTAGCGCCCCTTTACGTTGCCCGAACTGATCGTGGTGATGAGCCCTGCTTCTTCAAGCTCCTTCAGGCGCTTGCTGAGGAGATTGGCGCCGATCCCTGGCAGGCCAGCCTGCAGATCGCCGAAACGCTGGGGTCCGAGGAAAAGGTCGCGAATGATCAGCAGGGTCCAGCGCTCGCCCAGCATGTCGAGGGCGTGCGCCAAAATGCAGTCCTGATTATAGGTTCGCGCCATCCAAGGTTTCCTCTGGGCCGATTTTCGGCCTTTTTTCATTAGCTTAGTGCATTCGCAGTTAACTTGTCGTGCATGTAACAAAATCGTGCGGTACCTGAAAAAGGTATTTGACACTTTAAAATTATATAGTAAAGTCTATTTTGTAATCAACTGGCGAAGAACAAAAACGCGTCGCGCCGGACATCTAGAACTGGAGAAACCCATGCTGAACAAGACCTTGGCCATCCTGGCGGCAAGCGCCGCCCTTACATCTGGCGCATCTGTCATGGCTGCCGACTGGACAAAAAATGTAAATTTGTGCGCCCTCGCTGCTGAAAATGAAGGCCTCGTCACGGCCGGAGAATATCGCGCCAAGTTCGTACGCGGCGGCGGCGGCGCAACGAAAACCGTTGCTATTGAACTCGTCCCGCATGACGGCGAGGCGATGGAAGCGGTTTGCAAAATCCGCCGCGGCGAGGTTTCGGAAATCAGCCTCGCCTAAACACCCCATCATCCCTGAAAACTGAGCGCCCACATTTGGGCGCTCTTTTTTGTTTGGGACTATTCGGCAACCGCGAGCGATTTGTATGCGGTGCGGGTCATGCGCTCAGCATTAATAAAGCCCTGCCCCCAGGCAGCATCAAGATCGGCAAGTGGGGCCGCCGCAACAACTTCGTCTTCGCTCCTGCCCTCGTCAATCAGCGCCTGAATGCGCGAGCGAACGTCCTTCAGCATTTCGACTGTTTTCTGAAGGTCGGCTTTTGTCGCCAGCGCCCCGTGCCCGGGAATGATCTTCGTTTCGCCGTCAATCTTGCCCAGCACTTTTTCGTGGGTCGCGATATAACCGTCGAGATCGCCGCCGGATTCCAGATCGACATAGGGAAACCCGCCATTGAAAAACACGTCGCCCATATGAACGATATTCACGTCCTTGAAAAAGATGATGGCGTCGCCGTCCGTATGCGCCTTTTCAGGGTGCCAGACGCGAATGTCATGGCCGTTCCAGTAAAATGACATGGAATGCGAGAACGTAATGACCGGCAACGCGCCGGCGGGCGCTGGCGGCGTTGTGTGACCCCCTTCCCGCACAAGGCCTGCTTTCAATCGCTCGCGCACATTGTCATGGGCGACAATATGCGCGCCGAGCCCGCTCATGGCTTCGTTGCCGCCCGTATGGTCGCCATGCCAGTGCGTGTTTACGACAAATTCCACCGGCTGGTCGGATACCGCCTCTATCGCTGAAACGATTTTCTCCGCCAGGGGCGCGAACTGATCGTCAATCACGAACGCGCCGTCCTCGCCCACAGAAAGACCGATATTGCCGCCCGCGCCTTCCAGCATATAGACCCCGCCGCCGATCTCTGTCGTCTTGATCTCCACATTGGAAAAATCCCGCTGGGCAAGCGCCGGACCGGCGGCGAGCGCAGCAGCGGCGAATATCATCGGCTTCACATAAAATCTCGGCATCGAATAAACCCCTTATGATCGAAAAAACCGGACCTTGATAACAGCCTGTCCGCTGACGCCGAAATCAAATCGGCGACAGGCTTGAGGGGCCGCATTGTTGCAGCGCAGCGCTCCGCGGGCTAAAGACCGCTGGTTACGGAGTTTTTCAAGATGAGTTGGTCGCCTGTAAGCTGGCGTGAAAAGACCGCGCTGCATATTCCGACGGATTATCCGGACCCGGCCGCCCTTGCCGCCGTGGAAAAGGAGCTGTCGGGCTATCCGCCGCTGGTGTTCGCCGGCGAAGCGCGCACCTTGCGCTCCTCCCTCGCCCGCGTCGCGCGCGGCGAGGCGTTCCTGCTGCAGGGCGGCGATTGCGCGGAAAGCTTCAAGGAATTTCATCCCAACAATATCCGCGACACGTTTCGCGTGCTGCTGCAGATGGCCGTCGTGCTGACGTTCGGCGCCGCCATGCCGGTTATCAAGGTTGGCCGCATCGCCGGCCAGTTCGCCAAACCGCGCTCATCGCCGACCGAAAGCATGGGCGGCGAAACCCTGCCAAGCTATCGTGGCGACAACATCAACGGCATGGAGTTCGAGATGTCAGCGCGCACGCCCGATCCGCAACGGCTATTAAAAGCCTATGGTCATTCAGCCGCGACGCTTAATCTTATTCGCGCTTTTGCGTCCGGCGGCTACGCTGACTTGCGCAATGTGCACAAATGGACGTTAGAATTCGTCGAGGGCAATCCGCAGGAAGAACGCTACCGCGCGCTTGCGGACAAGATTTCGGAGTCAATCACCTTCATGGAAGCCTGCGGCGTCGACGGCTCCAGCGTACGCGCCATTCGCGAGGTTGACTTTTACACGAGCCACGAAGCGCTGCTGTTGGGTTTCGAGACCGCCATGACGCGCGTCGATTCCACCAGCGGCAAATGGTACGATACGTCAGCGCATATGGTCTGGATCGGCGACCGCACACGTCAGCCCGACGGCGCGCATGTTGAATTCTGCCGCGGTATTGAAAACCCGATCGGGATTAAATGCGGGCCAAGCCTGTCTACAGACGAGCTTTTAAACCTGCTCGATATTCTCAATCCGAACAACGAAGCCGGAAGGATTGTTTTGATCGCACGCTTTGGCGCCGAAAATGCGAAGGCTGGTCTCGCACCGCTTGTCCGCAGGATCGTTTCCGAAGGCCGTAATGTCGTCTGGTCATGCGACCCCATGCACGGCAACACGATCAAAACCGAAGGCGGCTACAAGACGCGTCATGTCGATTCAATCCTGTCGGAGGTTGGCACGTTTTTTGACGTCTGCCGCGCCGAAGGCGCCAACCCCGGCGGGGTGCATTTTGAAATGACGGGACAGAACGTCACGGAGTGCCTTGGGGGCTCTCAGGAGATTTCGGAAGCCGACCTGTCATCGCGATACCACACCCATTGCGACCCGCGCCTCAACGCCAGTCAGGCGCTGGATCTGGCGTTTATTTTGGCCGATCGTTTCAAAGGAACGCGTCCTGCGAAATTTTGAGGCAAATTCTCCGCTTTTCATGACAAGCCTTTCATGAAACAGCTGGAAATATAGTTTGAACTTTTCCGCAGTATCCGGCCTATTTCCACACAGGCGATACAGGATAGAGTGGAAAAATCGGGAGCGGGGGGCCGCCTGTTCCCGCTGGTGCGGGGGCGCAACTGGCGGAGCTGAGATAGTGACGAAGGGTATCAATGTCGGCGTCGCCGGCGCCGGCGTGTTCGGCGGATATCACGCATCGAAATTTGCAGATCACCCCGCAGCATCGCTTGCGGGGGTTTTTGATATTAATCAGTCGAACGCCCAAAACCTGGCGAATAAATTCTCTACAAAAGCCTTCTCAAGATTTGCGGATTTCCTGGCGGAGATAGACGCCGTCATTATCGCCGTGCCCGCCAGCGACCACTTTGAATTGGCGCGGCAGGCGCTCGCGGCCGGCAAACATGTGTTTATCGAAAAACCGATTGCTCTCGACATCGCCGATGCGGATGAGTTGATCGCCCTTGCCAGCAAGCATGGTGTTGTTTTGCAAACCGGCCATCAGGAACGTTACGTGTTCGAGGCCGCAGGAATGTTCAGCCGCAAACGCGCGCCTTTGAAGATTGACAGCATTCGATGCACATCGGCAAACGGGCGTTGCGAAGACGTTTCCGTCGCTCTCGACCTTATGGTGCACGATATCGACCTGATACGGCACATGACGAAGGCGGAGATCGAAAGCGTCTCGGCAGAAGGCGGCGCGCATGACATGTCCGCCGATATCATGCTGACAAACGGGACTGTCGTTTCCCTGAAGGCGACGCGACGCGCAACGTCGCCGGAAAGGCGCATGACGCTCGTTTATGATGATGGCGTAGTTGAATTCGATTTCATCAGGCGAGAGATTTCAAACTCGACGCCAGCCCCGCTTACCGCAAATTTTTCGAATGACGACACGCCGCTTGCATTTTCGGATCCGCTGAAGTTTGGCGCCAACGAATTTGTCTCATGCATCTGTGACAATCGCGCCCCGCATGTGAGCGGTCTTGACGGCCGGGAAGCACTGAAATGGGCCCGTCACATTGAAGGCGCAGCCGGAATCGCCGTTGAGTATAAAGACGAAGCCATGGAAAGGCAGCGTGCATGAACAGCGTAGTCAATCTTTCCCTCGCCAAGCGCAGTCAGGTCGGCGACATCGCGTTTATCGATCTTGCCGCCCAACAAAGGCGCATTCGCCCTGCGATTGAAAAGCGCCTTCAGGCAGTGCTTGACCATGGACGCTATATCGCCGGGCCGGAAATCGAGGAGCTAGAAGAAGCGCTCGCGGCGCGGACCGGCGCCAAAACGGTTACGGCGTGCGCAAGCGGAACAGCGGCGCTGATTATTCCGCTGCTGGCGCGCGGCATCGGCAAGGGCGATGCCGTTTTCGTGCCTGCGTTCACTTACAACGCCACCGCCAATGCTATTCTGCTGACAGGTGGCACGCCGGTTTTTGTCGATATTGATCCGGCGACTTTCAATATGGACGCGAACGATCTTGAACGGCGGATCGCCGCGGTTCGCAAGGAAGGCAAGCTGCAACCGGCGGCGATCATACCTGTCGATCTTTTCGGTTCGCCCGCCGATTATCGCGCCATCGGCAAAATCGCGGAACGCGAAGAGCTTTTCATGCTTGCGGACGGCGCCCAGAGTTTTGGCGGAAAGCTTGACGGCAAGGAAATCGGAAATCTCGCGCCGGCGACCGCCACCAGCTTTTTTCCCGGCAAGGGGTTGGGCGCCTATGGCGAAGGCGGCGCGATCTTCAGCCAGAGCATGCTTGACCGCGAGCGCTGGGCGTCAATCCGCTGGCACGGTACTGACGAAGCGAGGAAAGATTCCGTTCGGGTCGGGTTCAACGGCCGCATGGACAGTTTTCAGGCCGCCGTATTGCTGGAAAAACTTTCCATATTCGATGACGAACTCGCGGCGCGGCGGCGCATTGCCGAAGAATATGACGCACGGCTCGGCAATATCGGTCGGCCGCAGGTCAACATTCCAGGCGCTGTTTCCGGCCACGGATATTACTCCCTTTGCATCGAGAATCGCGATGCAGTCGTCCATAAACTGGGCGATCTTGGCGTACCCACAGCGATTTATTACTCAACGCCGCTGCACCTGATGCCGGCTTTTGCGGATTACGCTCCGGCGAACGGCCTGCCGCAGACGGAAAGGATCGCATCAGAGATCTTCGCACTACCTGTGCATCCATATCTGACGCCGCAACAGGTCGACTATATCTGCGCCGCGGTACACGAAGCTGCGTCGTAACTAAGTTCCTGCTTTTTCTTCTTCGCTATGATCTCCGGGTGACTGGAAACGGCGATACATGAGGTCGCGTCCCGCCTCAGGTCCGTGATCCATTTGCGCCAGCAGACGTTCACGATCCATTTTGCGGAACTGCTGCACATAGTCGTCAATCAGGCCGTCATCAAAGCCCATGCTCGACAGCGTCTCGCGCGCCATCAGCAGGCTCGATTCAAGAGTTTCACGAACGATGACGTCAGGCCCGAGCGGCTTTAGTTCCATTTCATGAATGCGGTCGTGGGCCACAGCCATGATCGTCGCGTTCGGCAATCTTTCACGCAGGATCGTCACGGCATGATTCACGGATTTCGGATCGTCCATGCACAAGATGATCGCCTTCGCATCTTCGGCGCCGGCGGCGAGCAGCATGTCGAGACGGGCGCCGTCGCCGTAGTAGACCTTAAACCCGAACCGTTCGGCGTTGCGGATGTGAGACGGGTTACGATCGATTGCCGTGACATTGACGCCCGAGCTTTGCAGCACCTGCGAAATGATCTGCCCCATCCGGCCGAAGCCGACGATCAGCACATGATCATGTCCCGCCTCCGGTCCCTGCAAATCTTCGCCCGTGTCCTCGGCATCTTTCGCCAAGCGATGCGCCAGCGCCGACATGAGCGGCGTCAGCATCATCGACAGCGTCACGATCGCCGACATCAGGCTCGCCTGCGCATTCGTAAAGAGTGCTGCGCTGATCCCGAGCGTGAATACGACAAACGAAAATTCGCCGCCCTGGCTTAGTGTCGCTGCGGTTTTCATGGCGTCGCCCTGACGCGCGCCGAAAACTCGCGCCAGTGAAAACAATAGCGTGGTTTTGACAAAGACCAGCCCCAAGGCGCCGCCGATGACAATCATCCATGCATTTAAAATGACGCCGAAATCGAGCCGCATGCCGATGGAAATGAAGAAAAGTCCGAGTAACAGACCGCGGAAGGGCTCAATGTCTGTTTCGATCTGATGCTTGTAACTCGACTCCGCCAGCAGGACGCCCGCGAGAAACGCCCCGAGCGCCATGGATAATCCGGCCCAGGCGACGGCGAGCGAGGTGAGGGCCACAAGGAACAGCGCCGTCGCCGCAAACGCTTCACGAGAACCGGAAATCGCCACCATGCGGAATAACCGATCAAGTCCGAATTTTCCGACCACAATCAGCAGCGCGATGACGCCGACGGCTTTGGCGATCCCTTCCCATGCGTTTCCGTCAGCGCCGGCCCCGGCGATAATCGGCACGGCGGCGAGGAGCGGGATAACCGCCAGATCCTGAAACAGGAGAATCGAGAATGACTGCGCGCCATAGGGTGTGTTGAGCTCGCGCCGGTCTTTCAGCCATTGAAGCGCAAAGGCCGTCGACGAGAATGCGAGCGAAAAGCCGGCGATCGCCGCCGCCGGGGCCGGCATCACGCCCGCCGCAACAAACAGGCAGGCGATCACCCCGCCGGTGACGATCATCTGCGCGGCGCCGAGCCCGAAAATCTGGCTCCGCATGGACCACAGCCGCGACAGCGACAGCTCAAGGCCGATAACAAAAAGGAACAGAACAACGCCAAGCTCGGCGATGTGAAAGACGCCCTCTTCCTGATGCAATAGATTGAGACCGAAGGGGCCCACCGCGACGCCGGCGGCGAGATAGCCGAGGATCGAGCCAAGTTTCAGGCGATTAAATACGGGAACAGCGATTGCAGCGGCGCCAAGATAGGTCGCGGCCTGAACCAGAAAGTCGCTTTCACCCGCCGCCATTGCCCGTAAAGATCATCCCCTCAGTTGGTAAGGCCTTTCATCTCACTAAGGCCGAGCGCGAGATTGACGTTCTGAATGGCCTGCACCGCCGCGCCCTTGAGGAGATTGTCCTCGGCCGCGATGACCACCGCATTCCGTCCATTTTCGCTGACTGCAAAACCGCCGATCAAAACGCCTTTGCGACCCGTACCATCTTTAAGTTCCGGCGGCTCGTTACGCAAGGCGATGAGCGGTTCTTTTGCATAGTTTTCTTCAAATAGTTGCATCAAATCGCCCGTATCCATTTTCTCCGTAAGGGGAATATGTGCGGTGACGATCAGTCCGCTGAAAGCCGGGTGCACATGCGGCGTAAAATGAACCGGCTTTCCGAGATGATAAGATGCTTCGCGCTCGTGCTTATGTCCCGTGACGCCGTAAGGCATCAGGTTGTCTTTCAGCCGCTCAAGATCGTTGCGCGGCGACGGCGTCGTCCCGGCGCCCGAATACCCTGAAACGCCGAACAATGACGGCGCGCCATCGAACCGCGAAACCAGCGGCGCGAGCGCCAGCTGTATCGCCGTCGCATAGCAACCCGGATTGGCGATGCGTGTTGCGCCACGGAGTTTTTTACGATTCAGTTCCGGCAGGCCATAGGCCCAGTTATCGTCGAAACGATAATCGGCGGACAGATCGACAATGATCCGCTGCGGCGCGAGCGCTTCAAGCGCCTCCACATAAGGCGCGGCGGCGCCGTCAGGCGCAGCGAGAATGACGACGTCGGCCCGGCGCTTGGCCGCTTCTTCGGGGCCGAGCGCCTCGAACACGCACTCGTCCTTGTCCTCGGGCGCAATCTCGGCCTCCGGCCGACCGGCGAATTCCCGGCTTACTGCGTAAGCGAGCATCAGCTCAGGATGTTCAGCGATCAGGCGGATCAGCTCGCGGCCGGTATGTCCGCGTGCGCCGACAAGGCCAACAAGAAAAGGCGTACTCATTTTGCGATCCCCCCCGTCCTTCGAGACGAAATTTTTCCTTCATCCTGAGGGCGACTGCAGGTCGCGTCTCGAAGGGCGAAGGAAAAATTTCTCCTCAGGATGAAGAGTTGTTTAAACATCTAATCCTCATCGCCAACAAATGACGCCGGCAGGCCGGCAACGCGTTTTACCATGCGTTCGATACGCGCCCAATCGGTTTCGCCTTTCCAGAAGACGGTCCACGGCCCCGACCGCACCGAACCGTCGGCGCTGTCATGATAGAATGCATTAAACCCGTTCGCCGTGCGCGAGCGCCAGCAAAATACCGGATCGTCCTTGGTGAAAGTCCGCCAGATGGTGCGCGACAGGCCTTCGCCGCGCGCATCCTCGATCACCGCGAATTTGTCGAGATAGATGAAGTCGTCGAGCCTTGTGAGGATCGCCCCGGCGCGATAGCCGTCCGACATGACGATGCGGTGAACATCGAGCCCGTCCCACCACGAGTCTTTTAATTTTCGCGCGAAAGCATTTTCAACGAGCGTCGCGGTTTTGGTTTTATCGACGCCGTCTCTCGATTTGAACTCGTTGATCGCCTCGCCCATACGCA
Organism: Parvularculaceae bacterium UBA4496; assembly: GCA_002388885.1. Lineage (GTDB taxonomy): Bacteria > Pseudomonadota > Alphaproteobacteria > Caulobacterales > Parvularculaceae > Hyphococcus. Next base: position 2,736 of record DGNI01000161.1, on the reverse strand, counting down.
CCAGCGTGCCCGAGCCGCCATGGGTGAAAAGCTCGCGGATGAGACCCGCCGGCGTGGTGATGGAAACGGACGTCGATAACGGCGAGGCTTCGAGCAGGCGTTTGATCTCCTGCAGTTTTAACCGCATCCCGCCCTCGACCCAGCCGGCCTTCATCAGCTTGTCGTAGTCAGAGGCGAAGTTGATCGAGTGCATGACGTTGCCGTGCTTGTCGAACAACCCGCCCGTCCCGGTGAGAAAAACAATCTTCATGGGCTGCAGCGCTTCGACCAGCGCGCGGGTTGCGCTGTCGCCGTTGACGTTCACGAGCTGGCCGCCCGGCGCAACGCCGAGACAGGTGAGGATCGGCATGGCGCCGGAGCGCACCACGGAATTGATGAGACCCTGACGGATGGTGCGCGGCGCGCCCACGAGGCCGAACCTTTCCCGGTCAAGGTAATCGGCCTCAATGACGCCGGCGACAAGCCCCTCGGCCTCGACCCCCTGTCCGCGCACCGCCTCAACCAGTTTGATGTTCTCGCCGATGAAGACGTCGCGCGCGGCGTCGAGCGTCGCTTCGTCTGTGACGCGAAGTCCATCGACTTTTTTCGTCGCGACGCCGCGTTCTTTCAGCGCGAGGTCGAGCTGCGGCCCGCCGCCATGGAGCACAATTGGAGTCAGGCCGACCGTGTGCAGGAAGGCGAGCGCCGAGGCGGTTTCTTCGAGCTGTTCGCCAAGGATCGCGCCGCCGATCTTGATCACCGCAAAGCGCGACCGGTCCACCTCGGAGAAACGCTGGAGATAGGCGCGAATCTCCTTGCCGTCGCTCATGTTGGAGAGCAACTGGACAATGGTCTGACGTGTGGAGGATTGGGTTGTCATGATTATGGTTTCTATTCAAATCTAAAATTGCTTTCTTCGCAGCAATCTAGCTCGCTCCATTGTCTCGGCAATTTCACGTAACCCTTGACTAACTTGCGCATCACGTGCCGCAACTTTAATCTTTGCTGGACTGGGAATTTGACCTCCAGTTTTCCGAGACCATAGAACAAACTTTGCCGCCCTATCCAAAAGCCGTCTATCTGCTTCTTCAAATTGTGCCTGTGAAAAACATTCTTCAAACAATTTTGCCGTTCTATCAAATTCTTCCTGTTTTTTGAGATGATTATTTATGATGAGACTCCCTAATAACATCACCACCAAAGAGCAATATGGTTTGTTAGAACCAAGGTTCTTCAATTCAGCAGCAAGGGCCATGGGGAACTGCTGTTCCGAAAATTCATAATCCAAATCTGTAAGAGCGGCGCGCGCTACATTTAGGGTCCAGTCGCAAGCTGCATCAAAATGCAAATCATATAGGCTTGTGCTGTTCACACTCACCCCGCCAGCGCCTTCATGATCGCCTTTTGCACATGCAGGCGGTTTTCCGCTTCGTCATAAGCGATGCAGTTGGCGCTATCGAATACCGCGTCGGTCATCTTCACATTGCGGCGCATGGGCAGGCAGTGGGAGACGAGCGCATTATTGGTCTTCGCCATTTTTTCTTCATCGACAATGAAGTGGCGGTAGAGATCGCGGATCGGTTTTTCCTCCGCCCAGTTGCCGAAATAGGGAAGCGCGCCCCAGCTTTTCGCATAGACGACGTCGGCGCCGCTATAGGCCTCGCCAATGTCGTGCGTCACGGTGATTTTACTGCCGTTTTCTTTCGCATATTGCCCCGCCTGATTCATGTAACGCAGGTCGAGAACATATTCCTCCGTCGGCGTTAAAAGCGTCACGTCCATGCCGAACTTCGCGGCGATCATCAGCGCGGAATTGGCGACCGCGGTGTTCAATGGCTTCGGGTGATAGGTCCATGTGAGGACGAACTTCTTGCCGTCGAGCTCCGGTCCCAAACGCTCCTGCAACGCCATTACATGCGCCATCTCCTGACACGGATGGGTGATCGTCTCCATATTGATCACCGGCACGTCGGCATATTCGGCGAAGGCGTTCAGAATCTTGTCCTTGCGGTCCTCTTTCCAGTCGGCGAATTTCGGGAAGGCACGGATGCCGATCATGTCGCAATAGCGCGAGAGCACCTTCGCGGCTTCCTTCACATGCTCTTCGGCCTCGCCATCCATGACGACGCCGTCCTCGAATTCGAGGGGCCACATGCCGCCCGAAGGTGATAAAATCACTGCATGGCCACCGAGGTGTTTGACGCCTACTTCAAATGACGTGCGCGTGCGCAAGGAATTATTGAGGAATAGAAGCGCAACAGTTTTGCCCTTCAAAGCATCCCCCCACTGCTGGTTGGGGGGAGAGGCTTTGAAGGCCCGCGCTTCGTCGATCATCACCTGCAGCTCGGGCCGGGACCAGTCAGCGGTATTCAGAAAATGTCTCATGCGCCCGTCATTACCGGCCAAAGCATTGGAAACCAAGCGGGAAATGGGGAAAACCCCGAGGCCTCGCTTCAACGATTCGAAGGTGACATTCAGCGCCGAAACAGAATAGTTTCCAAATCCTTAACCCTCGCGCGCGGATGGCGAACGCCCGCGGGGCCCCGCGGGTTTTTGTTTCCACACCTTCGCCCCAATGTTGGTCGACGCTTGCTCCATGGCGGATGAGGAAAAGCACAATAAGGGCGAAGCGCCGCCCTTGCGGGACGGCGAGGCCCTTTCCGCGCGGATCGAGGCCCTAAGCCCCCGCCGGCTGGCGGCGCTGACCGGGGCTTTCCTTGTGGCGCTCGCCGCTCTCTTTGTTTTTGAACTCAATGA
>DGNI01000145.1 GCA_002388885.1 Parvularculaceae bacterium UBA4496 | reverse complement strand
CTCTTCATCCTCTGGCGGGGGCGAAGAAATCGAGGTCCGTGTTCCCGCCTCGGGCGAAAGCGTTACGGAAGCCGACATTGGCGAGTGGCTGAAGAAAGAAGGCGACGCCGTTGCGCAGGACGAGCCGATCGTCAGTCTCGAAACCGACAAAGCGGCGATGGATGTTCCATCTCCGGCCGCAGGCGTCCTGAAAGAAATCAAAGTCAAGGAAGGCGAGACGGTCGAGGTCGGCGCGCTGATGGCCATCATTGAAGCGGGCGCGACGGCGGCCGCGCCGAAATCGAACGGCGCCGCTTCGCCTGCGCCGCAACCCGCGCAAGCTTCCCCTGCGCAAGCTTCCACGGCATCTTCGGATACGCTCTCGCCGGCGCCCCGCCGCGTAGTCGCCGAGCGCGGTCTTGATGCTTCATCCATCCAGGGCACAGGCAAGGGGGGGCGCGTGACGAAAGCAGACGCGCTTTCGGCCGAAGCGCGCCCCGCACAAGCAAAGGCGCCAACGCCATACGCACCGCGCGATCTTGGCGCTCGCGAAGAACGCGTGAAAATGTCGAGGCTTCGCCAGACCATCGCCCGGCGCCTGAAAGAGGCGCAGGACACGGCGGCGATGCTGACGACCTTCAATGACGTCGATATGTCCGCCGTGATGGAGCTGCGTTCTCAGTACAAGGACCTTTTCGACAAAAAGCACGGCATCAAGCTTGGATTCATGTCGTTTTTCGCCAAGGCTTGCGTTCATGCGCTGAAAGAGGTGCCGGACGTCAACGCCGAAATCGACGGAACCGACATCATCTACAAGAACCACTATGACATCGGCATTGCGGTGGGTACGGATAAAGGATTGGTCGTTCCGGTCGTGCGCGATGCGGACTTGAAATCCATGGCGGAAATCGAACTTGAAATCGCTGATTTGGGCCNNGGAAATGCAGGGCGGCACCTTCACGATCACTAATGGCGGCGTTTACGGCTCGCTCCTGTCGACGCCGATCCTCAACCAGCCGCAGTCGGGCATTCTCGGCATGCACCGGATCGAGGAACGCCCCATCGCCCGCAATGGCGAGGTTGTGATCCGCCCGATGATGTATCTCGCCATGTCCTACGATCACCGGATTGTGGACGGCAAAGGCGCGGTGACGTTCCTCGTGCGCGTCAAGGAAAATCTCGAAGATCCGCAGCGACTGTTGCTTGATCTTTAATGCGATGCTCTTAAAGCGGGTCGAATACCATTTATTTGATCATGAGATCGATCACATCGATCATACTGGCGATGGCTCGCACGAGTTAGACCGAGAACTATGTTTAATCGATAATGAAGAGCGCAAGATATTTATTTCGTGGCGGCAAAACAAAGATAGCTTTCATGTTGAAATTAGCGACAAATCCTTTTTCACAAATGACGGGGCGGTTCATGATGCTTCGTCATATGATTTTTGGCAAAAAATGCTAGGAGACGATGTAGAGCTAAAATATCGCGACGCAGGAAAGCAGGTACTGCAAATTAGCGCTGGTGATTGTCTTGTGTATGTATGTGCGTATGAAACGCAATGGCAGACAAAGTCGGGCTATTGGGGTGCAGACACCCTCCATATCTGTCGCAGCCTGCCTGAGGGACCTGGAGAAAATTTGAATGACTGATCCATATGACGTCGTCGTCATCGGCGCAGGCCCCGGCGGCTATAACGCAGCAATCCGCGCCGGCCAGCTGGGTCTCAAAACGGCGATCATTGAAAAGCGCGAGACGAAAAAACTCGGCGGCACATGCCTCAATGTCGGCTGCATTCCGTCAAAGGCGCTCCTGCACGCCTCGCAATTCTATGAGATTGCGGAAAAGGATTTCGAAGGGCTCGGCATCGCCACCGGCGGGTTGAAGCTCAACCTTAAGCAGATGCTGAAACAGAAAGACGACGCCGTCGAAGGGCTCACCAAGGGCATCGAATTTTTGATGAAGAAGAACAAGGTTGAGGTGTTTCTCGGCGCCGGAGAAATTACCGGGCCTGGCAAGGTGCGCGTCAAGGGTGAAAAGACAACAGAACTTCAAACAAAAAATATCGTTATCGCGACAGGTTCGGAAGTGACGCCCTTGCCGGGCGTCGAGATCGATGAAAAGCAGATTGTTTCTTCCACCGGCGCGCTCGACCTTCAGAAAGTACCTGACCACATTGTCGTTATTGGCGGCGGCGTTATCGGGCTTGAACTTGGGTCTGTCTGGCGGCGTCTCGGCGCGAAGGTGACCGTGGTTGAATTCCTCGACCGTATCCTGCCGACCATGGACGGCGAGGTTTCAAAACAGTTCCAGCGCATTCTCAAAAAACAGGGCGTCGACTTCAAACTTTCGTCAAAAGTCACCGGCGCGAAAAAGTCAAAGGATGGCGTCAAGCTTTCCGTAGAACCGGCCGCAGGGGGCGCAGCCGAAACAATCGATTGCGACGCGGTGCTGGTCGCGATTGGGCGCCGGCCGCATACGGAGGGGCTCGGCCTTGAAACCGCAGGCGTGAAAACCGACAAGCGCGGGTTTATCGAAACCGATCATTTCAAAACCAGCACGCCGGGCGTATGGGCGATCGGCGACTGCATCACCGGGCCGATGCTCGCCCACAAGGCGGAAGACGATGGCGTTGCGTGTATCGAACTGATTGCCGGCAAGGCCGGGCATGTGAATTACGATACGGTGCCGAGCGTCGTTTACACCTATCCGGAAGTCGCGGCCGTCGGGAAATCGGAAGAACAACTGAAATCCGATGGCGTCGATTATAAAGTCGGCAAGTTTCCGTTCGCCGCCAATTCCCGCGCCAAAACCAATCACGAGACGGACGGTTTTGTGAAAGTGCTGGCGGATGCGAAAACAGATCGCGTGCTAGGCGTTCATATCGTCGGCGTCGAAGCGGGCGAGATGATCGCCGAAGCGGTCAGCGTCATGGAGTTCGGCGGCGCGTCGGAAGACATCGCCCGCACGTGTCATGCGCACCCGACGCGGTCCGAAGCCGTTCGACAAGCGGCCATGGGCGTTGAAGGCTGGACGATGCAAGCCTAGAAGCGGCGTGATGAACTTCGAATTTCATGATGTAATCGGCGTTTTTGGCGTCTCGCTGATTATCTCTACCTATTTCCTGTCGCAGATCGGCCGCATGACGGTGACGAAGCCGCTCTATCCGGCGCTCAACGCCGTTGGCGCGCTGCTGATTCTGTTTTCACTGACGCAGGCGTTCAATGCTGCATCTTTCGTCATGGAAGGGTTCTGGTTGTTGATATCGCTGATCGGTCTAATGCGGGCGTTCATGCTCGGACGGAAAAAATAGTATCCCCTGCGGGACGAAACGGGAACGCGCGCGGCGGTTGATCTCAAATTCCGGCGATAGTGGACGGAACACGCCTAACGGCTGGATTTTCCAATTCTTTCTGGCTTAGAGTGCGCGCCAATGCGCGGGGCCCAAGGTCTCGTGAGGGGCGAATAACCGTGCGGGGCCGCATCCTGGCCGCCGCGGCAGGGAGTACATATGAGCGAAGCGATTGACGTCGCCAAGACGCCAAATATCGCCAAAGCCGGTGGGGGCTTTTTCGGCCATCCGCGCGGACTGGCGGTTTTATTTTTCACGGAAATGTGGGAGCGGTTCTCCTATTACGGGATGCGGGGTCTGTTGATCCTGTATCTGACGCAGCATTTCCTTTTCTCCGATCAGAGATCCGCAGTGATGTACGGCGCCTATACGGCGCTGGTTTACATCATGACGATTGTCGGCGGTTCGCTTGCCGACCGTTATCTCGGTCAGCGAAAAGCGGTGATCTTCGGCGCCATTCTTCTCGTGCTCGGCCATTTCGGCATGGCGTTCGAGGGCGAAGGATCGAAGGAATATCTGCAAATTGAGTCTGGCGAATATGAGATTGCTGATCAGGGACGCGGCAATGGGCGGAAGCTTTTTATTGAGTATGAAGGCGAGCGCCGTCGTATTGTTTTTGAAGGCAGCACTGGGGCTCTGCAGGTTCTTGATTTTGCTAGTGAAGCAAAAGATCCCTTCGTCCCATTAGGGCCGTCTCAACAAGAAAGCGGGCGTCCGTGGTGGAAGTTATGGGGGGAGTGGCCCCAATCTGCTGAGATGGTTCCTGTCGCTACAGTAATACAAGAAATTCCAAATAATGCAGTTGAGACGCGCGTTGAACGGCAAGATTTGTACGTCAACATCCTTTACTTGTCGCTGGCGCTGATCATTGCCGGCGTCGGTTATCTGAAAGCGAACATCTCGACAATCGTCGGCGCGCTTTACAAGTTCGAGGATCCGCGGCGCGATTCCGGATTCACCCTGTTTTACATGGGCATCAATCTCGGCTCGTTCCTGTCGTCGATCACCTGCGGCATTCTCGGCATTGTCTATGGCTGGAAATACGGCTTCGGCCTCGCGGGCATCGGCATGCTTCTTGGGCTTATCGTTTTTATCTGGGGCCAGAAGTATTTAGAGGGCCACGCTGAGCCGCCCGACCCTGAGAAACTCAAAAAACCTTTCCTCGGTCCGATCAATGTCGAACTGGCCTGTTATCTTGCCGGTATCCTCATCATCGCCGTCTCGATGATTATGGTGATGAATTCGCACCTCATTGAAGACTGGTTCGTCGGAGCGATCGGGCTTGCGTTCTTCGTCTATCTTGTGGGGTATTCATTCGTGAAATTGCGGGGCGATGAACGCAGCCGAATGTTCGCCGCGATCTACTTCGTGATTGCGCAGATACCCTTCTGGGCGCTGTTCGAACAGGCGGGCTCGTCGCTGAATCTGTTTACGGACCGCCTGGTGGATAAAACCATGTTCGGCGTCACCGTGCCCGCGCCGGTGTTCCAGTCGCTGAACGCAGGGTTTATCTTCCTGTTTGCGCCGCTGGTGGCGTGGATGTGGATTGCACTCGCAAAACGCGGACGCGAGCCGTCAACGCCGGTGAAGTTCTCCATCGGCGTGATCGGGGTTGGCCTCGGTTTCCTCGCGCTGGTTGCGGGGATCACGGCAAGCGGACCGACAGCATTGACGGCGGTGTACTTCATCTTTTTGATCTACTGGATCCACACCATGGCGGAGCTCATGCTTTCTCCGGTGGGGCTTTCGGCGGTGACGAAGATGGCGCCGGCGCGCGTCGTCGGCATGACCATGGGCGCCTGGTTCCTTTACACCGGCTTGTCCAACTATCTTGCGGGCATCATCGCGCGCGGGACCGGCGCCGACACCATCGGCGGCCAGCTGACGGATGTCGCCGCGGCAAAAGCAACATATGCGGAGGTTTATACAAATGTCTCCTATGTTGCGATCGGCGTCGGCGTCTTCATGCTGCTGATCTCGCCGATCATCAAAAGCTGGATGAAGCTTGATAAACCAAAGGCCGATGAAACCGCTCCTGCGGGCGCAAGGCCATCGCCTGCCCAATAGGCACGGGCCGAAAACATCAAAAGCGCGCCCGGCGGGACTCCGCCGGGCGTTTGCATTTAAAGGACTCGAAAGGAAGCAAAATCATGACCGCTGATTTGACATCTCAGCAACAGGACCAGCTGGACGCCGCCGTGTTCCGCCGGCTGCTCAATCACCTCGACGCGTACAAGGAAGTGCAGAACATCGATCTGATGATTCTCGCAGGATTCTGCCGCAACTGTTTTTCCAAGTGGTACAAAGCCGCCGCTGATGACATGGGCGTCGCCGTCAGCGATGACGAGGCGCGCGAGCGCGTTTACGGCATGCCTTACGCGACGTGGAAGGAAAAACATCAAAAACCGGCGACGCCGGAACAACTCGCCGCGTTCGAGGCGCGCAAAATCAAGTAAGCGGTTCAAGCTGCAGGATTGCGCCTTTTTCTGTCCAGTCGATTGATGCGCCGACGTCAAAAGCAATCTTCAGCAGGTCAGGTGATAATATTTCTTTTGCTGTCCCGTCAGCGAGCAGACGGCCGTCTTTCAGTACGATCAGCCGCGTACAATAGCGCGCCGCCAGCGTCAGGTCGTGAAGCGCGGCGATGACGCTCCGGCCTTCTTTCGTTTTGGATTGCAGAAGTTTCATGACGCCAAGCTGATGCGCCGGATCGAGCGCGGCGATGGGCTCGTCCGCGAGCAACAACGGCGTCTCACCGGCCAGCGCGCGCGCCAGATGCACACGCGCCAGTTCGCCGCCGGAAAGTTCCGCCGCCGAGCGGGTTGCAAGGTGCGTAGCGCCTGCATCTGCGAGGGCGCGGACGATGGCTTCTTCGTCGCGACTGTCCTCGACAAGCGGTGCGCCATAGGCGAACCGCCCGAGCGCGACGATGTCACGCGCCGTCACCGACCAGAACACAGGACGTGCTTGCGGCAGATAGGAGAGCTGTCGCGCGCGCTCTTGTGCAGATAATGCTGAAATCGGTTTTCCGTAGTTCCAGCATGCGCCGCCGTCAGGCTGGATCAGTCCGGCGGCGGTTTTGAGCAAAGTCGATTTGCCTGCGCCGTTGGGCCCGATGAGGCCGACAAACTCTCCGGCGCCAACGTCAAGGGATATGTCTTTAAGCGCTTGCCGCGCGCCAAGCGTGACGGAAATGTGTTGAACGGACAGCAATGCGCTCATGATGCGATCCGTTTGGTGGTTGCTGCGACCCATACAAATCCAGGCGCTCCGATCAGCGCCGCCGCGACGCCGAGTTTCAGTTCCTGATCGAACGGCAACAGACGAACGATAATGTCAGCGATTGTCAAAACAGCGCCGCCGAGAAGCGCACTCGGCAACAAGATGCGCGCCGGATCATGGCCGCCGAAAGCGCGCACGATATGCGGCGCGACGATGCCGACAAAACCGATGGCGCCGGCGATAGATACGCTGGCGCCAACCAGCGCCGCCGCACCAGCGATGACGAACATACGGGTGCGGTTGAGGTTTGCGCCAATGCTGGCGGCGGTTTCCTCGCCCAATGTCAGTGCGCGCAGGCCCGGCGCCGCAGCGAGCACCATCGCCGCGCCGGCAAATGCAAAAGGTGCCGCCAGCGACAGGTCGCGAAAGCTGCGATTGGCGACCGTGCCGAACAGCCAGTTGATGAGGTCTGAAAGGGCAAACGGGTTAGGCGCAAGGTTCATCGCGAGCGAAATCAGCGCGCCGCAAAGGGAGGAAAGCCCGACGCCGATAAGAATCAGCCGCGCAGTGGAAACGCGTCCCGCGCCGAGCACATAGAGCAGCGCCGTTGCAGCGAAAGCGAAAAGTATGGCTGCGAGGGGCGTCGCCCAGAAGGCGATGGCGGCGATGTTGAAATAGATGGCGACGACGGCGCCGAGCGCGCCGGCCTCTGTCGGCGTGCCCCAGCCGCCGTAGATGCAGAAGATGATGATGAAGACCACGAACAGGATCGGCCAGATCTCGATCAGCGCCGCCCAGCGCGCCGACCATTCGATCTTCTCCTTGGTCGGCGGCGCCAGCGACGGGTTCAGCATGCAGCGCGCGATGATCATGCCGGCATAGACGAAGGCGGTCAGCAGGCCCGGCAGGATGCCGGCGATCAGCAGCGCGGCGATGGAGACCT
>DGNI01000105.1:23777-24937 GCA_002388885.1 Parvularculaceae bacterium UBA4496 | reverse complement strand
GGATCGCGCCGGGGCGTTCCACGTGAAACAGGCGGCGCTTGAAAAGGCGCGGGTCTGGGCGCGGGAGACGACCCTCACGCCCAATGAGGCCGAAAAACACGGGCTCAAGCTCAACAAGGATGGCCGGCGGCGCTCTGTTACCGACCTTCTGGCCCTGCCCGGCGTTGATCTCGAGGCGCTCGGCGCGATCTGGCCGGAGATTGGCGAGATGCCCGTTACGGTAGCGGAACAATTAAGCTTCGACGCGCTCTACGCCGGATATCTGCATCGCCAGGAGGCCGACATTATCGCCTTCAAAAAAGACGAATCGCTCGGGCTTCCGGCCGATCTCGACTACGCGGCGATCAAGGGGCTCTCCAATGAAGTGCGCGCGAAGCTCATCGACGCCCGCCCGGCGACGCTCGGACAGGCCGGGCGCATCGAGGGCGTGACGCCCGCGGCGCTGGCCCTACTTCTTGCCCATGTGAAAAAGCGCAAGGCCGCCAGCGCATGACGCCGGAAGAGTTTGCCGCCGCCGCAGATGTTCCACGTGAAACAATGGGCCGCCTTCAGGCGATGGACCGTGTACTGATTGAATGGTCGGAGCGGCACAATCTAGTTGCACGGTCGACCATGAAAGACCGATGGCATCGGCATTTCCTAGACTCCGCGCAACTGGCGCCGCTGCTTCCGAGAGATGCGAAATTGATCGTCGATCTTGGTTCCGGCGCGGGCTTCCCCGGGCTCGTGCTCGCCGCCCTGCGCCCCAAAACGAAAGTGACCCTGATCGAATCCACGGGGAAAAAAGCCGCTTTCCTAACCGCTGCCGGCGAGGCTATGGATTTGAGGAACTTGAAAGTCATACCGGGGCGAATCGAATCGGTACGGCTCACCGCCCCGCCGGACGTCATCACCGCAAGGGCCCTCGCCCGGCTTGATAAATTGCTTGGCTACGGCGCTGGAATACAACGCAAAAGCACCCGGTATTTCTTACTAAAGGGACAAGATGTTGAGGTTGAATTGACCGAAGCCGCTAAATCTTGGACTATGGACGTCACCCGCCATCAGAGCCGGACAAGCCCTGAAGCGACCATTCTAGAGATCGGAAACCTCGCCCGTGCCCGCCCCTAGCGCCGTCTCCAGCCCCCGTATCCTCGCGGTCGCCAACCAGAAAGGCGGCG
>DGNI01000105.1:21147-23735 GCA_002388885.1 Parvularculaceae bacterium UBA4496 | reverse complement strand
CTCCTGATCGACCTCGACCCGCAGGGCAACGCCTCCACCGGCCTTGGGATTTCCGCCGCTGACCGCGGCGTGACGACTTATGAGGTGTTGTCCGGGGACTATCGGCTCGAGGCCGCCGTCACCGAAACGGACATCCCGGGATTGAGCCTGGCGCCCGCCGGCGTCGATCTTGCCGGGGCGGAAATCGAGCTGATTGACGCCGAAAGACGGCACTTCAGGCTCGCGGACGCTTTGGCGGAATTCGCCGAGAGCGAAAAAGGCGCTGAGATCACCTATGTGCTGATCGACTGCCCGCCTTCTTTAAGCCTTTTGACGATCAACGCCCTCGCCGCGGCGCAGGCGGTGATGATCCCGCTGCAGTGTGAGTTCTTTGCGCTCGAAGGTTTGTCGCAAATCATGCGCACTATCGATACGGTGCGTACACGGATTAATACGGATCTCGAGTTGCAGGGCGTCGTTCTCACCATGCATGACCGGCGCAACAATCTGACAAACCAGGTTGAGGACGATGTGCGCGCGCATCTGAAGGATAAAGTTTATCGCACGGTGATCCCGCGTAACGTGCGCATTTCAGAAGCGCCGTCTCACGGCAAACCGGCGCTTTTATACGATCTCAAATGCCCGGGCAGTCAGGCCTATATCCAGCTCGCGTCCGAGGTCATTCAGCGCGAGCGCAAGCGTCCGAAAGCGGCTTAAGGGAAGGGTCGAAGATGGCCGTAGCGGCGAAAAAGAAAAGCGGAAACAAAGGGTTAGGGCGCGGGCTCGATGCGCTGCTGGGCGACGCGCCGCGCGAGCGCAAAGCGCCTGACGAGGGCGCAGGCCGCGCCGATCAGGCCCCTGGCCCCAAGCGTGAATTGCCCATAGAATTTTTAAAACCCAACGCGGAACAGCCGCGCCGCATGTTCGACAAGGACGCCATTGAGGAGCTTGCTGCGTCGATCACGGCCAAGGGTTTGCTGCAGCCGATTCTCGTCCGCCCGAAAGGAAAAGACAGTTACGAAATTGTAGCCGGCGAGCGCCGCTGGCGCGCCGCGCAGAAAGCCAAGCTCCACGCCGTGCCGGTAATCATCCGTGAACTGACGGATGAGGAGACGGCGGAAATCGCGCTCATCGAAAACGTGCAACGGGTGGATCTCAATCCGGTTGAGGAGGCCGCCGCCTATCGCCGTCTCGCCGACGGCTTCGGCCGGACGCAGGACGAGATCGCGAAAGCGGTCGGCAAGTCCCGCAGCCATGTGGCGAACATCATGCGGCTCCTGAACCTGCCGCAAAAGGCGATCGACGCCCTCTCAGCCGGCGCCATCACCATGGGCCACGCTCGCGCCCTCCTCGGCTCTTCCGCCCCCGCGGAAGCCTGCACCATCGTCCTCAAACGCGATTTGTCGGTGCGCGAAACCGAGGCGCTGGTCAGGGAATCCGAAAGCGAAATTCGCGGCGGCAAAAACAACGGCAAGACTGGTAAAACTGTTGTAAAATCAAAGGGTTCGCCGGGAAGCAAGGACGCCGATACCCGCGCGCTGGAGCGGGATCTGTCGGCCATTCTGGGGCTGGAAGTGGCGATCGATCATTCGAAAAAAGGCGCCGGCTCGCTCACTCTCAATTACCTCACCCTCGATCAGCTCGACGACCTCTGCCGCCGCCTCATGGGCGCGAACGCGTGATGAGCATCCGGCAGGGCGTCATTGCGGCCCGGCCGGATAATCCGCAAGCGGAACAAGTCATCACGGCGCTACGGGAAAATGTGCTCGCCACGGCCGAGCGCCTCCAGGATCAGCTTTCTTCGATGACGGCTTTTTACCAGCTCGCGGCCATCGCCGGGGCGTTGCTGCTCGGGTGGCTGGTGGCCCGTCCGGCCAGAGCATCGTTATTGAAACGCCGGGCGGCGGCTGGAGGCGAAGCCGCCGCTGACCGGTTCTATAAAAACCTCTCCGGACTGGTATGGCTGGCCATCGCCGCGCCGGCCTTGTGGGCGCTGGTCCCCGTGTTTTCTGCGGCATCCATACCGGTTGGCTTTATACGCATCGCCGCCAGCCTGCTCACCGCCTGGGTGGTGATCAGGCTGGTCTCTTCTTTCGTGCGCGACCCGTTTTTATCGCGGATGTTTGCGCTTTTTGCCTGGATCGTTGCGGCGCTCAATATCCTGCGATTACTGGCTCCCACCATTGAATTTCTTGATGGCTTCAAGCTGCCGCCCGGCGGCGACGAAGCCGTTTCCGCCTTCGACATTCTGTGGGCGGTGCTGTTGGCGATCATCCTGTTGTGGGCCGCGTCCTTTGCGGCGCGCATCATTCAGGGCCGCCTCAACGCCTCTGAAAAGCTCACCCCTTCTGTACGCGGGCTGCTCGGGCAGCTCATTCAGATTACGCTGATCGCCGGCGCCGCCATGCTGGCCCTGTCGGCGGCGCGAGTGAATTTGACGGGGCTCGCCGTCCTCACCGGCGCCATCGGCGTCGGCATCGGTTTTGGCCTGCAATCGATATTCTCCAATTTTATCGCCGGCATCATCATTCTCTTGGAGAAGACTCTGAAAGTCGGCGATTTCGTCGATCTGGAATCCGGGATCACAGGCGAGGTCCGGGAAATCAATG
>DGNI01000105.1:17815-21120 GCA_002388885.1 Parvularculaceae bacterium UBA4496 | reverse complement strand
ACATTCTGGTGCCTAATGCGGAATTTATCACCAACCGGGTCACCAACTGGACCCTGCGCGAAGTCTACCGGCGCATCCGCGTGCCGTTCGGCGTCGCTTATGGCACCGACAAGGAACTCGTCAAAAAGGCGGCATTAGAAGCGGCGGAAAATGTTCCGTATACGCTGAAAAACAACGCCAAGCGCGCGCCGGATGTGTGGCTGACGGGCTTTGGCGATTCCAGTTTAGATTTCGAGTTGGTCGTCTGGCTGACCGGTGAGGCGGTGCGAAGGCCCGGCTCGGTTAACGCCGCTTATTGCTGGGCGCTGGAAACGGCGCTTGGAAAATATGGGATAGAAATCCCCTTCCCGCAGCGGGATCTGCACCTGAAGCCGCCTGCGGAAATTTCAATAAAGGCGTCACCGGGAGATTAATTCAAACGTGTTGATGCTGCCTCAGGCCGGCAAATCCCCGTCGAGCAGCCATTTCTTTGCGAGATTGATGTCAGTAAATCCGCGCACGCGGCCGTCAGCCACTTCGCGCAAGGAGCGCGAAGCTGCTGTGTAGGCATCCTCGCCTTCCTTGTGGATGGCGGCGTCCGGCAGGACGACGGCTTCACGGACCAGGCCAGCCTTAATCACCTCGGGCATCAGCGTTTTCACAAGCCAGTCTTCGGATTCGGCGAATCCGGAGCGCAAGAATCGCAGATCCGCCAGCCAGTATCTAAACGCGCCGGACCGGAACTTATCGCAAATGTGCTGCAGCACAGCACGGAATTCTTCCTGTGTGTCGAAAGTATCGAACCAGATGTCGGATATAACCATCAGCGCGGGGTTCATCCCGACGATGGCGTAAACCTGATCGTTCTTGCGGTAAAACATGCGTTCCGGCTTTACTGAAAAAGCCCGGATAACATCGTCCTGAATGCGTATCTGTGCGGCCTGTGACATACGTGATCCCACGTCCTTATCGTGTGATCTCCCCCGCCGCGCCGCTCTTATCGCGTTGCGTTGGCGATTAAAAGCCCGCAGGAGCAGTTTTCATTGCAGGGTGGTTATCGCCGGGCCATCACGGCAATGCGCAAGGCTGCGCGCTCGACAATTTCGCGCTGCGGCGCGCCGGTGGTTTTTGCGTCAAGCTCCGCATCGATCAGTAGTCGGAGCGCGTTGTCGAGTTTGGCGCCGCCGCGCCATTTGTAGAGGCGGTTTTCAAAGCTGCGCTGCTCGGCGAAAAACACCGGCGGCCGGAGCTTTTTCATGGCCGTTGCGGGGCTGTCGCCGGCTTTCATGAAGTCGCCCGCGGCTTTGAGGCGGGAGAAGTTCCGCTGGATGGCGCGCAACAGCCCGATCGGGCTCGCGCCCGCGGTCGCCGCCTTTTGCAGCGCCTTTGCAAGTCGTGCGGGATCGCCGTCAGCGGCGGCCGAAGCCGTATCGTCGAGTGCGTCTCCAATCCCGTCGGCGAGCGTGGCGCGGACATCTTCGGGCGTGATCGTCGCTGGTCCCGAACGCAAGTCTTTCGGGGCCTTGTAAAGGATCAGCTTGTCGATTTCCGCGCGCGAAAGGGCGTGGTCGTCTCCGAGCATGGAGACCAGAAGATCCAGCGCATCATCCTCAAACCGCAGGTCCTCAGCGCGACCCATTTCCTGCGCCATGGCGCGGACATCCGCCGGCGCGTCGCCGTAACAGGGAAGCGCTGCGGCGTGTTTTGCCTTTTCAAACGCCTTGCGCAGGCCCGAACGCGGGGACAACTCGCCCGCCTCGATAATGACGATCCCGTTCGGTTTGATATGGCCGCTATCAAGTCCGTCAATCAAGATGCTTGCCGCCTTCGCCGCCGCCTCGCCGCTCGTCCGTAGACGGATTACCCGTTCGCCGCCGGCGAAGGAAAGAGCGGTGATTTCATCAGCAAGCCGTCCCGGTTCGTCTTTAAGGTCGGCGTCGGAAAGTTCGAGATAGTTGAACGGGTCTTTAAGGTCGGAAACCACGCCGCCGGCAAGTTTTACAGCCCGCTCGCGCGCAAGGCCGCTGTCAGGCCCATAGACCAGGACGGCGGCAATACCGGGATCTCGCTTCGCGAGAAACCCCTTGATGGCGCGGCCTTTAAGGGCGGTCATTCGACTTCGTCGGCAGGCTTTACAACCTCGCCGCGGCGCGGTTCGACGAGAATGACGGATCCATCAAGCTGCGTCGGGCCGAGGCCGGGACTCTCATCCGGGCCTTCCGCAAACCGGATCAGGATATCGCGCTCAATATTCTCGGCGAGAAGACGGGCCGCTTTTTTTAGCGCCGTTTTTTCCGCAAAAAGGGTCGAATATTGGGAACTCACAATGTTGTATGATGTGACCGCGCTGATTGGGCCGCGAAAGGTATCGCCCGTATTTCGATCTACAAGCGTGTAGTTGCCGTAAAGTCGATAATTGTAACGCGTCACAGTGGCGTCGATCTGAACAGCGAGCTGTTCAGCGACCTCTTTCACATCGACGAAAAGGTCGTATCGCGGCGCTACGCCCTCGCCGGGCGCGAGGCGCGTGTCGAGCGCTGTCCTGATTTCCGGCGCAATAGATTCCGGCGCGGCGACCATTTGCACGGCGACCTGACGGATGACCGGCGACGTCCCTGCAGGCGTGGCGTAAATCGGCTGGAAACCGCAGGCGGTTGCGAGCATGGAAATGGCGAGGATCAATGCGGAGCCGATCAGTTTTTTCATAGTATCCCGTCTCCACTCCGCTCATTCCGGCTAAAGCCGGAATCCAGAACTTAACCTCGCCGTTGTCTGCCTAGATCCCGTCTTGCACCGGGATGAGCGGTTTTCCTTTTATCTCAATTCGCAACGATATTGACGATCCGCCCCGGCACCACAACGACCTTGCGGATGGTCTTGCCGTCAATATGGCGCTTTACGGCCTCGTCGGACAAGGCCGCTTGTTCCACAGTTTCGTTCGGCGCATCGGCGGCGATCTTGATTTCCCCGCGCCGCTTGCCGTTGACCTGCACGCCGAGGACGATTGCGTCCTTCACGAGCAGCGCCGGATCGGCCTTCGGCCACGGCGCGTCGCAAACAAGCCCCTCTCCGCCCAAGGCTTCCCAGCATTCCTCGGCCAGATGCGGCGTAAACGGCGCCACAAGGCGCGTGAGCGCAGCAAGCGCTTCTGCCTGGGCAAAGGCCTCGGCCTTGACGCTGTTCGCCGGCGCGCCGTCCTGCTTATTCATGGGCGGCGTCTTTTTGAGCGTGTTCAGGAATTCGTAAATCCGGGCGATGGCCTTGTTGAACCGGAAATGCTCGATATCGTCGGTGACGCCTGCAATGGCGGCGTGGGTCGCGCGGCG
>DGNI01000105.1:6966-17702 GCA_002388885.1 Parvularculaceae bacterium UBA4496 | reverse complement strand
GAGTCCGACAGCATGAACCAGCGCGCCGCGTCCGCGCCGTAGGTCTCGGCAATGACTTCCGGCGAAACCACGTTCTTTTTCGACTTCGACATCTTTTCGATGGGGCCGATCTTCACCGGCTTGCCGTTGTCGGCGCGCTTCGCCGCGCCCTTGTCGACGATCACGTCCTCCGGCAGCAGCCAGTCCCCGCTTTCCATATCCTTGTAAGTCTCATGGACCACCATCCCCTGCGTAAAGAGGTTGGCGAATGGTTCGGCTACGGATGAATAGCCGGCGTCCTGCATCATGCGGGAGAAATAGCGCGCGTATAAAAGGTGCAAAATCGCATGCTCGATGCCGCCGATATACTGGTCCACCGGCAGCCAGTAATCCGTTGCATTCCTGTCAACCGGCCGGTCCTCGGGCTGTGAGGCGAAGCGCGCGAAATACCATGCGGAATCGACAAAAGTATCGAATGTGTCGGTCTCGCGCCGGGCTTTTCCGCCGCATTCGGGGCAGTCTACATGCTTCCATGTAGGGTGCCGGTCGAGCGGATTTCCGGGTACGGAGAAATCCGCTTCTTCCGGCAATCTTACTGGCAGGTCTTTTTCAGGAACCGGGACGATGCCGCAGGCTTCGCAATGGATCGCCGGGATCGGACAGCCCCAATAGCGCTGGCGCGAAACGCCCCAGTCGCGCAGGCGATATTGCGTCGTGCCCTCGCCCAGCCCCATTTCCTCGATTTTCCTGATCGCCGCCGCGATGGCGTCTTCGACGGAAAGCCCGTCCAGAAAACCGGAATTGAAAATCGTGCCCGGGCCCACATAGGCCTCGTCGGCGATTGTGAATGTCGCCGGGTCCTCATCAGGCGGCAGCACGACCGGCGGAACCGGCAGATCATATTTGCGCGCGAAATCGAGGTCGCGCTGATCGCCTGACGGGCAGCCGAAAATCGCGCCCGTGCCGTAGCCCATCAAAACGAAGTTCGCGACGTAAACCGGCAGCCTGCGGTCATCGAATGGATGGCCGGTTTCGAGCGCCGTTTTGTAGCCTTTCTTTTCAGCCTTCTCGATCGCTTCTTCGGACGTGCCGGCGCTCGCGCATTCGGCGATGAAGGCGGCGAGTTCCTTGTCGCTTTCGGCCAGTTGCGCCGCCAGCGGATGGTCCGGCGAGATGGCGATGAAGCTTGCGCCGAACAGCGTGTCGGGGCGGGTGGTGAATATCTCGACGCCGTCCTCGAACCCCGCAGGCGCATCTGTTCCGCCAGCGAAAGGAAACCGCATGGCCAAGCCTTTTGACTTGCCGATCCAGTTTTTCTGCATCAGGCGGACATTGTCGGGCCAGCCGGAAAGGCGCCCGTCATCGAGTGCCGCGAGAAGGTCGTCCGCCTCGGCGGTGATCCTGAAAAACCACTGCGACAGCTTGCGGCGCTCCACGGGCGCGCCCGAGCGCCAGCCCTTGCCGTCGANNACCTGTTCGTTGGCCAGCACGGTCTGGTCTACCGGGTCCCAGTTGACGAGGCTTTCCTTGCGGTAGGCGTGCCCGCGTTTCCAGAACTCCAGAAACATTCTTTGTTGGTGTACGTAGTATTCCGGATCGCAGGTGGCGAACTCGCGGGACCAGTCGATGGCGAGCCCCATCTGTTTGAGCTGGCCGCGCATGATGTCGATATTGCCATAGGTCCACTTTGCCGGGTGCGAGCCGGTCTGCATCGCCGCGTTTTCCGCCGGCATGCCGAACGCGTCCCAGCCCATCGGGTGCAGAACATTAAATCCGCAGGCCTTTTTGTAGCGCGCGATGACGTCGCCCATGGCGTAATTGCGCACATGCCCGATATGGATGCGGCCTGACGGGTAAGGGAACATCTCAAGGACGTAATATTTCGGACGCGCGTCGTCGGCCTTCGTTTCAAAGGCCTTGGCTTCTTTCCAGCGAGCCTGCCACTTCGGCTCGGATTCTTTTGGGTTGTAGCGGGACATTCCTTGCACTTCCGGCATAAAAAAACGGCGCTTTATCAGCGCCGTTTGTTAACTGATCTGACGCTGAACGCTAGTCGTCGATGACGTTAAGTCGTAGCTGGCGCGCACGGGTAAGGATCGCGTTTTCTATCTCGCGCGCCGTCGCCGGGTTGACGGTGGCGTCAATCCATTCGCCGGTCTCGGCCCGCTCCTGACGGAAAACGGAAACTCTCAACGCATCGGCGCGAAGGGCGCTATCGAGAATATAGACATTGGTCTTGAACCGCTCGGCCGGCGCTTCAGGGTTGACGTACCAGTCAGTGATGATCAGCCCCGAGATCGGGTCTGCGGAAAAGACCGGCAGGAAGTTGAGGGTTTCGAGCGAAGCCGCCCATAAATAGCGGTTTACCGTGGTTGCCTGCGCGCCGCGCCCGCTCTTGTAGTCGGCGAGGGTCGCGTTCCGGTCCCGATCGGCGCTGTTGCCGCCGCACGCCGCCAGCACGGCCGCCGCCGCAGCTAGGGTTAATACCTTGATCATACTGACTTTTTCGGGCGTCATAGAGTAAATTCCTGTTCCTCAGGCTTGAATGGCGGGAGGCGGCGCAGCGCCTGGCGCGCAAAGCCGTGGCTTTCCTACCACAAACCGCCAATTACACAACGGGGCCCCTTTGGACTTGCTTGAACCAGCCCCCGTGCGGCGCCATTATGCATCAAGGTCATAAAGCTGTTAACTTTATGCCGTTAACCTTGTTGCGAGTCGCGGCCTTCAGTGGGGTTGGCCTGAGACTTGTAGGTTGAAAATCCGGAGAAATCCGGGTTTTTGCAAGTGAGACGGCTGAGGCTTTGGGCTCCAGGGGCGTTGCGTTGGGAGAAGCGCCGGTCTTTCTTCTGGGGGAGAAGGCCGGGTCTGGCTGGGAATGGTTCGCGGGGACTGTTTTCAGCGATAGTATGAAACTACAACGCGGCCGCCCGCTTTCGAGCGCCCGGCTGAAAAAGAGAGTGACGGACGAAGAGATGACCGGCCTTCGCACAGCGATGTTAGGCGCAAGCGCTGCGGTTTTAACCGCTGGCGTCGCTTATGCCGCTGATCCGGTGAAGGTTGACGTTGAAGGCGAAGCCAGCGCCGCCGCCGGTCTCGTCGATGGCGACGCGAAAGGCGACGCCAACGCCACGCTCAAGGTCAAAGGCTCAAGCCTTCTTGATAACGGTATCGAGATCGGCGCCGGCGTGATGGCCCGTCTCGATGGCGATCAGCCGCGTCAAATGTTCGGCGGCGGCCGGTATTCGGGCTTACTCATCGGCGGCCCGCGCGGAATCGCTCCGGCAGAGAGCGACGTCTATCTGCAAGCGGCTTATGCCTACGCAAAAGGTTCGTTCGGTCAGGTTATCATCGGTCGCGATCAGGGTGTGGCCCGCATGCTTGCGGTGAAGTCGCCGACGATTTTCAGCGCCGTCAACATCAATGATTGGCAGACGGATCTTTCGGGTCTCAATGACGTTCACACCGTCAATGATTTTACCGGTTACGCGACGAAAATAACCTATATGCCGCCTGCCAATTTCCTAGGCGGCGTTTTTGGCGGGCTGCAGCTCGGCGTTTCCTATTCGCCTGTCCTGCGTGAATGCGGCGACCTCTTATGTGCGCCGGAATCCGGTTTTGTCGTTTCTCCCGAAGGCGTCATGCTGACGGAGACCAGCAAATGGGACGATGCCGTTGAAGCCGCGCTTTATTATGAAAAAGGTATTGGCGTCGGATCCGACCGGCTATTTGTTGGTGTCGGCGCCAGCTTTGTTACTGCAGCCGAAGACACAAGAACGCTTTCAACGGCGTTTGATGATTACGAGGCCTATTCGGTGGGTCTCAATCTCGCCTATCGCGGCATTACGCTCGGCGGTTCTGTGAAAACTACAAACGCCGGCCTCGCTTCGTTTGAAGACGATGGTTACCTCGCGTTTGACGCCGGCGTGACGTTCCGTACAGGTGAAGATTCTGGCGATGTCGCTTTCATGCTCGGCTACGGACAATCCGAAGCGAATACGATCGGATCGGATCCGATCGATCCAACCCTTTTCCGTGACACACGCTCCGCGCAGGCGGGCGTGACCTATGTTCTTGGCCGCGGCATCACGGTCGGCGTTGCCGGTCAGTATGTCGAATCCAAGAAGCCTGTGGCCGCAGGCGGTCCTCAAGAAGCCGCCACGGTCGTGATCGAAAGTTCGGTCAAATTTTGAAGTTTCTAAGCGCCTACGATGCTTAGAGGGGATACGATGCGGGGCGGCTTTTTAAAGGCCGCCCCGTTTTNNTTTCGTCTTCGTCGGGGTTTGAAATGTCATAGAGGGCGGATTTAATGCGTTGCATTGCTGTTCCTGTTATGTTCTTTTTGCTCGCGGCTTGCGATGATCCCTTCGCCAGCCCGACCGCAGGAGATGCATTGATGACGCGCACGACCAATCATGTGGATTACGTTGAATTCGCCGCCGAAGATCTGAGTGCGGTGAAGGCGTTTTACGCCGCAGCATTCGGCTGGGAATTTCAGGAATGGGGCGAGACTTACATCAGTTTTTCGGGCGCGGGACTCGACGGCGGCTTTCGCGGCGGCGAAAAACCGATTGTCGGCTCCGCTCTTGTTGTTCTTTATGCAGAAGACCTTGCGGCCAGCGAGAAGCGGGTCGTCGATGCTGGCGGCGAAATTACCGAACGTCACGAGTTTCCCGGCGGCAGGCGGTTTCATTTTCGCGACCCTGCCGGGAATGTTCTCGGTGTCTGGACCATTGTCGAAGGCGAATAAGGCTATTTCAGGAAGGCGCTGATAGCGGAGATCCCGGCGACGTTTACGCCACTGAGGCGATGGGCGTTTTCCGCAGTGACGCCGCCCAGCGCGAGAACCGGCGCCGGGGCTTGCGCCGCCATGTCGCGAAACGCGGTCGCGCCCAGCGCCTTGCCGCCCTGGTGGCTGCCCGTTTCAAATACCGGCGAAAGGAAAATCAGGTCCGCGCCCATGCCTCTCGCCCGGTCAAGTTCCTCATCATTGTGGCACGCCGCCGAAATCACCATGCTTTTCGGCGGCGGGTTCACGAGATTGAACCATCTTGGACAATGAACGCCGTGGGCGCCAATCCGCATCGCCAAGTCAGGGTCCGCGCCGATCATGAGTTTGACGCCGCGCGCTGAACAAATAGATTTCAGCCGCGTTGCCAGATATGCGCGATCCGGCGCCTCATAATCTCTAAGAATGACCGCCGCCCCTTTGGGCAATACCCGCGCAACAAGTTCGGGATGCGGCGCCCTCATCTGGTCGGTCATGAAAGCAAGACAAAAAGGAGGGCTCGCTCCAGAACAGCGTTTGAGCGCGCGCGCCGCGGCTGCTAGCTTGGCGGCGCGTCCCCGGAGCCCTTCATGTCCCAACTCAGCCAACCCCTCGATCCCGATCACGACACAATTGACGTGGCGGCAAATCTTGCAGCGATCAAGGACAAACTCAAAAAAGTGCTTTTGGAAGCCGGAAGACCGGCCGGCGCGGTGACGCTGACGGCGGTATCCAAACAGCATGGGCCGGAACGAATTCGCGCGGCGCTTAACGCCGGACACTGCGTTTACGGTGAAAACCGCGTGCAGGAGGCCATGAGCAAATGGCTGCCGCTTCGCGAAGAATATGAAGGCATAGAGTTACGGCTGATCGGTCCGTTGCAGACCAACAAGACGAAAGAGGCTGTTGCTTTTTTTGATGTTATCGAAACCGTCGACCGGCCGAAGCTCGCCGGCGCACTGGCGAAGGAAATGGAAAAACAGGATCGCCGCCTGAAACTGCTTATTCAGGTGAACACCGGCCAAGAGGATCAGAAAGCAGGCGTGGCGCCGGCTGAGGCTGACAGCTTCATCGTCGATTGTCGGGATCGGCTAGGCCTGCCGATCGATGGGCTGATGTGCATTCCGCCTGTTGAGGACGACCCGTCGCCGCATTTCGCGCTTTTGGCTAAAATCGCCGAACGAAATGGGATAAAAAAGCTCAGTATGGGCATGAGCGCTGATTATGCGATTGCGGCGCAGCTCGGCGCCACCCATGTAAGGGTCGGCTCAGGCGTCTTCGGCGCGCGCCCAAAAGCATGATGGCTGGCCTCGTAACGAAAAGTTGTGCCAGTTGTGAATTTCAATTTTACGTCAATCGGCGCTATGACGCCGGCTGGCCCTGACGGAAAAGAACAGGCGGGAAAGCCATGAACCGGGTGAAGAAGATCCTCCTCGTCGATGATGACGCGCTTTTGCGCGATACGCTGATAGACCAGTTCGGCGTCCATGATGAGTTTGCGGTCGAGCCGGTTGAAACCGCCGCCGCCGCCATCGATCGCGTCCGCGAGGAGGCGCATATCGATCTCATGCTCCTTGATGTCGGTCTGCCCGATATGGACGGGCGCGAGGCATGCCGGATCATGCGCAAGAATGGGTTCAAATCGCCGATCATTATGCTCACCGGCGCCGACTCGGAAGCGGATACGATCCTTGGGCTTGACGCCGGCGCCAATGACTATGTGTCGAAGCCGTTCAAGTTCTCCGTGCTGCTGGCGCGGCTGCGGGCGCATTTGCGCAGCCACGAACAGAGCGAGGACGCGGTTTTCAAGGTCGGGCCTTACGAGTTCAGGCCGGCCGTGAAAATGCTCGTGACACCTGAAGAAAAGAAAATCCGCTTAACCGAGAAGGAAACGTCAATCCTGAAGTTTCTTTATCGCGCCGGCGGCAAGCCGGTAACGCGCGACGTGCTGCTGGACGAGGTCTGGGGCTACAATTCCGGCGTCACGACGCACACGCTTGAAACGCACGTTTATCGCCTGCGCCAGAAGATCGAGCCTGATCCCTCCAACGCCTCGATCTTGCTGACGGAAAGCGGCGGGTACAGACTATCTCTTTAGGAACTGACATGACGGTCACGATCTATCATAATCCGCGCTGCTCGAAGTCGCGCCAGACGCTGGCGCTCATGCAAGAAAAAGGCATCGAACCTCAAGTTGTGCTTTATCTCGAAAACCCGCCGTCCAGGGCGGTGCTGAAAGGGCTCGTCAAAAAGCTCGGCGCATCGAGCGCTCGGGAGATGATGCGCGTCAAGGAAGCGCCGTATGTGGATCTCAACCTGCAAAATGTGACCGCAGAAACCGCATTGATCGACGCCATGGCTGAGCATCCGACCCTGATCGAACGGCCGATTGTCGTGAACGGCGACAAAGCCGCCATTGGCAGGCCTCCGGAGGCCGTTCTGGATATTCTTTAGGCGGACTAAGCCGATAACAGCCTTTCAATTTCGGCGCGCTGCGCCATCAGGGAACGATAGCCTTCCTCGATAAATTCATCCGCGCGGTCGAACGCCGTCGGCATGGCGTCACGCATGTCGGGTTTGATCAGCAAGTCTGGCGGCTCTGACTTGCTGCGGGCGCGCGCGAGTTGCATCTGGAAAATGTCCGCCGCGGCGTAGGCTGTTTCGAACAAATGCGGCTGGGCGTTGGCGCGCGCTTTCGCCAGTTCGAACTGGCGTTCGATGGCCGTGCGCGTGTCGTCGATCAGTTTCGCCACGGCGCCGGTGACGCTTTCCGGCGCGGGATCGTCATGAGGCAGGACGGCAGGAACGGACGGCGGCGGCGGGTCGAACCGGTCGAGCACGCGCGGCACTGCGTTGAGATCGACGGAAATCACTACATCTGCGCCCAGTTTGCGCGCTTGCGATACCGGCGCGGGGTTTGCGAGGGCGCCGTCTACGAGCCAGCGTTCATCCATGCGGACGGCGTGAAAGACGACCGGGATCGCGCTCGATGCGCGCGCTGCGTCGATGACCGATCCTTTGGTGATTGCGATCTCCTCGCCGGTGGCGAGGTCAGCAGCGACGGCGACAAACTTAACCGGCAGATCTTCGATCTTCTTGTCGTAGCTTCTGAAGGCCTCGAACGCCGGCGACGTATCGATGAAACCGCCGCGGTGAACTTTCAGGGTAAAGCGCTGCAATGCCGAGACGGGTTTCAGCATGCGCGCCCAACTTTCAAACTCATCGAGCGCGCCGATTAAATGCGCACCGCCTACAAGCGCGCCCACCGAACATCCGGCGATCACGTCCGGTTTCACGCCGATCTCATCAAGTGCTTTGAGAGCGCCGATATGCGCCCAGCCGCGCGCGGCGCCCGACCCAAGAACCAGCCCAAGTTTTTTGGTCACGTGCTTCTTCTCCGTTAGGGAAGGTTTAGTTAGGTGCGCGGTGGCGCTTTGCAACGTGCGCCGCCAGCATTGATCTGCTGTGGAAAAGTATGCGGCGCAACGGCGCTGATGTTAAAAGATTTCAATCCCTTAGGGCGCGGGGCCTGCAGTAGCGTCAGGCGTCGAACAACGCCATAGTGCGCGGTTCGAATCACCCCTTCCGGAGTCCCCCCTTGCCCGGCGTTGAGCCCAAAAAACCAAAGCAGGATCAATCGCTTGGCGGCGGAGAGGCCTCCCCGCGACCGCCCACGCGCGAAGAAATCATCGCCATGATGGACGCCGAGGCGGAAAAGGCGAGCAAACAGAAAAGGCGCTTGGAAGGCGGCTTCATGAACGCCGCGTCCTTCTGGCTGTTGTGGTCGGGGGTCTTTGTGGCGATCGCGGCAATCGTTTACGTCATTCTGAGCGCCCGGGACGCTGGCGGCGCCGGAATGATCCTTGCTGGCGGTCTTGCCCTTCTCATCGCGGTTTTTCTGACCGGCGCCGCCATGAAAATGTTCTCGCCGGTGCTGATCACCGGCATGTTGCTGCGCCGCGCTGCAGGCAAGAGTTCGGGTGAGGCGGCAGAGCTTGCCGGCGCTGAAATCCTTGGCGCGCTGGGCCTCGCCGAGCGCGTCCTCGACAGCGATCCTGATGCGCGGCTGGTGGCGCGCCGTGACGGCGTCGTGACTTACGCGAACAAGGCGTATTTCTCCCTTGCGAAGGATGCGGGAGTCATGGGGCCGACGGGATTGCCGCCGCGCATTGACCGGTTGTTTGCGCAACAAGGCGCAGAGGCGACAAAGCTCTTCAGGCTTTGCAAGTCAGCGAAAAGCGGCGCGGCGGCGGAAGAAGTTATTTATCAGACCATGGGACTTGCCGGGGGCGGCGTGCGGCGGCGTTTTGAAGTCAGTGTACGGCCTATTCGCGGCGCGGATGATCACATGGTCTGGCGCTTGCGCGAGCTCCCTGTAGAGGAAGAAGAACATGACGCGCTGGCCGCCGCTTATGCGGACTTGCCGCAGCCTGTCTTTGCGCTTGAAAAGTCCGGGCAGATCGCATGGTCGAATGCGGCGCTTCGGGAAAAAGTCGGCGCCAACCGCGGTGAGCTGAATTCCATTGACGACATCGTCCTGGGCGAAAGCCGCGAGTTGGTGAGCGCCTTATGGCGCATTGATCGCGAACGCATTGAGGCGCAAGTCCGCCGACGTGATGCGGAGCCTGCGCCGGCGAAATTCGCCGCCTTTCGCCGCGGCGGCGTCGGAGAAGGGTTTGCCTGCGTTGAAATGGTCATCGATGAAGCCGCCGATCAAGTCGAGGATGTAGCGCTGTCGGGCGACATATCGGAATCGCCGTTCGGCGTCGCCATCGTTGAGGGTGAAATCAATCGCGACGGTCGCGTGGTTGAGGCGAACAAGGCTTTTAGCGACGCCTTCGGCGCGCAGCGCAAAAACACGCCGCTGGCAAAATGCCTGAGCGCCGTAACGCTCGAAGAAATCGCCGATGAGATACGGCGCAAAACCCGCGCCGGCGGTTCGCCAAAGCCGGTCGAGGCGACCATCGGTGCTGGCGTCAATGCAAAGACCTTTGCGCTTTATGCGCGTCCTGTCCGGCGCAAGCGCGGTTCCTACGGCACTCGCCGAACGCTTCTTTATTCCGTCGACGTCACCGACCGCAAACAGATGGAGGAAGAATACGCGCAGGATCAGAAACTGCGCGGCATCGGCGAGCTTGCCAGCAAAGTTGCACATGACTTCAACAACTATCTGCAGGTCGTGATCGGTCATTGTGAAAGACTGATGCTGAAGCATCCGGCGGGCGATCCGGCCTATTCCGACCTCGTGCAGATTCGGGAAAACGCCCAGCGCGCAGCGAACACCACGAAACAGCTCCTCGCCTTTTCGCGCAAACAGACGCTCAAACGCGAGGTCCTGTCGATTACGGAACTATTACGGGATTTCTCGCCGTTTTTGACGCGATCCATCGGCGAAAAAGTAAAACTTGAACTCATCAATGGCCGCGCCCTGCCGACCATCAGGGTCGATCGTCACCAGCTAGAAACGGCGGTGATGAATCTTGCGGTCAACGCGCGCGACGCCATGGCGCCAAAAGGCGGTGTACTGACGGTTCGTACGCAATGCCTTACGGCGGGCGAGGCGAAGGATCGCCCGGTTCAGGGGCTGCTCGATCAGGATTACGTGCTCATAGAGGTTGCTGATACCGGCCCCGGCGTGCCCCAGGATCTGGTCGACAAGATTTTCGACCCGTTTTTCACAACCAAGGCGACGGGCAAGGGTACGGGGCTCGGGCTATCCACTGTCTATGGCATTATTCGCCAGCTTGACGGCGTCATCGCGCTCAAGAGCGAGCCCGGCAAGGGCGCGACATTTGAAATCTATCTGCCANNAAGCTGAGGACGTCCAGCAGCCTGACGCCCCTAAACGGGCGGCCTCGACCGCATCCGGCCGTAAAAAGCCGCAGGATCTCACCGGCGCTGGACGCGTACTGGTTGTCGAGGACGAAGACCCTGTACGCGCCTTCGTCGTGGCGACGCTCACGGATTGCGGCTACGAGGTAGCGCAGGCAGA
>DGNI01000105.1:0-6961 GCA_002388885.1 Parvularculaceae bacterium UBA4496 | reverse complement strand
TGCTTGAGGAAGATTCCGATTTCGACCTCGTCATTTCTGACGTGATGATGCCGGCGCTCGATGGTCCTTCCATGATTGCGCAGGCGCGCAAAGAGCTCGGGCTAAAGTCGAAAGTGATATTCATGTCCGCCTATGCAGAGGCGGCGGTGCGCGATCAGCTCGATATCATTGAAGGCGCAGGTTATATTCAAAAACCGTTCACGCTTCAGGGCATTGCGGAAACGGTGAAGACAACGCTTTTCCCTACAGACGGCGTATAAAAGCTAGAGGGCAGGCGGACGGTAAGGGCGGTTCATGCGGCAGATCGTATTCGACCTTGAAACGACAGGGTTCAAATTTTCTGAAGGGCACCGAATTGTGGAGATCGGCGCCATAGAACTCGTCAACGGCGCGATTACGGGGCGCAATTTCCACACTTACGTAAACCCCGAGCGGGACATGCCCGACGGCGCCTATCAGGTGCATGGCCTGTCGTCGGCCTTCCTGAGCGACAAGCCGCTATTTGCAGACGCCGTTGCGGCGCCGGCGTTTCTTGAGTTTGTCGGCGATGCGCAACTGATCGCCCATAACGGGATCGGCTTTGACCTGCCCTTTTTGAACGCTGAGCTTGAGGCGGCGCGGCTGAAGCGGCTTGAGAACGATATTATCGACACGTTGCATCTCGCCCGGCGCAAATTCCCCGGAGCGCCGGCGAGCCTTGATGCGCTCTGTTCACGCTTCGGCATCGATACGTCGATCCGCGAGCGCGACGGCCACGGGGCCTTGCTGGACTCCCGGCTGCTGGCGGCGGTTTATATCGAGCTGACTGGCGGCGCGCAGGCGGGCCTCGACTTCCGTCGGGACGATTCAGGCGGAACCGAAACAGGATCAGCGCGGAGACGCGCATCAGCGCGGCAGCGCCCACGGGCTCTTGCGGCGCTCGTCACTGACGCTGAACGTCAAGCGCATGAGGCGTTCGTCGAGGAGCTGGGCGAAGACTGCCTTTGGCTGAAACGCGCCGCCGGCTAGGAGATTCGGTTTAGGAAACCGGCGCAGTTTCAGGATTTTGTGCCGCTGCCTGTCGCTGGGTGTTCGCCACATAAATTCCCATGAAATCGATCGGCTCTAACATGAGTGGCGGGAAATTTCCGTTGCGCGTCGCATCGGCGACGATCTGGCGCATGAACGGAAATAACAGCCGTGGACACTCGACCATCATCACCATTTCAAGCTGCTCGCGCGGCACGTTCTTGATCTCAAAAACGCCTGCGTAAGTCGCCTCAGCAACAAACATCGTCTCGTCCTTCTCGGGACGGTTAGCGCGCGCCGCAACGGAAAGCTCAACTTCGTACTGGTTGGGGTTGAGCTGGCGTCCCTGCACGTCGACATTGACGTCAATCTTTGGGGTTTCGCCTGCCTGGTAGACAGCCGGCGCGCGCGGGTTCTCAAATGAGAGGTCTTTAAGGTACTGAGCGAGAACCGCCAGCGAAGGCGGGTTGTTAGGGTCAAAGCCTTCAGGACCGGCGGCGTTATTCGGATTGGCGGGCGTGTCAGACATCTCGAGATCATTCCGTCATGTTTGGAAAAGACGCGCTCTTACACGCCTCTCCCGAGGCCCGCAACCCGGCCAATGCCTATTCATAAGGCTCGTATGACGTCTCCTTGACCACAATGCGCGCACGAATGTGTTTCAGGGCCAGCCTGGCGAGCATGCGGCGGACCGGCGGAATGAGAAGCGAAAAGCCAAGCGCGTCTGTAATGAAGCCCGGGGTCATCAAGAGCGGCGCCGCGACAATCAACAGCGCGCCGTCAACGGCGGAATCCACCGGCAAGCGCCCGGTTTCGAGGTCACTGCGTGCATTGTTCAGGGCCGCAAGGCCCTGCAGGCGGATAATGAAACCGCCGAGAAAGGCAGTAAAAATACACATGGCGATGACTGGAAGGGCGCCAAAAGCGCCTCCCGCGGCCAAAAGCACGTAGATTTCGGCGATCGGGCCAATAATAAACAGCGTAATCAGGACGAACAGCATGGGATCCTAGTGAATTCTATTGTGTTTGCCCCTATATAGGATGTGCTTGAGCAAAATTAAGCTTTTCGAGCCATATTGAGCGTTATGGATCCAGTACTTCTCTTTTTCGCCGGCGTAACCGCGTTTATCATTTTTCGCCTGATTTCCGTCATGGGCACGCGTACGGGCCATGAACAGCGCCATGACCTTGAGGCGCTGCAGCGCGCGTCGCGCGCGCGGGCGTCCGACGAACCGCGCGATGACTTGAGGGACGAGGAGCAGGGTGAGGTCGCGCCGCCGAAGCCGGTTTCGACCAAAGCGCGCGTTTTGCGCGACGCAGACCCATCATTCGACGAAAAGGAATTCCTTGCCGGCGCCCGCGGCGCCTATGAGATGATTGTTGAAGCTTTCGCTTCCGGCGATCTCAAATCCATCCGGCCATATCTCAATGATTCCGTGTACGGCGCTTTCAAGCAGGCGGTGGTTGCCCGGGATGACGCCGGCTATACGAGCGACCTTAAGTTTGTCGGCATCGAAAATGCTGCAATCGCGGACAGCGACATCGAGGGCGACTCTATAAGCGCGATCGTCGAATTCGCGTCGAACCAGGTGCGCGTCACCCGCGACAAGGATGGCGAAATCGTCGAGGGCGACCCGAACCGGATCGATCTCGTGAAAGACCGCTGGAAATTCTCGAAAAAACGGTCAAGCCGCGATCCGAACTGGACGCTTGTAGCGACGGG
The DNA here is from genome assembly GCA_002388885.1 of Parvularculaceae bacterium UBA4496. Taxonomy (GTDB): domain Bacteria; phylum Pseudomonadota; class Alphaproteobacteria; order Caulobacterales; family Parvularculaceae; genus Hyphococcus. The sequence continues at coordinate 4,230 of DGNI01000105.1, read as the reverse complement.
CGGTGCCGAATAAACCTTTAGGCGTCATTGCAAACGCTCGAAGGGTTTTCGTGATCTCTTCATCAAGTAAATGGTTGCGAGTTTTCCTCGCAGGCGCAGTTCTCATCGCCGCGGCGTTAGCGGCGCTGGTCTTCAGCGGCATCCTGCCGCCTTATTATGACCGGGCGTTCTCCAACGATGATTTCGCAGAGCCGGTGCTCGACCTTCGACTCGTCGGCTTCGACGAGTTGACGGGCTGGCTGCAGGACGATCCCGGCCCCGTGCTTGAGGCTTTTGTGCGCTCATGCGCGGTTTTCGAGGCAGGCGACAGTCAAGCGCCAGCCAACCCTCTTGAGCGTCTCGGGCCTGGCGCTGAGGGAATGACGCTTGGCGGCGTCAACGCAGACTGGCTTCGCCCATGCGCTGAGGCGCGGGCGCTACAGGTCAGCGCCTACGGTGATCCGGCCGTGCGGCGCGCCGCCTTGAGGGCGTTTTTCGAGTTCCATTTCCAGCCCGTGGCGATCCTGAAACGCCGCGACCCGCTGCCCGATGGCCGTGCGCGCCGCGCCGCGCCGCGTATTGAGTCTACTGGCGTTTTCACAGGCTATTTTGAGCCCGCCTATGAGGCGTCGCGAGCGCCGACGGAGACCCACACCGCCCCGCTCTATCCGCGGCCGGATGACCTTATTGAAGTCGATCTCGGACTTTTCCGCGAGGAGTTGAAAGGCGAGCGCATCGCCGGCCGCATTGAAGGAACGCGCCTTACGCCGTATGCGGATCATGCGGATATAAACGCAGGCGCACTTGAGGAGCTTGAACCGATCGCATGGCTTGATCCCAACGATCTTTTCTTTCTGCAGATACAAGGCTCCGGCAGGCTGGTCTTTGGCGAAGACGATGTCATGCGCGTCGGTTATGCCGGGCAGAACGGCCACGCCTATACGGCGATCGGGCGGGTGATGGTTCGTGAAAACATCATGCCGCTTGAAGACGTCTCTATGCAGTCGATCCGCGAATGGCTTGAAAAGGAGACGCCGCAAATTGCGCAGGCGATGCGTGAAGAAAACGCCTCTTATGTGTTCTTCAGAACGCTGGACGACATTCCGCCAAGTCTCGGGCCGCTCGGCGCGCAAGGCGCGCCGCTGACGCCGGGCCGTTCCCTCGCCGTCGATCGCCGCTATCACACTCTCGGCGCGCCGGTCTGGGTTGAGATCGAACCGGTGCCGGAGGCCGGTGAAAATCCGATCCGGCGATTGATGATTGCGCAGGACACAGGCGGGGCCATAAGGGGGCCGGTGCGTGGGGATTTCTACTGGGGCTCGGGCGATGAGGCGGGGCGGATCGCCGGCGCTATGAACGCCGAAGGGAAAATGGTGGTGTTGTTGCCGCGCCGGCTCGCTGACCGCCTAAAACCGCCTGCCCGCATGGCCGCCGCCCGCAGCAAAGCGCCGTGACGCGCCGCCGGAAGCTGACGCCGGAAGAAGACGCTCTCTGGCGCAAGGCGACCCAGGATGTCAGCCGTTATCAACCTCAAAAGCATCCTGCGGAAAGCCTCGTTTCGGCGTCGCAAGGGTTGGGCGCAGCCCCCAGGAAACGGTCCCAAGGGCCCATAGAGCCAACGCTGCGGTCCTCGCCGGCCAGCCAAAGCCAGTCGGCCGACCCATTCGCTTCCGGCGACCCCAAGCTGGACCGCCTCGCCGGCCGCGGCCGCATCGAAATCGACGCCGTCCTGGATCTGCATGGCCATCGTCAGGAAACGGCGCGCACAACCTTGCACCGGTTTATTGCGGTGGGGCATGCGCGCGGCGCGCGCTGTCTTCTGGTGATTACGGGCAAGGGCGCTGGCGCTGATACAGCGGGCCGGGGCGTCCTCAGGGCGCGGTTCAGGGATTGGGTGAACGAAGAGCTCGTGCGTGGATACGTGTCGCGCGCCGCAAGGGCGCACCAGCGCCATGGCGGCGACGGCGCCTTCTACGTGTTTTTGAAACGATAGAACTTTAGCCGTTCAAGAGCGTCCAGATCAGCATGACGATCAGCGCTGCCGGCAGGAAGTAGAACGCAATCAGCCGCGACAGGCGAATGAACCATGTTTCGGCCGCATCGGCGAACCATGCGCTGACGGCTTCCGCCCACCAGCGGCGAGCCTTGTGCGCCGGCAGTTGCGCCTTGCCGCGTTCGAACGGCATGGCGGCGAGCACGGTGACGCCGCGGTTTTTCCAGCGCTGGAACGCTTTCTTCATGGCGCCGTTGACGACGGAGCCGCGCAGGCGCCGTGAGAACATGGCGAATGGCCCGAAGGCGAAATCTTCCGGCTGGAATTCAATATCGAGAACGATGGCGGAAGGCGCCCCGCGCTCGCTGTCTTCATCAAAGCGTACAACCGCATGACGAACGCCATAGTTGCGCAGGTAGTTTTCAACATCGCCGATGGAGGCGGCGTCTCCGCTGCGCAGGAAGCGCATGAGGACGCGCACGCCGCGCTCCCCGGTACTCTGCACAGAGAGCAATATCCAGGCAGCGATAGCGGCGATGCCGCCAAAGACAACGGCAGTGCCGGCGGTAAGGCCCGACAACCACGACAATGAAGCGGGCGCATTTAACTGAAGCGGCGTCGCCGTGAGCAGCCCGAATGCGCCGAGAGCGACGAGCGCCACGGCGACCGTTCCGGCCACATAACCGAACATTTTGAAGAAGCCTTCGCCGAACGAGCCGGTGGGGCTCGAAATCGACTGCATGCGGCGCGTCCAGTACGCCGTCTTGGCGTCGGTCGTCCGATACTTATCCTCGAACAGCGTCTGGTCGGGGTTGTTTTCGACCACCATGAAACGGGTCTTGGTCGGCGGCGCATCATCGACATTGTCGTCAATGATGACGTAATCTGATGACCGCATCGCGACTTCGTAGGGCAGCAGCATGCCGAACAGTTTGCCGTTCTGGGACTCTGCGCCGAGGGTCGAATAAAACCGCGTTTCGCCGCTGATCGGGTCGAACATCGTGTTGGTCTGACGGCCGGTGTTGAGTGTCGAGCGGGCAAGCTTGGCGAGCTCGCGATGCGGCTCGATCATCTGCGCGGTCTCGCGCACTTCGACGCCGACAGCGCGCAGGCCGTCCAGCTTCGACTTGCAGCGCCGCGCCGCCTCGGGGCCCGCAAACACCACATCGATCCGGTCACGGATCAGTTTTTGATCCGACATGTCGATCGGCAGGCCCGCGCGCGGCGTTTCATTGGCGTAATCGGCGCCGGGAGAATTGCCGCTTTCGGAATCAATTAATCCCCAGTCCTTGCGCAAACGGCGTTGCAGTGCTGAAAAACCGGTGCCCGGATGCGATGACTGGATGAGATCGTAAAGCTGCGATTCATGCACGGCGAGGCACATATTGTCAGTGGCCTCCACCTGATCGACGCCGAGCAGCGTGAACTGGCTCGCCATGGCGCGCAGCGCCTCGAAATCATAGCCCGTATACGGATGATAAAACGGAACGACCGCGAAGTCGGCTGTGAGCTGCTTCACTGCCATCAAGGATTGTTCCTTGGTGCGCAGCGGCATGGTGTCGGCGAAGCGGTAATCGAATTTTGAGTTAGAGCTTGCAGCTTCGAATTCGCGCTCGGTGCGCGCGTTTACCGCGGCGAGGCCTGCGTCGGAGACGGTGCCGTTTTCGCGCGCCCGGCGCAGAAAGGCGTCCGTCGCCTGATAGCCGAAGCCCCACTCCTCGCCGGTGAAGGCGATGCGCGGGCGCTTCTTGCCGCTGTCGATTTCAGACGCGACTTTTTTCTCTTCGGTTTTTTCGAGAAACCGAGGGTCGGCATCCTCGGCGAATGACATCATGGATCGCCGCTTCCACGTCCGCGCTGCGCCGTCCGCCATGACCAAATCCCCGCTCCAAACTCCCTCAAGAACCCTAGATTAACCTGTCATTAACGATCGTGAAAGCCCGGAGTTGCGCCTAAAGCCGTGAGTTTGCGCGGTTTTGGCGCGTATTGAGGTTCTGACGCGCCGATTATGGCGCGGCTGATGCGGAATTGCCGCGCTAAAGGATTGTTTCGACGGCGAAAAAGGCGTGGCGGATCAAAGGATATACTTGGACAGATCGGCGTTCTTGGTGATGTCACTAAGCCGCGCCTTCACAAAGGCCGCATCGATGGAAATCGTCTCCCCGCCTTTGTCCGTGGCGGTGAAGGATACCTCGTCGAGTACGGTCTCCATGATGGTGGCCAGCCGCCGCGCGCCAATATATTCCACGCCGGCATTC
>DGNI01000153.1:257-5813 GCA_002388885.1 Parvularculaceae bacterium UBA4496 | reverse complement strand
CGACGCCGGCGGTCACGATGCAAACATCTGCGCCGGCGATATCAGCGTAGTCCTGCGTGCCTTTCAGGCGTGAGTCGTAGCCGTCAATCGGCGAGCTTTCGGCAATATCGAGACCCTTGCCCTCCGGAATACCCTCAACGATATCGAACAGAACAACGTCGCCGAGTTCCTTTTGCGCGGCGAGATGGGCGAGCGTGCCGCCNNGGATGCCTTCGGCGATGTCGAACAGGACGACGTCCCCCAGCTCCTTCTGGGCGGCGATATGGGCGAGCGTGCCGCCGATCATGCCGGCGCCGATAAGGGCGATTTTTTTGCGGGCCATATGAAATCTCCTGAAATGAACGGCGCAGCGGCGCGCCGGAATGAATTAGTCGCGCGTGGTCTAGCTGATGAAATTCGTCTTTTGAAGGCGGTGCGGCTTTATTTCCTGACCAGCGCGAGGCCCGCCGCCGCCGTCAGCAAAACGCCGCCGGTAATCCTGTGCCGCCAGCGGCCGATGCGGGCCAGAAGCGGTTTCACGCGGGCCGCGAAAATCGCCCAGCACCCGTCCAGCACCGCTGCGACGACGACAAACGTCACCGCGAGCAGCACAAGCTGCGGCGTCGCCGGCGCTGATGCGGAAATGAAGAGGGGCAGAAACGCACCGTGAAACAGCAGCGCCTTTGGATTGGTGAGATTGACGAAAAACGCCTCAGTGACGGTGCGGCGAACCGATCGCGTGACGACAAGCGTGGGCGCAAGTTCTGCATCCGGCTCGCGCAGTGCTTTGACGCCGAGATAGGCGAGATACGCAACGCCGATCCATTTCAGCCAGAAAAACGCCTCGCTTGCAGCATTCAGGATCAGCGAGAGGCCAGCGACGACAACTGCAAGCTGGACGGCAGACGCCGCGGCTGATCCGATCAGCGCAATCAATCCGTGGCGCAGGCCATGCGCGAGCGTTGTCGCCACGATATAGGCGACCATCGGCCCCGGCGTCAGGATCAGGAGCGCCGACGCCGCCACAAAAGCGAGATAAAGTTCGATTGTCATGGCGCGGTTTTAAAAATGCTTGCGCAGCGACATCATTACGGATGACGCCTGGTAGCGATCATCGCCGATATTCGGACCAACAGGACCGCTGGGCTCGAAGTCGTCAATGTCAGGCCCGAATGAAAGTTCATTCGTACGCAGATAGACATATTCAACGTCTGCGAGGAATCCACTGCTCAATTCATAGGAAACGCCAGCCCGCGCCTGCAGCGCCAACGCCGCATCACGTTGTCCGTTTTCATTTTCCATGAACGCCCCGCCAACGCCGCCACCGATAAAGGGCGTAAACCGCGAGGCGTTGTTGAAGTCGAAATAGAAGTTCGACATCAGGAAATGCCCCTTGATGTCGTCATTCGCCGTCACCGCCGCAACCGGGCCGAGCATCGGATCTGCAAGCGTAACGCTGTCAAACTCCGTCGCGGCATAGCGATATTCAAGTTCCGTACGGATGCCGTCGGCGTAATCGAAACCGAGCGCCCCTGTGAAGATCACGCCGTCGCCGTTTTCGATGGTCTGGCCGGTTGGCGGCGGCATCACGAAAACAGCATCGGGATTGTAGGTGAAATCCTGGTCCCAGTTGTTGACGAACGTATAGCCTGCGCCCGCGCGGACATAGACGCTGCCAAGCGCGGCATCATCGTCCTGCGCTTCAGCTGCGCCCGTCATGAGCGCTGCACTTGCAATCGCCAGAAACGCCAGTCCTGATTTCACCGGAAAACTCCTTCGCCGAAACGCGGGCGAGGATAGCCCGCGCGCGCAACGTCTCGCAACCGATCCCGCGTCAATATTACTTTCCTGACTTGCGAGCCGCTTTTTCTCTTTCGAAATAGTCCCTTGTCAGCTTGAAGACCAATGGCGAGAGCGCCAGCAGCGCGACGAGGTTCGGCGCGGCCATAGCGCCGGTGAGCGTGTCTGTGGCCAGCCAGACCGTATTGATAACGGCATCAACGTCGTCGCCAGCGTAGAGCACCATGGTCGCTGCGAAGACGACGCCCACATAAATGATGCGATAGGGCAGCACCGCCTTTTCGCTGAAAAGATATTCAGCGCAACGTTCGCCATAATAGCTCCAGCCAAGAATGGTGGTGAAGGCGAACAGCGCCAGCGAAATCGTCACCACATGCATGCCGACGCCCGGCAGCGCCGCCTCAAAAGCGGAAATAGTGATCGGCGGACCCGTGTCGCAAATCGCCGGCATCACATCGTTTGTGAGGATCGAAACAGCATTGCATTCCGGCGGAATGACGCCGGTCGCAAGAATCGCAAGGCCGGTGATCGAGCAGATTACGATCGTGTCGATGAACGTGCCGAGCATGGCGATGATGCCCTGGTTCACCGGATCCTTGTTTTTCGCCGCAGCATGGGCGATCGGCGCCGAGCCCTGTCCCGCTTCGTTCGAGAAAATACCGCGCGCAACGCCGCGTTGCATCGCCAGCATCAAGAGCGCGCCGGAAAATCCGCCTGCAGCAGCGTCAAACCCGAAGGCGCGGCTGATGACCAGCGAAAACGCATCCGGGATCGCATCCGCATTCAAAATAAGTACGATAACGCCGGCAATGAAATAAAACGCCGCCATGGACGGCACCAGCTTGCCGGCGACATTGGCTATACGTTTGATGCCGCCAAGGATCACCGCGGCCGCAAGCCCCATCATGACAAGGCCGGTTATCCAGATCGGCACGCCGTAGCTTGAATGCAGCGCATCAGCGACGGAAACCGCCTGAATGTAATTGCCGGTGCCGAGCGAGGCGAAAACGCCGAAGATCGCAAACAGACCGCCGAGCCAGACCCAGTTCTTTCCCATGCCGTTCTTGATGTAATACATCGGCCCGCCAACATGCCGGCCGTCGGCGTCGACTTCGCGGAACTTCACCGCGAGAACGCCCTCGGCGTATTTCGTCGCCATGCCCACAAGCGCTGTCATCCACATCCAGAACAGGGCGCCCGGCCCGCCAATGGCGATCGCGACGGCGACACCGGCGATATTCCCAGTACCGACTGTTGAGGACAACGCGGTCATAAGGGCGCCGAAAGGCGATACGTCGCCTTCTTCCGCATCGTGGCGCTTGCCGCCTTTTATCAGCTGGCCGAATGCGTAGGGGATTCGCAGAATCGGCATGAAACCGAGCCCGATGGTAAGGTAAAGGCCGGTGCCGAGGAGCAGCGCCAACATTGGCACGCCCCAGACAAGATTGTTCACTGAGCCGATCAAATCAGAAATCACGAGTAACGCCCCTCCGCTTGGGAAATCCACAAGGCGCGCACATTAGGCGGGGCCGGGCCGCACTAGCAAGGCCGTTCGCGAAACGCTGCGGCGCAGGCCTGATGCGACATTGGTCGTCGATATTGCGGATTCGCGAACAGGGAATTCCTTTCAGGGAACGCCCGCCCGGGAAACAAGGCGAACCCAGCCCCGATTGCGGCGATTTTGTGAACCGGAACAAGGCTGTGACGGGCATCACATCAAGAGTTTCCAAGGCTCTCTATGGTTAACACCATCAGGACGGCGACCCGTCCTGACCAAACTGAGGAGAGAGAAAGATGTTTGATAGAGGATTATATCTGGGAGTCCTGGCCGCAGTCGCCGCCGGCGCCGCCGTCAACTATTTCGGCGCTACCGCCTGGGCCGAAGACGCCGAGTTCGAAATCTCCAAAAAAGTCGCGAATATGGAAAATCCGTTCGAGCCCAGCCTGCCGATGCCGCCGGTTATGATCGCGATCGACAATGAGACGTACTGAGCTTCCACGGTTCCCTCCTCCCGGCGATGCGCCGCGCAGAGGTGAAAAGCCTCGCGACGCGCATCGCCCGGGGGAGCGTTCCGGAAAGCCTTCTCTGGGGGAGACGTGAGAAAGGCTTAAACGGAGTTTCCGGCGCAGCAGCCGGGAACACCCGGGGGAGAAAAGCGCGGAACCGTTAAGTCGCCCAAGCCGGTTCCCGCTTTTCTAAAGACGGCCCTGAAGGGATGCTGCGTTTGACGCTGACCTTCAGGGCCGGTTCTTTTTTTGGTGTGGAAAGAATAAAGGCGCGCCTTGCCAGCGCGCCTTTGATATCTCGTCAGACGACTTTCGCCGCCCTTTCGGGCAAGCAATTAGTCGTCATCATCCAGCGGACCCTTTGTATCCGGGTCGCCATCATAAGCTTCTTCGAGCGGGTCAAATTCGCCGTCGTTCTCGGTCGCTTCGTCATGGGCGACATAGCCAGCGCCCGCGGCTGCGCCAAGAAGGCAGCCTGAAAGCGACAGGCTCATGAACAAGAGGGCGGTTATGGTTGCGATCTGTTTCATCGCTTAGCTCCTTTGTTTGCCCGCCAGCGCGAATTTCCGCGCACGGACGGCGCTTCGTAAACGTGATGACAGGCAAACACAGCAATTGAGAAACTGTTCCAAGGCAAAGATTAATTGACAGAAAGGCGGGCGGTAATTCCCGCTCCAGCTTTTCAAGATGCGCTCTTATCGTGCGCCGGCGCGACGGCCGCGCCACCAGCGGCGCAGGATAAACAAAACGCCCAGCGCGATGAGGAAAAACGGCCAGGCTCTCGCCACAAAGTCTACAGCTTCCGCGAGAGACGCCACCGATGTTCTGAAAAACCCTTTCACCGCTTCACGCAAGGGTTTGAAGACGCCGGATGAGGTTGTCGGATCGCTGCGATAGCTGATCGACAACATTGACATGCTGACGCGAGCGCGGGCGGCGGCCAGTTGCGCATTCATAGAATCGATTTCGCCCTGCACGTCGGCAAGCGCGCGTTCCGCCGCCAGAATATCGCTCAAGGAGCCTTCCTGCGTTTCCAGCAGGTTTTTGATGCGGTCACGCAGCGCCAGCTTCGCTGCAAGGCGCGCGTCAAGGTCGATGATATAGGTGGTCAGATCCTCCGCATTCACCGAGTTCGATGTGATGCGCCCGCCCGCCTCATCGGCGTCGGAAACGATCGTCTCGCGAAATGTTGCAAGCCATTCGGGCGCAGCGCGCAAATTGAGATTGGCGGAGATGTGATCGTCGTCCCATGAGTTTACCGACGAGCCGAGCACCTGACAGACATTCGGCCCTGCGCTCATGCAGACCGCCTCATGCGCGTCTTTCAGCGCCGAGACGGCGCCTTTCGGCGCTTCGACGCCCATGGAATAGGAATAGGCGAGCATGGCGCCGGCCTGTTCGCCGGGCTCGACCGGCGGCGCGCTTTCGCTGCGGTCCGGCGAATCGTTTGTACGGAAACTTTCGGACCGTTCCGCCATGACGCCGGCGGCTGGCGCGGCGTCATACTGGACGTCGCCGCCGTCATTACAGGCGGCAAGCGCCAACAGGGCGGCGCTCGCAAATATGGATTTCAGGAAAGGCTGCGTCACGCGGTTCATAAATTCACCATGGGTCAAACTGGCTGGCGTTCTAGCATAAAACCCAGCAAGGCGAATTTAGGGCGAAGGAGCAAGGCAAAAGGCGGCGCTGCCAGAGCGCCGCCTTTTTTGAATAAGCTGAATAACAGCTTAACCTATTCAGCCTTTTCTTCGGCGGCGGCTTCCTCGGCCG
>DGNI01000153.1:0-219 GCA_002388885.1 Parvularculaceae bacterium UBA4496 | reverse complement strand
TGTCTTTCTTTTCCTGCTCGCGTTCCCGCGCCTTGGCGCCCGGCTTGCCCTTGTTGGGGTTGTTGCCGTGCTCCCATTTCACAAGGCCGTTCACAGAGAAAAAGCGTGCGACGCGGTCCGACGGCTTGGCGCCTTTATCGAGCCAGTGCTTGGCGCGCTCGGCGTCGTATTTGACGCGGTTTTCGTCGGTCTTGCCGAGCAGCGGGTTGAACGTGCCGA
>DGNI01000025.1 GCA_002388885.1 Parvularculaceae bacterium UBA4496 | reverse complement strand
CCATTCGGCCCGCCGAATTCGACAAACTTCTCCCGCCGGAACGACATGCATCCGTTGCCGCCAGCCCCGCTTTGTATGTAAATTTTTGCGCGATCGAGAAACTTCATGGCCCGCTTATAGCGTTCCCCCAAACTTATCCAACCTTGTGTCTGCTTACAAAAGATGCCTTTCGGCAATGCCTCACGTATTGTGCCACCGATTATTCACCCAAGGAAAGCAAATGACCGCTGCGACTAAAGTCCTTTTCACGCCATTCCGTACAGAAAATCTGAGCCTCCCAAACCGGCTAGTCATGGCGCCGATGACGCGCAGCTTCTCGCCTGGCAATATTCCGGGGCCAGATGTCGCCGCCTATTACCGCCGCCGGGCCGAAGGCGGCATGGGATTGATCCTGTCCGAAGGAGTCTCAACGAATGCGGTGACGGCAACCGGCACGCCGAACGTGCCGAATATCGTCTCCGATAAAGCCAAGGCAGGCTGGAAAAAAGTCATCGAAGGGGTTCATGAGGCGGGCGGAAAGATGGGCCTGCAGCTCTGGCACGAAGGGCCCTATCGCAATCCCGCAAAAACAGCGCATCAGAACGTCCCCTCATGGTCAGCCTCCGGTTTCAAGGTCGCCGGCAAGCCGTTGTGGGAGCCAATGAGCGAGGCAGAAATCGAAACGGCGATCATGGAATTTGTCGACGCCGCCATTGCTGCAAAAGAGCTCGGCTTTGACTGCGTCGAATTTCACGGCGCTCACAGTTACCTGATCGACAGCTTCTTTTGGGCCGAGACCAATCAGCGCACCGATGAATGGGGCGGCGACTGGGAAGGGCGCACACGGTTTGCGTGTGAGATCATCCGGCGAACCCGCGCGCAGGTCGACTCCAGTTATCCCTTGATCATTCGCCTGTCGCAGTGGAAGCAGCAGGACTTTGCGGCCAGGGCGGCGCAAACGCCGGATGAACTGGAACAATGGCTGACGCCGCTCGTCGACGCCGGGATTGATATCATCCACTGTTCGCAGCGGCGCTTCTGGGAACCGGCTTTCGAAAATTCAGATCTGAATTTCGCCGGCTGGGCGAAAAAGCTGACAGGAAAGCCTGCGATCTCCGTCGGCTCCGTTGGCCTGACAGGCGAATTTACCGCCGCCTATGCCGGGGAAGTTTCGGAACCGGCAAGCCTCGATGAACTTCTCCGCCGAATGGAGCGTAGCGATTTTGATCTAATCGCGGTTGGCCGGGCGCTTTTGCAGGACCCGCATTGGGCAATGAAGATCAAGGACGGACAGCACGACGAACTGATGTCGTTTTCAAAAGACGCACTTGCTACGCTTTCATAGGGAAAATTTATGATTACGGTTCATCACCTCGAAAACTCTCGATCACAACGAGTCCTATGGCTTCTCGAAGAGCTGGGCATCGACTATGACGTGAAGCGCTATGATCGAGACAAGAAGACAAACCTAGCGCCAGCGGCGCTGAAAAAAATCCACGCGCTCGGAAAGTCGCCAGTGATTGAAGATAACGGCCACATCTTCGCCGAGACCGGTGCAGTGATGGAGCACATACTGGACCGTTTTGGGGAAGGCAGGCTTCGCCCTTCGCCTGGAGCGCCCGACTTTGAAAAATACCGTTACTGGATGTACGCCGCCGAAGGTTCTTACATGCCCCCGCTGGTGCTGACGCTTTTGCTAGGCCGAATGGAATCAGCGCCGATGCCGTTCTTTGTTCGGCCCGTTGCAAAGCGCCTCGTCAAAGGCGTCAGAGACGGTTACCTCGACCACACGATGAAGGCCCATTTCGACTATCTCGAAAACGAACTTGGCGCGAACTCGTGGCTTGCCGGGCCGGAGCTCACCGCCGCCGACATCATCATGAGTTTCCCCGCGGAAGCTTTCGCCGCGCGCGGCGACATCAAAGCCTATCCCAATATCGCGGGCTTCGTTGAGCGCGTACAGGCGAGACCCGCTTATAAACGCGCGCTGGAGCGGGGCGGGCCCTACGCCCTTATGCGATAATGACCATTCGATAACATTATTGTGTATCAACAGCCTTTGCGCCGCCATATTTGCGGCGGGTTTTCGACGCGAGCAAACCCTAGCTATGATGTTCCTTCAAAGCCAAAAGGACCAGCAATGAGCCTTGCCCTGCTTTCTATGATTTCTTTCGCTTGCGCCGACGTTGCGCTCGCCGCAAGTCCTGCGCCCGCGACAGTCGCTTCGGTTATTGTGGCTGCCGACACCTCCGCCACCCAGGCTGCGGAAAACACGCAACCCGCCGCATCGGAAGCCGGTGATGCAGAGGCTGAACAGCCGCCCCTTGAAGCCCCCCCTGTATTCGAAAATGAAACAGATGAAGCGGTTGCCGAAAAACTCATTAGCTATGTCGAGAACCTCGACACGTTAAACGGTGACTTCACGCAAATTGCGCCTTCCGGGGCGATTTCTTCCGGAAGGTTTTACTTGCGTCGCCCCGGTTTCCTCCGTTTCGAGTACGATCCGCCGACGCCGCTTCTGATCGTCGCGAATAGCGGTCTCGTTTATGTTCGGGATGAAGACCTTGAAACAACTGACTCCTATCCTGTCGGCAAGACGCCGCTAAAATTTCTGTTGAGCAAAAAGATCGATCGTGATGATGCACGCATCATTGGTGTTGACCGCGGCGTCGATAATGTCGCCGTTACATTTGCATCGGATGATGAAGAAACCGAAGGCGAATTGACACTGATCGCCAACGCGCCTGAACTCGAACTGCGCCGATGGATCGTTCGCGACCTTCAGGGCGGCTTGACCATTGTCACTCTCGACAATGTGAAGACCGGCGAAAGGCTCGCCAACAACCTTTTCCGAGCTCCCGAAGCGGGCGGGCGATTCCTTGATCGTTAGGAAGCTGGATAATTGCCATTTTGTAACAGTGTCACAGGCAAGTTTTTTTTCGCCTCTCTATTGAAAAATAGGCCACTGATGCGTTAATGTAACACTACGCGATTGGCGTTGAAGCTCGGGCCGGCGTTGCCCCCCCGCTTGCAGGCCCGATAGCCGTCGCGTCGCCGGAATATCCCCTCCCGGCGTAGGCGCAACAGCGCAGCTTGGCGTCCGATCTCAAAAAGGTCGGACGCCTTTTTCTTGGACGCAAAGCCAGGCTAAGAGGCGGTGAAGCGAAGAGGCGTATTTCCGTGGACGAAAACGAACTTGAAGACCTCGAACGGGAATTGCCCGGCCTGGCGCGGCTTTCGCGTTTCGCCCGATCCCTCGACCGCATCCCGTGGTTCGCCAATATCGGCGAGGCGCTTACGCCCGGCGCGAAGGCGGCTGCAGACGACTATTGCTCCGGTCTTGGCTTTCCTGATGCGGAGGTCGCCATGCTGCTCGATTGGGATGACGCGGCTTCAGCGGCGGAAAGCCTCGATTGGCAAAGCCCTGCATGGGAGGCTGAGGAATCGTTACGGGCGGACCTCACCGGCAGGGCTCTCGAGATGCTTTCGGAGGACGCGTTGCGCATTGGCATGGCGCTGATTGCGGAAAAAGTATCCGGGCCGGCGAAAGATGCCATTGAGGAACTGTCTTACCTAAGCGACCTTGATGACAGCGCGATCGAGACGCTCGGCGTCGGCGCGGCAGTTCAGGCGGCGAATGGCGCCGCACTCGCCCTGATCGCCGCTGCAAACGCCGACTTCGATGCGGAGAATCACCCTTTCGCCGCCAAGTTCAGGTTGTTCGAATTCGGCCGCTGGCCGGTAAGCATCACCGGATCTTCGTTCAACCTGTTCTGACCTCAAGCACCGCAGTGATGAGCAGGTAAACGGCAATCGCCGTCAGGATATATTTGAATCCGCTTTTGAACGTCGCTTCCGGCATCTTCCGTAAAAGGCGGGTTCCTGCATAAGTCCCAGCAAAACCGGATAGCAAAATCGCGACGATCACAAGGGCCCACTGAGTAAAGGCGAACCCTAACAGCCCGAACGCAATAATCTTAAACAGGTGCTGGAAAACCATGCAGGCGGCATGAGTGACGACCAGGTTCAAGCGCTGCAGTTTCGCCGCCGATAGCATGGTCGCCGCAATCGGTCCCGTGGCGCCGAAGAACATCGTCAAAAATGACGCAACAACGCCCGTCAAAAAGAACGTCAGCCGTCCCGGCGCAAATTCTTTAAAACCCGGCCCCCAGATGGAAAAAAGAATGAAGCATCCCACTCCGCCACGAAGGAGCCAGATCGGGGCCTCCACCGCTAGCCGCCCGCCAAGACTGGCCCCAAGGACACCGCCAGCGCTGAACACCAGCACTATCGGCCAGATGACGTCCTTTCGCTGTAGGTAAAGTCGCCCGGCATTTGACCCAACCTGCGCGACGCCATGGACCGGAATGACAGCGCCCGGCGGGAAGACCACGCTCATCAGGGCGAGAAGCGCCAGCCCGCCGCCAAGACCGAAGGCGGCTGTCAGCGCAGCTGTAAAAAAACTCGCCGCGATAGCGGCCACGGCCGCCCAAGCAGGGAGGTTCTCCGGCAATAGAGCGAGATCAAGCGCCATTTCGCAGGTCATATGACGCGCCGAGCGCCGCCACAATCAACTTGCGCAGGCCCCGGGTTGACGCCGCAGGTTCCAAAGGCCAAATGCGACCCTGCTCATCCCCTCTCGCGTCTGGCGGCTTCATGAAAATCTCAACCTGGAATATTAATTCCGTCCGTCTACGTATCGGTCTGGTAAAGCGATTCTTGAAAGAAGAAGCGCCTGACGTCCTGTGCCTTCAGGAAATCAAATGCCTTGACGATAATTTTCCTGCGAAAGCCATTCGTGAAGCTGGATATCAATATCAGGCCGTTTCCGGTCAGGCGGGCTATCACGGCGTAGCGATTGTCTCGAGACTTCCACTTAAGAATATCGAGAAGCGCGAGTTTTGCGCCAAGAGTGACTGCCGCCATGTTGCAGCAAGCTTGCCCGGCGGCCTGCGCGTCCATAATTTCTATGTCCCGGCTGGCGGTGACGAGCCCAACCCGAAAAAGAACGACAAATTCGCCCACAAACTCGAATTTCTTGATGAGATGGCGGATTGGTTTTCAGAGCTCGGGCCCCGTTCCAAATCCATCCTTGTCGGCGACCTTAATGTTGCGCCGTTCGAACATGACGTCTGGTCGCACAAACAGCTTCTGAAAGTCGTCTCACACACGCCCGTTGAGGTCGAGCGACTCTCCAAGGTTGTCGATGCGCACGGCTGGATCGACGTCGCGCGCGAACTTATTCCCGAGGATGAAAAGCTCTATACGTGGTGGTCCTATCGCGCGCGCGACTGGCGGGCGTCGAACCGCGGACGGCGCCTTGACCACATCTGGGTAAGCCCGTCCTTGAAAAAGCCGGCGTTAGCTGGAGGACGCAAAGCGTTCAAAATCCACGACGATGCACGCGGCTGGGAAAAGCCGTCAGATCACGCACCGGTTTCATTGAAGCTTGGCTTATAAATAGGGCGACAGCGCCCCGGCGAGCGCATCGATGTCCGCTTCATCATTATAGAGATGAACGGACACGCGAACTGCGCCCAGCCGGGTATCGTGAATGACGCCCGCTTCGGCCAAAACACTCGCCGCTGCATCATAGTCGTTTACTCTGATCAAGGCTGAGGAACCACGCGCGCCTTCTTTTCTGGTTGATAAAAATGCACTGCCCGGAAGCGCATCAATCAGGCGCGTTAATAGTTTTTGATTGTGCTGATAAATTTTATCAGGCCCGTGCACATTCAAAACCTCATGTCCGGCAGAGGCGCCGGCCAGAGGCCCAATCGAAGGCGTACCGCCTGCAAACCGCGTAACACCCTCCGCAAATTCAAAATGACGGATATCAAACTCATAAGGATCTGCGTGAGAAAACCAGCCTGCATTCAACGGCGCGCATTGCCTCGCACTTTCAGGATTTGCCCAAAGGTACGCCGCGCCCGGACCGCCGCAGAGATATTTCAATGACGTGCCAACGGCGAAATCCGGGCGCCAGTCATTTAGCCGAACTGGTACGGCCCCCGCAGCCTGCGCAACGTCGATCAAGGAAAAAACGCCTCTTTCCCGGGCGCGGCGAGCGATTTCTGCGACCGGCGATTGAACGGCAGAATTGGAAAAAACCTGCATAACGGCCAGAAGCTGCACGTCATCCTCAAACGCCGGCGCCCAGGCGTCAGGGTCTGCGAGACGCTCGCCGCCGGGCAGGAAAACGAGCTCATATCCGAGCCTTTCTCCTTGCGCGAGGGCAAAGCCGACAGTTGGAAAGTCATCTTCCGTCAAAACTAACTTTCGCCGGCCTTTTCTTTCCGGCAGCGACAGAAGCACTTTTGAAATCCCGTCAGAAACATTTGCAAGCGGACAAATATCTTTCGCAATAGCGCCGATGATTGGCGCGAGGCCGCGTCTAAACTGATCAACAGCGTCAAACCACGGCGCCCAGACATGGAAACCTTCCGTGCGCCAAGGAGCTGCAAAACCGGCATTCAATTTTTCATTAAATGCTTTGGGCTGCGCCCCGACGGAATGCGATAAAAAATAATGCCGCCCGGGCAGGTGAAACTTGTCGCGGTCCATCGCTTATCCGGAAAGGCGGCGTAGTTCTTCACGGGTCATCGCCCCCGGCACGACCGTAACGGGGATCGGTCGCCCGCCGAGATAGGCCGGTTTTTGCGCTAGTGCTGAAACAAGCGGGCCCGGCCCTTTTTGACCCGCCGACGCCCCCAGAAATAAGATCGCGACGCTTTCATCTTCCTCTATCAACTTTCGCAGCTCATCGGCGGTTTCTCCCTCACGCATGATGAGCTCCGGCTCTTCGCCTGACTGCGCCTTCACCTCTGCTGCAAACTCGTTCAATAGCGCTTCTGCTTTTTCCTCCGCTTCCGCCCGCATGGTTTCAGCAACTGTCGCCCAATGGCCGAACTCGGGCGGCTCCATCACGTGAAGGATCGTCACGCGCGCGTTTGAGCGCTTCGCCCGCCGCCCCGTAAAAAAAGCGGCAAGCCGCGCTTCAGGGCGATCAGATGCGATCAAGAGGAACTTTATCCGCTCATCCTTTGGCGGATTCTCCTCGCGCGTGTTTTCACTTTCCGACATGGGGCCCAGCATGCCCCGAATCGACTCCCTCCGTCTACTTGACCGGCTACACAGCCAAGGGCTACGGCCTAAAGATCGGAGAAGGAGCGTATTGGGATTGCGCGGCTATTTCGGAATCGGATCGGAACGCATTTCAAAGCCCATGAATTTGGGCGCGGTTTTGCGCACGGCGCACGCTTTTAATGCGAGTTTTGCGTTTACGGTCGCAGCGCATCACCACGCACGGGAGGTTAATCTTTCCGATACCGCCAAAAGCGCTGCCCATGTGCCGCTCTACGAATGGGATAGCTTCGCCGAGATGCGGTTGCCGAAAGGATGCGTGCTGGTTGGCGTGGAACTCGATGACGCCGCAATTGACCTACCGAGCTTCAGCCATCCGCTAAATGCCGCCTATTTGCTTGGACCGGAAAAGGGTGACCTCTCGCCTGAGGCAAGGTCGCTTTGCACGCATCTTGTTAAGATCCCGACTCGATTTTGCGTTAATCTCTCGATCGCCGCCGCGCTCGTAATGTATGACCGCACAATCAGCCTGGGTGGCCATGGCGCCCGTTCCGTTTCGTCGAACAAACAAAGCCCAGCTCCACCGGTCGAAAAGTGGCTCAGGACGCACCATCGAAAAAAAACAAAAACACCGCCAGCATGAGCTGGCGGCGCTTGATCGTCTTAGGTATCGCGACCGATTAACGGCGCTTTGTGCGGCGCTTGGCTTTACGCTTAGTAGTTTTGCGCGCTGTCGTCTTTTTGCGCGTCGCCTTTCGTGCAGCCTTCTTCTTTGGCGCGGCGGCGGCTTGGTCCATTTTGTCCAGCGCTTCCGCATAAGACCGCAGCGCTCTCATGAAACCCGCTTGTTGGGTTTTTGGCAGCACCGAGAGAGCAGACTTTTCAGCCTTGGCTACTTTGGCGTTGGCCGACGTCAGCATCCGCTTGCCGGAAGCGGTGATCGAAACAGCGTTCGCACGGGCGTCTTCCTTGGTGCGCTTGCGCGAAAGCAGGCCTTTTTTCATCATCCGAGCGATCATGTCCGCCAGTGTCGAGCGGTCAATCCCGGTGTGGCGAACGAGATCAGTCTGGCTCAAGCCCTCGTTGTTGGCGACCACGTGAAGCACTTCGTATTGACGCGGGGTCGGGCCGGAATTGCCGACTTCGGAAGAGTAAAGGTCGTGCGCATACTGCTGAGCGCGGCGTAGCAAATGTCCCGGGGAGTTTTTGAGCGAGTAGGCCATTTTGTTCTCCGTAATTGGCTCTATGAAGGCGATAGGCTCGCCGAAACGCAGCCTGAAGCGATTTTACAACAAGATTGGTTCGTTTGCGGCGTATTTATCCAGCGAGGATACAAGGAGGTCGCTTTGCATGTTTTCCCTTGCCGTGCGAAATTGCATCCCACGCGGACGTTTCAACTAAGCGGCGCTAACAAAACGCCAGCTGCGGTCATCTACAAAAATGGCGCCCTTACGGTCAATCCCCTAAATAGGGTTTAGGCGGATATTCCGCAGGCAGGCGATCACTATTTTGTCAGGATCAGGACGATGAACAAAAGTTATAGGATTGACCCGAATTTTACGCACACTATTCCGCCTGGGGATAATCTGGAAAGGTCGGTATGCACCGAATGCGGATTTATTGATTACAATAATCCAAAGATCGTTGTCGGGGCCGTCGCGCTTTGGGATCAGAAGATTCTGCTTTGCAGCCGCTCAATAGACCCGCGACGCGGGTTCTGGACTTTGCCGGCCGGCTATCTTGAAAACGGCGAGTCGGCTGAAGATGGCGCTCGCCGGGAGGCTCGGGAGGAAGCCTGTGCAGAAATCGAAATCGACCGTTTGCTCGCCGTTTACTCCATTCCGAGAATTTCGCAGATACAGCTTATGTATCGCGCGCGCCTGACCTCGCCGGGCGTTATGGCGGGCGAAGAGAGCCTGGAAGTCGGGCTATTCGAGTGGGCGGACATTCCTTGGGCCGATCTTGCTTTTCTGAGCGTTGGCTGGGCTTTGCGACAATATCACGAAACAGCCCGGCTGTCGGACTTTCCGCCGTTTACCAATCCGGCGGACGGACTTTAGCTCGCGCCATCATCTTTTGGCATATGTTTGGCGATGAACGGCGCCTGAAAGGCTGTGAAAACGAGACTAATGATCGTGAATCCAAAGACTTTCAAATTTACCCAGTGCTTTTCGCCACCGCATGCCGCCTCGCCTGAAAGATCGCAATCACGCATCAAGTAGCGCCAGGCTATTTCGTTGGCCACAGCCAGGATCGCGAAGAACACAGCGTATCGTTTGGTCAGTGTTTCCCACGCGTCTTCAGGCATGTGTAACGCACCATCAAAAAGTAATTTTAAGAAGTTTTGTTTTGTAACCACCCCCGCGGCAAGAACGGATGCGAACAGCGTGTAAACAATCGTCGGCTTCATATAGAAGAATGTCTTATTGTGCAGAATCAGCGTCAGCGAACCGAGTACGCCGACGATAACGCCGGTTACAAGCAGCATCGGCGCGACCCGGCGCTCTTTCCATACCGAATAAACGAAAGCGATCAAAAACGCCGGCATGAACAAGCCGACCGCCAGAAACATCTCTTCGCCGTCTGCTATCGCCCAATCCTGACCGACTATCCCCCCGGCGAGCGGCGCAAGTCTTTGGCCCAGGAAATAGGCAATCATGAAAACCGCTAGCGGGCCCATATCGACGGCGAGTTTCGCGCCGCCTGTCAGTTTTTGTCCGCCGGAATTCGCTGTAGCGGTCATGAGTTCTCCCTGATTTAAATTTTATCGAACGCCCGCAAGGGCCGCTGCAAAATCGTCGGCGTCAAAAGAATGCAAATCCTCCACCGCTTCGCCAACGCCGATATAGTGAATCGGCAATCCGAATCTGTCGGCGAGCGCCACCAACACACCGCCACGCGCCGTACCGTCGAGCTTGGTCATCACAAGTCCTGTGACGCCGGCGATTTCAGTAAACGCCTCGGCCTGACTGAGCGCGTTTTGTCCAACTGTCGCATCGAGCGTCAGGACGACATCATGGGGCGCCGTTTCGTCGAGCTTCTTAATGACCCGGACGATCTTGGCGAGTTCGTCCATCAACTCGCGCTTGTTCTGGAGCCGACCCGCCGTGTCGAGCATCAAAACGTCTGCACCGGTTTCCTGCGCCTGCTTCACC
>DGNI01000048.1:211-6795 GCA_002388885.1 Parvularculaceae bacterium UBA4496 | reverse complement strand
TGAAGCGCTGCAGGGCTGTTATATTGTCGAGTGGTCCCACCTCGCGCCGCGTGATGCAGAGGCGTTCACCACGGCTTTTGTTCCGATCCTTTATGGAGAAATGGCCAAAGCGAATGCGTCCGAGGAATAGGAAGCAGATGCCGGTATTTCAGTCTTGACGGCGATGACTTAGACAGGCGGCCGCGAAGCTAGATAATGCCACTCCAGTTCGTGGGCGGTTCATCAGCACAGACGATCTAACAACTTTACTGACTTTGGCACATAGCGCCGGCCTGAATTGGCGGGCATTTCACTTCGCCATACGAACAATAGACACAACAGTCGCCATGTTTTGGCTTCAGCACGGCGCCACATCCCTTGCAGTCATATAAAAACTGACAGGCTTCTGTCGGCATCACGTCCTTGGACTGATGACCGCAAGCAGGACAGGTAATCGTCGACTCGGCGATGACTGCACGGTTCATAAATTCAACCACCTCAAAATAAACGGCTCATATCGCGGTAGGAGATATGCGCCCAGCGCGAACAGGCTCGCCAGCGACAACATGATCATCGTCGTCAGCCCCGGGCGCCGCCCGCGCCAGAACGCCGCTGCGAATCCAATCGCAATCAAAATAATCGTCACTGCTGCGAACTGGGGTTTGTAGCGGGCGAAAAAAGTAAGATTGCTCACGAAAGCGGCGCTCGCGCCGAGATTGACCAGGACAATGGGCAGCACGCAGCACGACGCGCCAATCAGCGCTGCCAGCCCGGATAGCGCGCTGCCGCCAGCAATAAAGCCGCCTGTTTTTGCGGCGGAATTCTTATCTGCTTCCTTTTCCATAGGTGCATGCTACAAGCTGTAGTTACTACAGGTTCAAGCCAAATGTCTGATCAAGAATTCACAATCGGGAAATTGAGCGGCCGCACAGGCGTCAATATCGAGACCATCCGATATTATGAGAAAATCGCGCTGTTGCCGAAGCCCCCGCGAAGTACTGGCGGGCATCGTCTTTATGGATCAGCCGAAGCCGAACGGCTCAATTTCATCCGGCGCGCGCGAGAGCTCGGGCTTTCACTTGCGGAAATTCGATCGCTTATTGGGCTTGAAGAGGCGCGGCCAACCTGCGCAGAGGTTCATACGTTGACGGAAGGACATATAAAAACCATCCGATCGCGGGTGAAAGATCTTAAGAAACTTGAAAAGCGGCTCGTTACATTGGCGCAAAAGTGCACACAGGAACCGGTCCCGCAATGTCCGNNTGTCAGATCGGGTTTGAGGCGCGCGCCTAGTCCTCGACCTTCACGCCTTTGACATAGACCGCGCCGGAACCGTGATGGGTCAGGCGGCCGTTGATCTGGTCAACGCGCACTTCCGAAGAACCGTAAAGTTTGACTTCGGGCTGCGTCACGGCGCCGCCGAAAAAGATCGCGCCGGACCCGTCAATAAACGCCCGCAGCTTGTCCGCCGTGCCGGCTTTGACCGCAACGGCGCCTGAACCGGCAATACGCGTTGTCATCGGCCCGTCAAGGCGCGCAGCGCGAACAAGGCCCGAACCGGCAATCGAAATATCGAGCATGCCGTCTATGTCGCCGAGAATAACGTCACCGGGACCGGCAACATCCACATCCACCATGGAGGCGTCGCCGACGCGCACATCCGCATCGCCGGAAACGTCGATTTCAAGACCGGCGGCCACATTGCCCATGACCAGGCGCGAGCCGTGAATGATATTGATCACCGCCTCGCCGACGTCGCTCGTTTCGCCGTAGACGAAACATGAATCGAGATGCAGCGAGCCGCGGATACGTTCCATGGAAAGCTTGATGCGCGCGTCGGTAAATTCAACGTCGCCTTCGAACGGCATTGAGACCTCGATAGTCGGATGATCAGCAAAGAGCGGCTCATCGAGCGGCTCTCCGGTCGTGACTTTGCGGTCAGCGCGCGCATCGAATGTGCGCGTGATGCGCCGGTCGCAGCAGTCGCGGCCTTCCTCTTCTTTCCACGGATCCATGACGACAGTGACGACACCGTCTTTCTCCTCAAGCCGCACTTGCCGGTAGGTCGTTCCCTGGCGGATAGAAACATCAATTTCGTCGCCGCTTGTGGTTTTGATCTCCACCGTTCCGGTGATGTCCCGAAATGAGATTTCCGACGCCGTGAATGTCTCGGCATTGGACGGCGCCCAGAGCGCGAGAGCGCCAGCAGCAAACGAAAGCGCCGTCCGCAGCCCGGCTTTTTTCAAGGTTCCAGCGATCATGGTCATGTCTGTTACCCTTTCGGCCGGCGTTAACACCCGGCTACAGTCAATTCCCCGCTCTCAAATTAGCAATTCTCGCGCCGGAACTATTCAATTCATTCACAAGCCCGCCGGCGCTCATTATAGATGAATTTCAAAAAGGATCATCAGGCGCTCATGTGGGATTTGCTGTTAACCAACGCCTTCGTCGCAACCATGAGGGACGGCGCGCCCTATGGGCTGATTGCGAACGGCGCCGTCGCGATTGAAGCGGGAGAAATTGCGTGGGTTGGCGCCGCCGCAGAACTTTCCGATGCGCCGGACGCGCTCGCGCGGGAGGTTCATGACCTTGACGGTGCGCTCATCACACCGGGCCTGATCGATTGTCATACGCATCTGGTTTACGGCGGCGACAGGGCGCGCGAATTCGAGGCGCGCCTGCTCGGCAAATCCTATGAAGAGATCGCGCGCGAAGGCGGCGGCATACTTTCTACCGTGCGCGCAACTCGCGACGCCAGTGAAGACGAACTTGTTGAAGCCGCCCTGCCCCGCCTTGATGCGCTAATTGCCGAAGGCGTTACAACGGTCGAGATAAAATCAGGCTACGGCCTCGATACGGAAAACGAATTGAAAATGCTTCGCGCGGCGCGGCGGCTTCAGCGCGAACGAAATATCCGCGTTAAAACCACGCTGCTCGCGGCACACGCTGTGCCACCGGAATTCAAAGACAAGCCTGACGATTACATCACGTTTGTTTGCGAGAAAATTTTGCCGGCGGCGAGCACAGAAGGCCTTGCCGACGCCGTCGATGGTTTTTGTGAGGGCATTGGTTTTTCATGCGCGCAAATGCGGCGCGTTTTCGACAAGGCGACGTCGCTCGGCCTTTCGTTGAAACTCCATGCCGAACAGCTTTCCGATCTCGGGGGAGCGAAAATGGCGGCGGGCTATGGCGCGCTGTCGGCCGATCATCTCGAATATTTGAAACCCGAGGACGCGCGCATACTTGCTGACGCAGGAACGGTCGCTGTGCTGTTGCCAGGTGCATTTTATTATTTGCGAGAGACAAAACTGCCGCCCGTGGACGCTCTGCGTGCGGCTGACGTCCCGATGGCGCTCGCGACTGACTGCAATCCCGGCACCTCGCCTTTAACCTCGCTGCTGCTCACCATGAATATGGGCTGTACGCTGTTTCGCATGACGCCAGAGGAGGCGCTGGCGGGCGTCACCCGCAACGCGGCAAAAGCGCTGGGGCTTTGGGGTGATTATGGCGCTATTGAAACGGGCCACGTTGCGGACCTTTGCGTCTGGCGGGTGAAGCACCCATGCGAACTCAGCTACATGATCGGCCATAACCCGCTGAAAATGCGAATCTTTGGCGGCAAATTTGACCCGACGGGAAGGCCGGGCGGCGTTAAAATCTGAGCGCTGAAAACCTGACTTCGTCACAAAAAGCGACTGATTGCGACAGAGATGACGGCCCAGCCGCGAAAGGCCTTCACGAATGGCGGCGCAGCCTTTAAATTCCGGGTTTCTTGTCCATTTAGGTGATTGCTAATCTCCCGGTTTCGGGGGATAAATATGGCCGTTTTGTGACATGATGATCACTCGCCGCATTGAACGGCGGGTTTTCGCTCGTGAGGGGGCCGGGCATTTTCGCCGATGCGGCGAGCTGCCCGAATCCCGGAAGAAGAAGAAAAAGATTAACCAAGTTCTGGCTATTTGCGCCGCCAGACAGTTTTCAAGTGTGTGCGATGTCGACCGCATCGATGATCATCAACTCCAAGAGCACCCGCAGCCCGCTGCTGGCGGAAGATTTGCTCTATGTCTCCAAGCGGCATGACGACATTCGCCCTTATGTGCTCGACCAAATCGAGGATCTTGATCCCGCGCTTGACGATATCGAGCGCGGCGGCTCCAACACGCTGATCCTCGCCGGCGGCGACGGCACGATGCAGGCGGCAATCACCAGCGCGATCAACAAGCGCCGGTTTCAGAATCATCCGAATTATGTCGCCCTTCCCTGCGGCATGACCAACGTCATCGCCAATGACTGCGGCCTTCAGGGGCCGCCTGCGACATCGCTCGACAATTTTCTGTGGCGACGCGGCCGCGGCGATATCAAGCGCGTGGAACGCCCGCTGATCGGCATGCAGCTTTCAGAACGCCAGGACCCAATTTACGGCTTCTTTATAGGCGCCGGGTTGTTTCACACAGCCGTACAGTTCAGCCGGCAGAAGATTCAAAAGATGGGTGCAAAGCGGTCGGTTGCTGTCGGCCTCAGCACGCTGGGCTTTATCCTTCAAACTGCATTCGACAAATCGGAGGGCGGTACGCCGCTGCCGGCCAAACTACGCGATGAAAATGGCGAACTGATCGACCGCGATCTTTCCATCATCCTGATGACAACGCTTAACAGCCTTACCGCCAATATTTTTCCTTTCTGGGGCAATGGGTCTGCGCCAATGAACATCATGGCGGTTGATTATCCGCGCAAACACCTCCTCATGGCGGCGCTGAACGTACTCACGGGCCGTCATCCGAAGTGGCTTTCGAATGCCGGTTATCATAGCTGGAAAAGCGACGAGCTGCGTTTGCGTTTTGACGGGCCCGTGGTGTTCGACGGCGAAATCTTCCACACCAATCCGCAAGAAGACCTGATCCTCAAGGTCTCTGAAAAAGCCGCGTTTCTGATTTAATGGACGGCCCAGGGAACAATGCGGCGCAATCAACAGCGCCGCTGGAACAATTGCGCGCGCTTGTCGCTGAAGTTTCGGCGCCGCCGCTGTCAGAACCAGCAAAGATTTTGCTAGACACGTTGCTGGAAAAATATCCGGGCTCCGCCGCCCTTTTTTACGGCTCTGGCGCCAGCGTATCGTCTCACGAAAACCCCGCAGATCTCATTTTCGATTTCTATCTCATCGGTAAAGATTATGAGGCCCTTTACACGTCCTCAGCGTTGCGCATCGTGAACCGTCTTGTCCCGCCCAACGTCTTTTATCTGGAGACCGACTCTCGATTCGGAAAATTAAGGGCAAAATACGCCGTGCTGACGCTCGATCATTTTGAGCGCCTCGTCAGCGCCAAAACATTTCATTCCTATTTCTGGGCTCGGTTCACTCAGCCGACGCGCATTTATGATCCCGCCGGAAAAATGACGGCGCAACTGGAGGCGGCGCTGACGCAGGCAATCGTCAGGTTTTGCGGCGCCAGCGCAGGGTTGCTGGAAGAAAACTTCAAGCCCCGCGATCTGTGGCTTGCGGGGCTTGGGGCATCCTATAAAGCGGAATTGCGCGCCGAAAACCCGGATCGCGCCGCAAAACTGATCGAGAGTTACGGCTCATGGACCGATGATGTCACTCTACCCGCGCTCGCGGCGGCGAGTTTCGACATACAAACCGAAAACGGCATGATTTCCCTTGCAGGCGATGGTTCAACACGAAAAGCGAAAGCAGCCTGGCGCCTTCGCGCGCTCGTCGGCGCGATGCTTTCCGTACTGCGCCTTTTAAAAGGCACGCAGACTTTCAATGGCGGAATGGATTACATCGCCTGGAAGATCAAACGGCATAGCGGAATCGATATCAACATCACAGACTGGGAACGCAAACACCCGATGCTTGGGGCCCCCGGCGCGGCGTTGCGGTATTACCGAATGAAGTCAGCAAAGAATGGCGCCGCCTCAGCACGATAAGTCCTGCTATTCGATCCGCATTGAACTTTCGTCATATTTCTTCTAAAAAGCGCCCCTCGCAGCCCGCGGCGCGTTATTCCGGCCGAGTAAAACGGCCCGTCATCTGACAAGGATTTACGCGGTTCGGCGGCGTATTCCGGCAGCGAGTAAACGCTGCAAACGAATACGCCACGCGAAGCATTGGAGACGGCAATCCCTCGAGTAAAACGGGGCGTTGCCCGGCTTCGAATGATTAGCGGGTAAGAAACCATGTATAAATTCACACTTCGCGCCGCGTTGACCTGCGGCCTATTGAACAGCGCTGCATACGCAACAGACGCAACCCTAGTTTCAGATATTTCAGTTGACGATCAGATTTTCGTAACCGCCCAGCGCCGAGTACAATCGCCGCAAGATGTCGGTATTGCGCTTAACGTTCTTTCCGGCGCCGACCTCATCGATTTTGGCGTCGACCGTATCAACGGCCTTGAGAACCTCACGCCCAATCTTGAGATCGAAAACCAGTTCGGGTCAGGCCAGCCGAGTTTTTCAATCCGCGGGGTCGGCTTTCGCGATTACGCAACGAATAACACGCCGACTGTTGGCGTTTATGTTGACGATATCGCCTATCCCATTCCGGTGATGACGCAAGGTGTGCTGTTCGATGTCGAGCGCGTTGAAGTGTTGCGCGGGCCGCA
>DGNI01000048.1:0-186 GCA_002388885.1 Parvularculaceae bacterium UBA4496 | reverse complement strand
CGCAGCCAACCGATGAATTCGCTGCCGGCCTTACGATTGAGGGCGGGCGTTTCGGACGGGTCGACGCCGAAGGATTTCTTTCCGGGCCGATCAGCGATTCCGTCCGCATACGGCTTTCCGGCGCGACCGCTCATGGCGGCGCCTGGCAGGTGAACCGAGAGACTGCCGAAGAAATCGGCGATGCTG
>DGNI01000088.1 GCA_002388885.1 Parvularculaceae bacterium UBA4496 | reverse complement strand
CGGCGGGCGGAGGTCTTTTCGCGGTCTTTTTGCGGCTGAAAAAAGGCGGGTCAGTCCGCCTTCAAAAACTTGCGCCGGAGCCGCGTCACGCGCTTGTCGACGGACCGCCGGAGCCGCGCCAGTCCGCCTTTTGTGCGTTTCGGTTGTTCGGGGTCATCCACATGGCGGCCGTCGCCGATATGGCGCACGGCGGGGACTTCCAGATTGGCGTTCTGAAATCCGGCCTGTTTGAACGCATAGCTGATATCCGCTTCGCCGCCGATCGGCGCAAACGGCGCCAGTTTTCGATAATCGGCCATGCGGCGCAGCCCGGGATTGAACGAATAGCTGAAATATTCTGGATGCAGCGACGGGTCGTGGAGAAAATATTTTACGCCCTCAACTTCGCGAACAGGGCTGTTGCGCACCAGCTTGTTGATTTCATCGCGTGCGCGCAACCCGACCATGGCGGCGTTTGGATGCGCGTGAAGAACCTTGAATGACTCTGCAAGAAAGCCTTTTCGGAAGAACAGCCAGTCATCTTCGCAATGAAAAACGTATGGCGTTTCGATAAGAGCATAAGCCCGGTCGATGGACGCGATCTGCCCGCACTGGCGTTCATTGATCAACAACTCGACAGGCAATGGCGCTTCGCGCGCGACCTCCTCAGCGCCAAGCGTCGCAGAATCCTCGATCAACACCGATTTCTCTGGCGGCCAGTCCAGATGCGCATAAAGGCTCTCCATTGTCTCACGCAGCAAATCGAACCGCCCGCAAGACGTGATCACGATGGAATAGCGCTCGTTCATTGGCTCACTCGCCTGCCATTTCTCCTGCCGATTGCGGTAGAAATGGTTTTTCCCGCGATATCAACCGCCGCTCCAAAGTGAGCCGGTAAACGATTGCGCTGCTACGCTTGTCGCGTTACACTCCGCATGAAGACGGGGGTCTCAAAAAGAGGGGAGATGCGATGATGCGTATTCTTCAACACACCCTTGTTGCGCTGGCCGCAACGATCATGGCGATCGCGTCTGCAAGCGCCGCGGAAACAACCCACAACAATATCAAAACTATCAAAGTCGCCGACTTTATCGGGACCGTGAAAATCGAAACAGCCGCGCGCGGCAGCGTCAGGCTCAACACCGAAACAGGCGCAAACCCCGACTATCCGGTGCGTATCGATGCCGCGAACGGGGTTCTCACCATCCGCAGCGACGTCAATCCCGACAAAACGCGCTGGTGGGATGATGTCGACTGGCGCCGACATGAGGAAAACGCCTTTGTCGAGTTCCTGAAAGATTATCCGACATTGACGCTGACCATACCGGCGGGTGCGGCGCTTTCCTTTGACAGCGCCGTCGTAAACCTTTCCGCGGACAACACCAACGGCGCGCTATCCGTGCGCCGGGGTCATGTTGATGGTTTCATCGGCGATATTGCCAGCGGCGATATCGGCATTGATGGATCGGGCGATCTCAGAACCGGCGTCATCGCCGGCGCGCTCAAGATTTCGATCCACGGGTCCGGTGACTTTGATGCGGTGACCGCTGATAGCCTCGACGCCAGCATTCACGGCTCGGGTGATATCAAGATCGGCGACATTCGCGGCGAGGCATCCATGGGCATTCAGGGCTCCGGCGATATTTCTCTAGGCGAAATTAACGGGCCGCTGATCGCCACCATTCAGGGCTCGGGCGATATCGACACCGGCAAGGTCCTGGGCGGCGGCGCCGTTTCCATCCACGGCTCGGGCGATATCTCGCTTGCCAGCATCAATGGTGAAACGTCAGCGCGCATTCATGGATCCGGCGACATCGACATTCGTGGCGGGCGCGCCGAAAACCTGAAAGTGCAGATCTTCGGCTCAGGCGGGTTCGAATTTGACGGACTCGCAACGAATCCTGACGTTCAGGCCAATCGCTCCGGCGATATTCGCATCAGCCGCCATGAAGGAACCGTGCGCGCCCGCGGCGACGGCGATATCCGCATCAGCGGCGTTGAATACGGTGACGACGACTGAGTTAGAAAGGGGCGGTCAGGCGGCCGCCCCGTCAACTTCCTCAAACGTCACCCACCCGCCTTTATCGGGATCGTAAAGCTTGCACTGGCGCGTTACATTGAGGTGATAACGCGGCGTCCATGGGCGCGTGAGTTTTCGCTCATTGGCCTCAGCGACCACTTTCTGCGCATCCTTCACAGAGTGCAGATCAATGTGCACATTCAGATGATGCGCCTGATGCTGCATGATCCGTAGAAAGACGATATCGAGCCATTCGGGGAAAGTCACATGCACGGTTCCGGCAATCATGTCGTCATGGTTGCTGGGTTTGCCGTCCGGCAGTTTCCATTTCGCATCCGGCGCCGTGTGCTGGAAGATCGACAGAAACGTGATGTGCGTCGTCCAGAAGAATACCGGCAGAAAAAGCCCGAACAGGAATGCGTTAACGGCGTGATAACCGAACGGCTGGCCGGCATGCGCAGTCACGGACACCCAGAAACAAAAGCCGAGAGTCGCCGCGATCCACGTATACATGATTAGCGTATCGCGCAGGTCCCGCCGCGTCATTTTGCGGGTCTTGTCGAGAAACGGCAGCAATATGCGCGGCAGATGAATGTCGAAGAAATACCAGAAATGCTGACCGATGAGCGACCTGTAAAACCTGTAACGCGCGCGTTTCCATGCGGGCAGGGCGCGATACTGGTCCGGCGTCAATGGCGGAAACGCATTGTCCTTGCCGATCTGCGCCACATAGCGGTGATGCACGAAATTATGGTGATGGATCCATAAGGAATAGGGGTGCAGCGACGGCAGAAACAAAACGAGCCCGAACCATTCGTTCAACGCCTTGCTGCGCGACAGGGAGTTGTGCCCGGCATCGTGGCCCGTAACCACAAGTTGACCGATCTGGAACGACAGGATGATGCAGACGAGAATCTTGAGCGCGACATTTTCAAGCGCGACGCCAAGCGCCAGTACCAGCACATAGGCGACGAAAAGCGCGGCGCCGGTGATGACCGTGCGCGCCGTATGATCGCCCGTGCGGCCCTTCAACTCTTTCAGAAGGGCCTTCAATTCCGCGTCGGCGATGGTCATCGCGCGGCGCTCCTCATCCCTGAAACCGGGGCCGCGTTTTTCGCCCCTTTATGGAGCCACGTTACAGGCTACAAGAAAGGCCTAGCAAATATGTACGCCGGAAGCGTTAACGCGTTATTCCGGTAGATCGAACAGCTTGATCGCTGCCGAAGTCATGGCCTCAACACCCATCTTGATTGAAGGCTCAGGCTCAATCTTGAAGAAAGGCGAATGATGCGAGGGCGCGTCATCGACCTTTTCAGCCGGCGTGCCGCCAACGTTAAAGTAAACGCCTTTGACGCCGGTGTCGGGGGTGACGAAATAGGCGAAGTCTTCTGCGCCCATGCCTTCGCGGGGTTCCTCCCACAACACGTCATCGCCGAATGTATCGGTGAAGACGGCGCGCACGATTTCCGCGGTTTCGCGATCATTGATAGTCGGCGGCGTCGTTTCCGTCTTTGAACGGATCACTTCCGGCATCAGCTTTTTCGGCACGCCCATGGAGATCGCGACGCCCTCCGCCACGCGGTCGATGGAATCGAGCAGCTTTTCACGCACTTCAGGATTGTTCGAGCGCACGGTGAGCTGCATCTCGACCCTGTCGCCGATAATGTTGTGTTTTGTGCCACCATGAATGGCGCCGACGGTGATGACGCCCGCTTCCTGCGGCGCGATGGTGCGCGAGACGACCGACTGCAGCGATACGACGATCTGCGAGGCGACCAGCACCGGATCGACCCCCTTGTGCGGCGACGCGCCGTGAGCGCCGACGCCGTGCACGATGATATCGACGCTGTCGGAACTTGACGCACGGATACCGAGCGGCGCCTCAAGCTTACCGGTCGGGATCGACGCCGAGACATGCAGCGCCAGCGCGTAATCGGGTTTCGGAAAACGCTTGTAGAGGCCGTCTTCAAGCATTTTTCTGGCGCCGGAAATGCGCTCCTCCGCCGGCTGGCCGATCAGCACCAGCGTTCCAGACCACTGATCCTTACGCGCCGCCATCTGCCGCGCCGTGCCGATCAGCGTCGTGATGTGCATATCGTGACCGCAGGCGTGCATCACCGGTTTGACGATCCCGTCTATGTCTTCTTGCGTCGCCGTCGAAGCGTAGGAAAGTCCTGAGTCTTCTTTCACCGGCAGGCCGTCCATATCGGCGCGGATCATCACCGTGGGCCCGTCGCCGTTTTCCATCACCGCGACAATGCCCGTCCCACCGACGCCTTCGGTCACGTCATAGCCCAGCGCGCGAATTTCCGCCGCCAGTCTTTCAGCTGTCTTGAACTCGCGATGGGAAAGCTCCGGGTTCTGATGAAAGTGCGTGAACAGCGCTTCGAGATTTTCATCGTAATCCGCCGCGATGGACGCGCGCAGGTCCGACTGCGCGAGGGCGGGCGCGGTTGCAAGTAACGCCGCGCCAAGCATTATTGATGTGATTTTTTTCATTTTCATCTCCCTAATTCGCGCACCCGGTTTCTTCGGCGATCCGGCTTCCGATGTCGTCAAGCCAAGCGCGGATGATGCCGGCGATAACGCACCGCTGTTCGTTATCAAGCCGCGGATCGGCCTTGAGATCGGCGGCCAGCTTTTCGATGGAATCGCTTTCAGTCATGACGCCGACGCCGCCGTCATCGGTGCTGTCGAAGCGCATCAGCGAGGCGCCATTCGCTGCATAGGCCGGCCATTCGGGCAGGCCGTCAGCCGCTGGAAGCCCGCCCTGCGCAAACGCCGCCCAGTAGGCGCCCATGGCGCGGCTCAACTCGTCGCGGGAGGCTTTCGTTTTCTTGTTGAACAGGATCTTGTCTAGGTCGCCGAAAAAGATGAAGCGGTTGAACACGAAGGGAATTTCCACCGCATGCCCGGCGCCGATGAGGTGCCCGATATCGGTGAATAGAAACCGCCCGCCCTCGTCCCAGTCGAAGCGATAGGCGTAAACCTGGTCATGTCCTGCCGCCGCCATCCTCGCCGCCGGTCCGTCTACGGAGCGTATACGCCAGATGCGGCTCGGATATTCCGCCGCCGCGTCATAAAATTCCTTGTCGCGCGACGTCAGGAACACGCCGAGGAACTTCTTCACCAAACGCGGATCGGCGATGTTAAAGAACTTCATCTCATCCCGGTTGGTTCCGGTGATGACCGGTACGGCGTTGAACGTATCCGTCGATGAAAACGCCTCGCGCATCTTGCCCGCGGGCAGCGAAACGCCGTCCTCGATCACCACCGGCAGGTCGAGGGCGAAGGCGCTGGCGGATTTGTAGGCTTCAATGATCGCTTCCGCCGGCACCGCGCGCAGGTCCGCCGCCGTTGCCGCGCCAAGCTGGCCGGCGATTTTCTTCGACGGGTTGGTAAGCGGGCTTTCGGCGCTTTCAGCGTCCTCAACCGTGACGCTGTCAAACCCGCCTGACTGCAGGATGGCGCGATGAAACAACCCTTCCGCCAATGGCGAAGCAAGCAGCGTCGCGACGTTATAGCCGCCGGCGCTTTCGCCGAAGATGGTGACGTTTTCCGGATCGCCGCCGAAGGCTTCAATATTGTCACGCACCCATCTCAGCGAGGCGATGAGATCGAGCGTTGCGAAATTCGCCGCGGCGTCTTCCGGCGTTTCGGCGTCATCGCGCAGCGCCGGATGCGAGAAATAGCCGAACGGCCCGAGGCGGTATTGCACCGGCACGATGATGACGTCTTCGTTGATGGCGAGCCTTGAGCCCTCATAGGCGCTCGCGCGCCCCCAGACGTTCGAGCCGCCGTGAATCCAGACCATGACCGGAAGCTTTTCGCCCGCGCCCGCTTTTTCCATGGCGTCGGGCGGCGCGTAGATATCGAGATAGAGGCAGTCTTCGGATCCCAGAAAAAGACCCGGTTCGATCCCCTCGCCCTCGTTCAATCGGTTCGACATCTGCGCACAGCGTTCCGCGAAGGTCGCGGCGACCCGTGCGCCCGGCCAGCTTGCCGCCGGTCTCGGCGCGCGCCAGCGAAGGTCGCCAACCGGCGGCGCTGCAAAAGGAAGTCCGCGCCAGGCATGGGCGCCGTCTTCGGTGACGATCCCGATCACTGTGCCGAGGCTGGTTTCGCGAACCGTCGCCTGATCCGGCGATGGAGGCGCGGGCGGCGCTTCTTTTTTGCCGCAAGCGGCCAGCGCCGCAGCAAACGCGATAATCAGCAGCCTCAATGTCAAGAAAACACCCCCTCGTTTTGAGAGGCGGACGTTAACGCGCCGCGGCGAAACTGACCATCCTTTGCTNNAAGGCGAGGCGCGCGCATCGGATTGAATCGCGGATCGTCATCACCGGCAGCGAGAGCAGGTCTTCACTGGCGCGGTAGCATTCCATCAACCTGTAGTTGGGAATTCGGCTTGAGAGGTGATGGATGTGGTGGAGGCCGATATTGCCTGTTATCCAGCGCAGCGGCGTGGGAAGCTTGTAGTGGGAGGAGCCAAAAACCGCCGCCTCGGCGAAATTCCATTTCGGCTTGTGCGCCCAGTAGGCGTCCTCATACTGATGCTGGACAAAAAACAGCCATGAGCCGATCCAGGCTGAAATCGTGATTACCGGCAGGATAACGGCGGCGACGGGTAGCGCGCCGAAGGCAAGGGCGAGGGCGCCGTAAACGGCAACAAGCGCAACATTGAGCGCCACAACGCTCTTCCAGATCTGCGACAGTTTCAGACCCTGATAAGTCTCAGAAAACGGCATGGCGCCCGCGAGCGGCAGGCGCTGCAGGATCAGGAAATAAACCGGCGCGCCGAGGACAATCATTATCAGCGGATGCCGGTAGAATTTGTACATGATCTTTTTCGCCGGAGAGAGCGCGCGGAATTCCTCTACCGTCAGCGTGTCGACGCCGCCAACGCCGCGACGGTCAAGGTCGCCGGAACTCGCATGATGGCGATTATGCGCATCGCGCCAGAACCCGTAGGGCGTGAAGGTCAGAACGCTGATGGCGAAACCGAGTAGCGTGTTGGCCCGCGCCGTCTCAAAGTAGCTGCCGTGCCCGCAGTCATGCTGGATCGTAAACAGCTTGACCAGCAGCCCGGCGGCCAGCGGCGCCAGTAATGCGACAATGAGCCAGAGTCCGTTCACTGCTGCGGCGAGCATTGCCGTAATCGCCGCGAGATAGAGCCCGAGGCTCAACGCCGCCTGCAAAATGCTGCGCTTCAGATCGACGCCCTGAAATTTCTTGCAGTGTTCAACAATGCGCCGGAGCATTGCAGCGCGGGGAGTTTCGGCTGAAGATGCAACGCGGTCTACTGCAGGGGCGGCGCCCGCCTCGGCACGATGGGTACTGGACATGAACGAAAAGTACTCGCTTTTGGCGGCGAAGACGTAAAGGCCGGCCGCCCGTTTCCTCACTTGTTGTTAGGACCCGCTTAACGGGTTTTGCCTCGAAAGGCCAATCGCGGGGGCGGCAAGGCCCTAGTCTTCGATCAGCACACGCTCTTGGGCGCCTGCAACATGAACGCGGAAAACGATAGCGCGCGCGCCCTCGGGGCCGCCACGCGGCGCGTGCTCAGCCCGGGGCGGGATGACATAGGCGTCGCCGGCCTTCAGTTCCCGGTCGGGCTTTCCCTCCTCCACGTGAATGGCAGAGCCTTCAATGACATAGAGGAACTCCTCGCCAGGATGGTAGTGCCGGGGCACGGCAGCGTTCGCCGGTATGACCACGTCGGAAATGATCACCTCGATCCCGTCCACGCCGCTGATCGGCGCGCGCAGCATTTCGTTGGAGCCGGGCGGCGGCCTCATGCTGTCCTCATCGCCAGAGGCTTCATGCACAACATCTTTGGAGCACCCCGCCGACAACAAAACGGCCCCCATCATGATCATCAGGCGCATATTTTTTCCCTTCCCTGCTGCAGTTTCAGACTGCAGTTTGATGGCTGTTATGGGCCCAACCTAGCGTAAGCTGCCCGCCCGCAATACTGCCGGGACACAGAGGAAAGACGCCAATGGACTGGAACACCGCCTTCACCGTCATCAATGCGGCCGTCCTACCCGGATGGGCGCTGCTGGTCTTTTTGCCGCGCAGCAACATCACCGCAGCCATCGTCCATTCCGCGCTTTATCCGGCGGTCTTGGGCGGGGTTTATGTTGCAGGGATGATCGCAGCATTCGCCTTCGGCCAGTCAAGCGGGAGCGTCGATTTCACTAGCATCGAGGGCGTGCGCGCGATTTTCACCCACCCCAACGGCGTCATCATCGGGTGGACGCATTATCTCGTGTTCGACCTCTTCGTCGGCGCGTGGATCGGCCGCGACGCGATCCGGCATCAGATCCCGCATCTCATCGTCATACCGTGCCTGATCGGGGCGTTCATGTTCGGCCCGGTGGGCCTCCTGCTTTATGTTTTGCTGCGGTTCATGCTGCGCAAAAAACTTTTGCTGCAGGAGTAATCCAAAGCCCCTAGCCTTCGCGAACAAATGTTCTCACATCGCCACCCCAATATGGCAGCGCCCGCCAGTAAATTTCATCAGGGCACTCAGACCCCGTCATTTGCGGCGTCTCGATGCGGCCGCCAAAACGGCGCAGGTCATACCCGTCAGCGACCGGCGTCAGGTAATCCCTGACGGAAAGGCCATTCGGCGAAAGCCAGAATCCGTTCTGATCCGCCGAAATATCGACGAACTGGCTTTCGTCTAAGAGATAACGCCCGGCGAGGCAGTTGCGTTCATCAGCGCTCGGCGCCTGATCAACGATCGGGCGCGGCGCTGGATCGCGTATCTCACCACGGCTGATAGCGACCGCAGCCTCAGCCCATTCGATCCAGCGGGCGTTCTCAAGATTGCCAACCATGACGATGGTAAGGCTATCCTCCGGCAACACGCGGATTGAAGCGAGATACCCCTCGCTGATGCCAAGCTGGAAGATCGTTTTGACGCTGTTTTCCTCGTCCAGCCCCCAGCCGTAAGGCGCTTGCTCGGCATCG
Source organism: Parvularculaceae bacterium UBA4496 (assembly GCA_002388885.1). GTDB lineage: Bacteria > Pseudomonadota > Alphaproteobacteria > Caulobacterales > Parvularculaceae > Hyphococcus. Next base: position 1,373 of record DGNI01000088.1, on the reverse strand, counting down.
GCGAAGTTGAATTGCTGAGAAGCGTAATCCGCCCAGACCGCAAGCGCTTCAGCATTCGCATAAAGCGACCCTGAACCCGCCAGCAACGCTGGATCGCGCCGTTCCGGCCGAAAGGCGTACGCGGGCGGCGGGCCCGGTTGATGCGGTGCGGCAAGATCGCAAGTCGGTACTGGTGAGCCAAGATCGCCAATGCAAGAAAGTTCGAGCGACGCAAAGAACGCCTCGGCGAGATAGTCAGCATAGGCCATATCCGAAGCGCGCTCGACAAGATGCGCGAGGATCACATATCCGGCGTTGCTGTATCGCTGGTTTTCGCCGGGTGGGAACAATGGCGGCCTGGCTCCGATCTGTCGGACAAGCTGTTCAAGTTCGCGCGCATCTGCGGGAACGGCGGCATAGCTGAGCTCTGCAAGGCCGGCGCGATGGCCGAGGAGATGCCGGATAGTAATGTTCTCGCTATTCGGAAAATATGGCAGCCAGTCCGCAAGCGGCGCATCAAGATCGAGCTTGCCTTCTTTCGCGAGCTGTAAAACCGCCGCGGCAGTGAAGGATTTTGTAATCGACGCTAGCCCCACAGCCGCATCCGCGGAGAATGGTCTCTGCGCGGCAAAATCTGCAAAACCCCAGACCTTATGAAATTGCGTCTCGCCATCCTTGCGAACCAGAACAACGCCGCTGAACTCGCCGCTATCGGCCAGGGCCTCAAAATAGCTTTCCAGATGCGTCGCCCAATCGGGCGCCGCCGAGACGTCGGATGTCGCTTGTTGCTGCGAGCAGGCTGAAACAAAAGCGAAAACGCCCGACAGCAAAGCAAGCGTCGTCTTAAATCCCGTCAAATTTCCCATACGCCACAATACAATCCGTCAGAGGGCCTCTTTCGCCCTATTTGAGATATTTCCCGAACCAGCCGAGGGTGCGTTCCCAGGCGAGGCTAGCAGCCGCCTCGTCATAGCGGGGCGTCGTGTCGTTATGAAAGCCGTGATTGGCGCCGTCATAGAAATGCGCCTCAAAGGTCTTGCCGTGCTCTTTCAGCGCCGCCTCATAGGCGGGCCAGCCGGCGTTCACCCGCTCATCGTTGCCGGCATAGTGCAGCATTAGCGGCGCCTTGATCTGGGGCACGTCAGCCACATCCGCCTGCCGTCCATAGAATGGCACGGAACAGGCCATATTTTCGTAGGCCACGGCGAGCGCGTTGCAGACGCCGCCGCCATAACAGAACCCGACCGCGCCGACCTTACCCGTGCTGTGTTCATGGCCCACCAGATGTTCGAACCCGGCGAAGAAATCTTCCAAGAGCTTTTCACTATCGAGCGCCCGCTGCATGGTCCGGCCGTCATCGTCATTACCCGGATAACCGCCGGCCGGCGTGAGGG
>DGNI01000074.1:140-8155 GCA_002388885.1 Parvularculaceae bacterium UBA4496 | reverse complement strand
CTCCGGCAAGATCATGCGGCGGATCCTGCGCAAGATCGCCGAAAACGAGTTCTCGTCCCTCGGCGACACATCAACCCTTGCTGACCCCGGCGTGGTCGATTCGCTGATCGAGGGCCGCAAAAACCGCTGATCGGGAGGCTTCCCGCTCAAACATTATTAACAAAACGGAAACGCCGGGCCCATAATATGGCCAGCCAAGCAAGCCGGATGGGCCATGGGCGCTTTCGTTTCTGAAATCTCTACAGCGCGCCGCAGCGACTGGACCCTGCCGGTCCTGTCTTACGGCGCCTATGTGCTTGCGTGCATTGCGCTGTTGCATCCGACAGCGTTTGAGATGGCGCGATTGTGGCTGCAATCGTCCAGCCATCATCACGGCATTCTCGTTGCGCCGCTTGCTGTCTGGATGATCCTCGAACGTCCGCGCATTACGCCGGCAACAAATGCGGCAAGCATTGCGGCGGTATTTGCCGCATGTCTGTTGTGGCTCGCCGGCAATGCGGGCGGCGTTGCGCTGATCGAACAATTTGCATTCGTTAGCCTGTTGATCGCGGGTGCAGGCGTCATGTTCGGCGGACAGGCGCTGAAACAATGGGCGGCGCCATTGCTGTTCCTTTATTTCATGGTTCCCTTCGGGGCCGTGCTGGTCCCCCCGCTGCAGCAAATCACGGCAAGCGCCGTCGTCGCATTGCTCGGTGCAACCGGAATAAGCGTCAGCATAGACGGTAATTTGATACGCACGCCCGCGGGTTTATTCGAAATTGCAGAAGCCTGCGCCGGCCTGAATTTTCTGCTAGCCGCCTTGATGATCGCCAGTCTCTACGCATGCCAGTTCCTGCGCGCCAACCAGACGCGTCTCGCCTTTGTTCTGATCGCCGCAGCCGTCGCGCTGTTGGCCAATTTCCTGCGCACTTTCTTGCTGATTCTGATAGCAACGGTGACTGAAATGCGCGTCGCCGTGGGTCCGGATCACTTAGCCGTCGGTCTTGTGTTTTATGGTCTTGTTTTCTTCCTGCTTGTTTTTGTCGGGGAACGATTGCGCCGGCAGGAGAAAGCCGGACCGGAACGCACGCCGTCCATGATGTTCAGACCATGGCGCCCGATGATTGCGCTCCTGTCGCTGTTTCCAGTCGCCGCTTCCTACGCCTATGCAGGTTATGTTGTGAATGAACCCATCGAAAGGACCGCGCCTTTGACGCTGTCTCCGTTCAATGCGCCGGGCTGGCGTGTATTGAGCGCGCCGATAAACTGGCGCCCGGCGCTTTTGGCCGACAGGGTTTCAGGCGCAACTTATGTCCAGCGTGATACAACTGTTTACACGATATCCGGATTTTTCACGCATGACCGACGCGGCCGTGAAATCGTCAATTACCATAACCGCCCGTGGGATGGTGAAGATTGGCGCCGGATCGGAACGGCCGACGAAATGATCTATCTTTTCGGCGCGGCCCAGCGAACGCCGCTCGACCTTATCGCTGGTCCCGAGGGCCAGCGTCTTGCAGTCATCACGGCTTACTGGCGCGGCGAAGATGTTTATCTGGACCCGCACGCATTCAAAAAAGCACAGATGTTCGACAAACTGCGGGGCCGAAATCCGGAGGGCGGTATTGTTTTCATCGCCGCGACCTACCGGCGCGACCCTGCCGAAGCGCTTGCCGCCCTTCGGCCGTTTACGCACGAAGTGGAAGACTTTTCGTCATGGCGCATACGCAATGAAATCGGTATGCGCTGATCCATGTGCGGAATAGCCGGCATCTTCGATCTGAAAGGAAACCGGGACGTTGATCGTGCAGCGCTCCGGCGCATGACCGATGCGCTGCGTCATCGCGGGCCGGATGGCGAGGGTTTCTTTTACGCGCCTGGCGTCGGCTTCGGGCACCGGCGGCTAGCGATCATCGATCTCGAAGGCGGCGCGCAGCCATTCCACACTCAATCCGGCGGCGTACTTTCCACCAATAGCGAAATCTATAATTACGAAATGCTTGCAGCATCCTTGCGCAACGATGTCGATCTCAAAACACGCTCGGATACAGAAGTGCTGGCCGAGGGACTGGCCCGCGATGGCTCGGCATTCGTTCACGAACTGCGCGGCATGTATGCGTTTTCGTTCTGGCGTCCGCAAACCAGTGAACTTCTCCTCGGCCGCGACCGGTTAGGCGAAAGACCGCTTTATTATGCGGAGTCGAATGACGGATTTTTGGTTTTTGCGTCGGAGATCGGCGCGCTTATCGCTTCAGGGCTGATTGAAACAAGCTTAGACCCGCGCGCAATCGCCGATTATTTTTTCTACGGTTTCATTCCCGATCCCAAAACCATTTATCGCAGCGTTTACAAGCTGCCGCCTGCGCACTTGCTGAAAGCGCAAAGCGGCGCTCCCTTAAGCCTTGAGCGCTTTTGGCGGCCTGTCTTTGCTGACGCGCCGGCGCCGTCTTTCGAAGATGCTTCCGCCATATTGCGTGACAAACTGAACGATGCGGTTCGCGCGCAAATGATGTCGGATGTGCCGCTGGGCGCGTTTCTTTCGGGCGGCGTCGATTCCGCCAGTATCGTGTCCGCTATGGCAGAAACTGGCGGCGAAGTTGTCGCCTGCACGGTCGGCTTCGATGAAGCCACTCATGACGAGCGCGCCGCGGCCCATGAAATTGCATCAAAGTTTGGTGCTATTCATCATCAAGGCTTGGCGCTGTGCGACGCCACAACATTGATCGATAAAGTCGCCGCCGTCATGGGCGAGCCTTTCGCGGACTCATCGGCCCTGCCCTCCTATCTGGTCGCCGAGATCGCGCGCCAGCATGTAACGGTCGCGCTTTCCGGCGACGGCGGCGACGAAATTTTCGCCGGATACCGGCGCTATCCATTCTTCCTGAGAGAAGAAAAGCTGCGGCGCCTCACGCCCTCGCCGTTGCGAAAGCTGGTTTTCGGGCCGGCCGGCGTGCTTTATCCCAAACTCGACTGGGCGCCGCAGGCGTTGCGCTTCAAGTCGACATTTGAAGCTTTGGCTTTATCGAGCGCCGAAGGATACGCCTCAGCCGTTGCGATCAATCTGCCGTCACGGGTTTCACGCCTGTTGAATGAGGACTTCAAACGCTCGCTTGGCGATTACAATCCACATTCAGTTATCAGCGAAGCCATGAACGACGCCGGAACAGACGACCCGCTAGCGCGTGCGCAATATGCTGATATGATAACCTGGCTGCCGGGGCGGATGCTGACGAAAGTCGACCGCACATCCATGGCGCACGGGCTTGAAGTGCGCCCGCCGCTTCTGGACCATACGCTGGTGGAATGGGCCGGCCTGTTGCCTGCGCAATACAAACTGTATGGCCAGCAACAAAAGAGAATATTGAAGTCCGCCTATGCGCCACGCCTTGGCAGTGAATATGTAAACCGCAAGAAACAGGGCTTTGCGCCGCCCTTGTCCGATTGGCTGAGGCGGGAAAAAGACAACCCCGCGATGCGGCTCAGTACATCACGGCGCTGGCGCGAAAGCGGAGTTTTCAACGAAAAATTCGTCGAAAAAATGATCCGAGACCATCAGTCTGGCGCATCGGACTGCGCACAGGAACTGTGGAGCGTCATCATGTTCGATGCATTCCTCGGCGCTGCGAAAAACTAACGCCGCACCAATCGCCGCAGCCGGTTGCGCCATGTGGGACGCTCCAGCACCAGCGACGTCAGCGTAGTTTCCTGTTTGCCGAGCCGCTGTTTGTAATCCGCGTCACCCGCCAGCAAATCGTAGGTGTTGAACCTCGCGCTGGAATAATGCTGCGCCGCTATTGCATGCGCCACAAATCCCGGCGCAAGGCGATTATCCGTCTCATAGAGAAAACCGCTCTGGTAATTCATAACACGGGCGCCGTGTATCAGATTATAAAGCACGGCGATTGTTTGATCGCCTGCTTTCACTTCGAAGAGATGCGCGCATTGCGGCGATGCATCCCTTAATCGCTGGTGAAATGAAATGAAATGCTGGTTTTGAAATACGCTCGGAAGTCCCCGCGCTTCCCAGCTCGCTTTGTGGAGCGTTTCCATTCTCGCCCACACCGCATCGAAGGCATCGCCCGGTTCGATTATCCGGCCCTTCAACGCGCCGCGTTCCTCGTACAGACGCACAGAGCGGTTTATTTTTGTTTGCAGGGACTTGCTGAGACAGGCGTCAAATTTCCCCGCCGACAGATCGCACACATAAACCGGCTGCTCGTGCAAGATCCGGATTTGCAGATTGCGCTCCACGGCGGCGGCCTGCGCCGCACCTGTCATTTCAGGGCGCAAGTTTCGAAACACGAAAGCATCATTGCCTGTGACGACGTCAATCATTTTGCCGACCGCCTCAGATCGAATCCCAGACGGCGCTCCCTCTGCAACAAGAAAATCGGCATACTCGCCATAGACAGCGTCAAGCGCGGGGTCGCCGAACTCCTGAAACCAGACTTCCCGCAAGCCGAGAACAGGCGGCCGCTTTCGGGCGGCGGCGAACACGCCGAGCAGCAACAACTTCCCGCCGCGTCTCGCCTCGACTCTATGCAGGGCGGCGTTCCCGGGCGCGCCCCCGAGCCACGCATTCATCCACGCAGGCGACTGGAAAAAACTGGCGCCCGCAGAGCGGGAAAATAGCGCTGTCCAGTCAGCCAGAAACGCTGGCCGGTCTGTTATCGGGCGAACATCGCACTCAATCATATCCGCCCCGCACTTTCGAGATATAACGTACGGTGCGCATCCACCATGCGCTCAAGCGAAAACGCATCTTTGGCTTTGCGCCGGTTCGCGGCGCCGATCACCGCACGCGCTGACGGATTTTGCAGCATTTGCGCAAGCGCCTCAGCATACGCCGCGTCGTTTCCCGGCGGCGTGATGTAAGGCAGGTTTTCTTCAGAAACCATATCGGCGATATCGCCGACATTTGTTGCGACAACCGGAAGGCCGGTCGCCATCGCTTCCATCAGGCTGATGGGCGCCTGCTCCGTATTGGAAGAAAGTGCGAAAATATCGAAGCGAGCGTAAGCATCGCCGGGTGACGCTGTCGCGCCTGGCAAGGCAATGCGTTCGTCATTGCCTGCGAGGGACCCCAACACGCCTCTCTCAGGACCATCACCGATAATTTCAAGTCGCGCATTTTTATCACGGTCTGCAGATATGAATGCCTTGATCAGCCTCCCGTAATTTTTTTCCTTTCGCAAAGCCCCGAGCGATCCGACAACAACACCGCGGCCCGCTGGTTTTTCACCCGACTGCAGACGCCCGCCGTCAACGGCGTTCTTGATCAGACGCACCTGATCCGGTTTCAGTTTCCAGCGCACGGTTGCAGCCTGCTTCAATCCGTGGGATGGCACAACGACAACACTTTTGCTCAAAATCAGTCGCCGTGAAATATCGCGTTTCCGGTTTGCGCGTCCGTCAGTCTCATCGGCGCCGAAACCATCTTCAAAATGGATATGCGGCGCGCGCGCGCCCATCCGATTGGCGATCGCCGCTTCGATACTCCCCCAGTTATAGGTGCATAAAATATCCGGCACCGTTGTGTGAAGCAGTTTTCGAAAGGTGAATATGTTGGTCAGACTGAATCCGCGGGACTTTTCCATTTTGTAGGTGTTGAACTCGACTGGCGCATCTTCATCAAAAAGCGCGCGTGCGGAAATATCTTCATCAAGCGACAAAACCAGATGGCGAAATGCAGGGCCTAACCCGCGCGCGAGCGTCGCCAGCCGCGCCTGCTGCCCGCCATAAGCAAAGCTCGGGAAGACATGCAGCATCGTAATGCACTCTTCGCCCGCATTTTGTCTCGTCACTTCCATAGTGCTGATTTGACAGGTTTCGCGAGTGTGCGCAAAGGGTTGCCCAGCGCCTTCACAAGGGGAATAACTGGCGAAAAGAGAGCCCGCGCCATGACTGACGAAATTACCCTACGCAGCGAACTGAAGCCCGGCGACATCGGCCGTATCATAACCCTGCACGGCGAAGGCTATGAGCAGGAAGACGGCGAATTCGGGCTGACCTTTGAAGCGCATGTGGCGCGAACGGCAGCGGAGTTCATTCTCGATAACGGCGCGCGAGGACGGGTCTGGCTCGCCGAACGCGGGCGCGATCTCGTCGGCTGCGCGGCCATGGTCGATCGCAGCGACCGGGGCCAGCTGCGCTGGATTATTGTTTCGCCGGCGGCGCGGGGATGCGGCCTTGGCGACAGGCTGATCAGCGCCGCCATGGCGTATGCTGAAGAATGCGGGTTTCGGGAAGTTTTTCTCGAAACGACGCCGGGCCTTGATACGTCCATGCGCATTTATGAAAAACTAGGGTTCAAGATCATCAAGGAGGAATTTCTTCCCTTGTGGACGAAAGAACCGCTCGCCGTACAAGTCATGGCGAAGAAACTGAAATGAACGCAAAGCTAAAATGTGCGGTTATCGGCGCGGGCGCGGCCGGGGCCGCAGCGGCTTGCGCCATCGCCCGGCGCGGCGCTGACGTTCATCTGTTCGAGCAGTTTTCATTATTCCACGACCGCGGCAGTTCGCACGGTCCCACGCGGCTTTTCCGCACTGCGTATTTTGAACATCCGGATTATGTGCCGATCCTGCAGCGCGCCGAAAAACTCTGGCGCGATCTCGAAACGGAATACGGCGGTGCGCTCTATGACAAGACCGGCGTTCTGATGGCGGGCGCGCCGGACAGCGAGCTGATTGCTGGCGTCAATAAGGCTGCCGGCGACCATGGCCTCGATCTGGAAACGCTATCGCACGACCAACTTGCGGCGCGGTTCCCATGGTTTTCACTCGATGAAGACATGGAAATTTTACTGGAACATGACGCCGGTTATGTGCGTGCCGACAAGGCCATCGCAGCTTTTATCCGACACGCCAAAAAACATGGCGCGCAAATACATGAGCGCAAAAGGATAAGTACATGGCGTAAAAAATCGGACAAGCTTCTTCTTGAAGTAAACGGAGAGCGCCATGTCTTCGACCGGCTGATTATTGCGCCGGGCGCCTTTGCGTCATCGCTGCTCGGCGATATCGGCGCGCCCGTAAAACCCATGCGCAAGACGCTTTTCTGGACCGCCCCCGGAGACGACCGGTTTCATTGCACACATGGCTTTCTTCCCTTCGCCATTCAGCAATCGGACGGCAGATTTTACTACGGTTTCCCAGCTGTCGATGATGACGGTGTGAAAGTCGGCGAACACACCGGCGGGACGACAGTCGCCTCGCCTTCCGATGATCCGGCCGAGGCGCGCAAGCAGGACCGCAAGGATGTAACAGCGTTTTTGAAGCGCCATGCGCCAGGACTTCCTTCGGAGTTTTCAAAAGAACAAAGCTGTCTTTATGAAATGAGCCCCGACAGTCATTTCATTATCGACAAACATCCGGCGGACGAACGCGTGTCCTTCGCCATCGGTCTTTCAGGACACGGTTTCAAGTTTGCGCCAGCCATCGGCGAAGCGCTTGCTGACCTTGCCCTCAATGGTGAGGCGCGGCCCGATTTCGATTTTCTGAAATTTTCGCGGTTCAGCGGCTGATCACGACGCTTCGGCGAGAATGTCCGTAAACAATTCCGACGCTGCTGGTTCTGGGCTTTCCAATGAGAAGTCAGCCGCTTCCTTGACGATCGCTTTGAGTTCCTTGTCGATCTCTTTCAGCGCCGCTTCGTCGGCGTAATTGTTCTCAAAAATACGCGCTTCACACCGCTTCAAGGGATCGTTGTGCTCGCGCACGTCATCGACTTCCTCGCGCGTCCGGTATTTCGCAGGGTCGGACATAGAATGCCCGCGATAGCGGTATGTTTTCATCTCAAGGATGTATGGCCCTTCGCCGCCTCGTGCATGGTCCACCGCCTGACGTGCTGCTTCGCGCACGGCGAGCACGTCCATACCGTCGACTTCCATGCCCGGAATGCCGAACGCTGCGCCGCGGCGATATAAATGCGTGTCTGAGTGCGAACGCTTGACGCTCGTGCCCATGGCGTACTGATTATTCTCAATGATGAAGACGACCGGCAGCTTCCACAACTGCGCCATGTTCATGGCCTCA
>DGNI01000074.1:0-120 GCA_002388885.1 Parvularculaceae bacterium UBA4496 | reverse complement strand
AGGCTCACGCTGTTATTGTCGCGATAACGGTTGGCGAAGCCGAGCCCAACGCCGAGCGGGATTTGCGCCCCGACAATGCCGTGCCCGCCATAGAACTCCTTTTCCTTGGAGAACATGTGC
>DGNI01000112.1 GCA_002388885.1 Parvularculaceae bacterium UBA4496 | reverse complement strand
ATCGCCTGCGTGGTGACGTTCAAGATATGCGAAAGGATGCGGCCGATTTCGGAAAACAGGACGCGAATATGCTGCGCGCGTTTGGGAACCTCGATCCCGAGGAGGCGCTCCGCCGCAAGGCAGAACGCATGCTCCTGATTCANNCATAGTCGAGCCGGTCGAAATACGGGATCGCCTGTAAGTACGTCTTGTGCTCGATCAGCTTTTCGGTGCCGCGGTGTAAGAGGCCAATATGCGGATCGACGCGTTCGACAATCTCCCCATCAAGCTCAAGCACCAGCCGCAACACGCCGTGCGCCGCCGGGTGCTGCGGCCCGAAATTGATCGTGAACTGCCGCTCGGAGGATGCGTCCGATGTGGAATCTTCCGGCGCTACGTGTCCGTCAGCCATTATTTGCTTTCCTGTGATGCGGCGAACATATCGAACACCTGCTTACCGGTCAGTTGATGGGTTTTTTCCGCAAACGAATAATAATCCGGCTTTTCATCGATAAAGACTTCGTGGTCGAGCTTGAGTTCGCCGGGGTCGTCAAACAAGTCGATGGCGAGAATGTTCGCCGAGCCGTCTTTCAGTCGCCAGAAAATCGTCGAGCCGCACTGATTGCAAAAGCCGCGCTCGGCCCATTCGGACGATCCGTAAACGCCAAGCGTCGTTTCATCGTCAAAGACGAGGCTGTCGCCGCAATCAATGGCGAAGAAGGGCCCCGCCGAACTCTTGCGGCACATGGAGCAATGGCAGACGCCCACTTCCGCCTTTTTCGGCGTGGCTTTGAATTTCACCGAGCCGCACAGGCACCGTCCGGTTTTTTCAGTCATGCTCACGCGCCTTTCTCATCGGCCTTTTCGTCACCCGGCAGCACATATTGCGCGCCCTCCCACGGAGAGAGGTAATCGAAATTGCGGTATTCCTGCACCAGCTTCACCGGTTCATAAACGACGCGTTTTTGTTCGTCGTCGTAACGCACCTCCACATGCCCGGTGAGCGGGAAGTCCTTGCGCAAGGGGAAGCCCTCAAAGCCGTAATCTGTGAGAATGCGGCGAAGGTCCGGGTGGCCGGCGAAGGTGACGCCATACATGTCGAACGCCTCGCGCTCGAACCAGTCGGCGCAAGGATAAACGCCGGTGATGGTCGGGATCGATTCATCTTCCGCCACCTGCGCCTTCACGCGGATGCGGACATTGTTGTGCATGGAAAGCAAATGATAGACGACGTCGAACCGCTTCGACCGGCCGGGATAATCGACGGCGGTGAGATCAATCAGCACCAGGAACCGCGCCAGCGGGTCGTCGCGCAAAAAGGTCAGCACCTGCGCGATGCGGTCGGCGCGCGCCTCAACGGTCAGCTCGCCATACTCAACCCGCCATGAATGTATGTCGGCGTCGATCGATGCAGCGATGTGTTCGCCCAGTTCTTTCAGTTCTTCAGTCATGAGTTCTCGTTAAAGTACTTTCCGAAAAAGCGTTTTCTAAGCCATAAGGCTACGCGCATAGACTCTGCATAGACAAGCGCGACAACAAGGTATTGTTTCCACGAGTCTACATCAGAGAAAAAAACGTCCGCGATCCAAAAAGCAACAAAGAAACACGCAATGGATATGGGTATGTCTATTTCTGACGCGTAAAAGCGAAATCGTTTCTCCTCAAAATGTCGGAGAACATTTTCTCTTCCCATCGCTTACCTCACAATCGAGCCTTCGCGGCGATGTCATCGCCCAGTTCTTTCAGTTCTTCGGACATACAAATCTCGCGTGTGCTTCAGCTTTCTCGAAATAAAAAAGCCCCGAATTGACCACGTCGAAAGAATAACCAAGGCCAATGCGGTTGGAACAATGACCATCAGATACTTTATCATTCCTGCCGTAAGGTCGGGGTCATTTTCGGAAACGACGTCTAGTACATGCACGGGCGCCAACAAAAGTGTTGCAGATCCGCCTGCAAGCAATATTAGGGCTAAAATTAATTTTGCTATACCCACGTTAACGCCCTTACCTCACAATCGAGCCTTCGCGGCCATGTGTTCGCCCAGCTCTTTCAGTTCTTCGGTCATTAGTTGGCTCTTTCAAAGACGAAAACATCCGTCAAATCTCTAATTTTGGCGCCCTTCTGGCAATCACGAGTTGGCGGATACTTTCTCTTCTTAAGGCCTTCGACGACCGCGCTATTAAAGCAAGCATTGGAGCTTTTAAGGACGACAATGTTTTCGGGAGCGCCGCCATCAACTGCCAAATCCCAACGAACGACGACAGACTCTTGGTTAGACGCGCCGTCCAAACAAACTTTTGGATAGCCTATTGGCGGCCAGTGCACCAAAACACCGTCTGCAAAACAGGAGATATTCGTGCTTCTTAATTCGAGAGCATCTTTATCAACCTGAAAATCGTCCGGATTTGGTTGTGCTTTCACCACCAGCCCGATTGAGAACGCACTGACAAGAAATGCCAACAATATAGGTTGATGGGATCTCATGTTTATCGCTTACCTCACAATCGAGCCTTCGCGGCGATGTGTTCGCCCAGTTCTTTGAGTTCTTCGGACATAATTCCTACCGAATAATCGAGCCTTCACGCCTGATCTTCTTCTGCAACTGCAGCACGCCATAAACCAGCGCTTCGGCCGTCGGCGGACAGCCCGGCACATAGATGTCCACCGGCACGATGCGGTCGCAGCCGCGCACCACCGCATAGGAATAATGATAATAGCCGCCGCCATTAGCGCAGGAGCCCATGGAGATGACGTAACGCGGGTTCGGCATCTGGTCGTAAACCTTGCGCAGCGCCGGCGCCATCTTGTTGGTGAGCGTGCCCGCAACGATCATCACGTCCGACTGGCGCGGGGATGCGCGTGGGGCGAAGCCGAAGCGCTCAAGGTCGTAGCGCGGCATTGACGCCTGCATCATCTCAACGGCGCAACAGGCGAGCCCGAAGGTCATCCACATGAGCGAGCCGGTGCGCGCCCAGTTGATCAGCGCGTCGGCCGGCGCGGTGAAAAATCCCCGGTCTGCGAGCTGGTCGGAAAGCTCGCCGAAAAACGGGTCTTTTGCGCTCGGGTTATAGCCCGGCGCGCCCGCGCGCGCAGCGGTTCCGTAGGGAAGTTTTGTTTCGTCTAGCGCCATTCCAGCGCTCCTTTCTTCCACTCATAAAGAAAGCCCACGGCGAACACGGCGAGAAACACGAACATCGACCAGAAGGCGAAAATCTGGAAGTCGCGGTCCATGCCGAGTTCCGGATTGAACAGCGCCACCGCCCAGGGGAACAGGAACGCCACGTCGAGATCGACGATGATGAACAGGATCGCGACAATGTAGAACTGCACGTCGAACTTCATCCGCGCGTCGTCAAAGGCGTTGAACCCGCATTCATAGGTCGAGTTTTTCTCGGTGTCCGGCTCGTTCGGCGCGATGATCGCCGGGGCCACCAGAAAACCGATGGCCAGCGCCGTGGCGATCCCGAAGAAAACGAGGATCGGCAGCCAGTCGAGCAGAAAGTCAGGCGTCGCCATGAGGCGGTGCTCCTTTGGAAAGGACCGGAGGCGCTAAGCCCCCTATTCAATGCTGGCCGGAACCTAGAAAGCTGCGCCGCTAAACGCAACGCGATTTCGGGCCGGTGAGGCTGAAAATCGCAGTTTTCACGCGGGGTTGCGGGCGGCTCGCCGCTCTTGATTACTTCGCAGCGTCGGCGAATTCGCCCTCGCGCGCCTTGATCAGCCGGTTTTGAGCTTCGAGCGCCGCAGTCTCCACAGCGCCGGATGGCCAGCGGATCGTCAGTTCAAGCCCGCTTGCACCCTCGCCCAGCCCGAAATGCTGAACGAGATCGCTCTGGCTGCGCCAGCCGGAATGAGTGGCGATTTCCCGGATCTGCATTTTGTCCTCACCGCCTTGCCGGTAGCGCAACTCAAGCCGCGCGCCGACGGCGGAACGGTTGGACGCTGTCCCCTCCAGCGAAACTTTTAACCAGTCCCCGCGAGCGTAGCCATTTTCGACCAGCGTGTTTTCCTCAAGGCCTTCGCCCGGCGTGTTTGGCCAGTTGCCAATCAGGATATCGAGATCGCCGTCGAGGTCTGTGTCCGCAATGGCGACGGACGAAGCGTAATGCACGGATGGCTCGTAATATTCGGGCGCGGGGCGAACAAACTTTCCGGTTCCGTCGTTCAGATAAATGTGGCTCGCCGCGCCCCAGTTCGCCGCCACTATGTCGAGATCGCCATCATTATCGAGATCGCCGAAACTCACCGCATAGGTTAAACCGGGCTCGCGCGTCGCAGCGCCGCCATCCTTCACCGCAAAAGCGCCATCTCCGAGATTTTCATAGAGCGCGTTCGCCAAGCCGGCGAGCGTACCGGCGTAAAGGTCGAGATCGCCGTCATTGTCGACGTCTCCCACCGCTACGGACATGATCGGGAAAATCGGGTCTTTAGAAAACACTTCTTCATCGACACGCGTGAAAGTAAAATCGCCGTCATTGCGATAAAGCGTGAGCCGGTTTAGCGCCGGATCATTAGGCGCGCGATTGGCGACGAACAGATCCTGATCGCCGTCATTGTCGTAATCCGCCCATGAGGCGCCGCCGGTCGGCTGATCGTCCATCGCCGGGGCCTGATCGTCGATCTTAACAAAACGCGCGCCGCCTTCGTTGCGATAAAGATAGTTCACACCTGTGTGGCCGAGGCCGCCGTTCGAGACATAGACGTCGATAAATCCGTCATTGTCCGCATCTGCAGCGGCGACGGAATAGGACCAGCCTGCATCCGTCGTCAGCGGCGGCGTTTCCATTGATACGAAACGCCTGGCCCCGTCTTCACCAGCGGCCTGCGCCATGAAAAAATTGCGCTGATCGCGCTGGTTAACAATAAACCCGTCAATGTCGCCGTCATTATCGTAATCGGCCCAGGCGCTGCCCGAACTGAAACCATCAATCTCGTTCAGGCCCGGCAAATCCATGGCGACAAATGTTCCGTCGCGGTTTTCATAGAATCTGTTGTCCTGCGGCGCCGGCTCGCCAGACGAAACGTCGTAGCCGTTCGTGACGATAATATCTGCGTCGCCGTCGCCGTCGATGTCCGCAAATGACACGCCGCCAGTGCTGGCGCGGTCCGATGTTAATGGCGGCATCGAAATTTCGGTGAAACTTCCACGCGTCGCCGTCTCGTCGTGTTGAACGCCGCAGCCTGCAAGACCGATGGCGCAAAGTAGCGAAAGCCCCAGTCTCCCAAGATTCGTTTGATGATGATTTTGCATCGCGCCCCTCTCCCGATAGCGTTCGCCCGCACTGGCTGTCGGATTGAAGGACATTACATCAAAGTCTTCCGAATAGGAATATCAACGCTCGCACGGCTGCCGCCCGCTTATTCGGTAAAGCGCAACAGACGGTCTAGTTTCTGTCGATAGGGGCTTCTTCAGGAACTTCAGGCTGCATTTCCCCTTCCCGGCCGCGAGCGAGATAATCGTCCCAGTCCTCCATCTCCCAGAAACGCTGGTCGAGAAGGCCGTTACGGATGTTTTCCGGCAATGTATCCGGCGTGAGCTGGCGTTGCGCTTCACGGTCTGCAGCAAACGCTGCGAGATGGGCGATCTCGTCGGCGGTGAGATAGATCGTATAACCAAGCTCAACCGACTGTAGCTCGATCATGGCCGGCGCGCCGCGCCACATCCGCGCCGCAAAATCGAGCGGGTCCGCCGGCGGCGCGCCCACTTCCGCATCGAGCGCGGGCGCAGCCTTGCCGCCGACCCCGTTCGCCGAATGACAAAGGACACAACCTTTTTCCACAAAGATATCCCGCCCGCGCGCTGGATCGATGTTGCGCTTGAGATTGGGCTTCAGGCTGACGTGGGCGCCGGAGCCGGTTTGCTCTGCGGCAGGCGCGCCGCTTTCAGCGCCGCACGCGCCGAGCAACACCGCGAGCCCCGCCGTGACGATCCATCTCATCATCGCAAATTCCTAATTCCCTCCGTCGCATTCTCGCGCTGATTCCGGCGCGCTGCAACGCCTTCAACATGAAAGTCAGGAAATACTTGAATTCCCGCGCATGATAAGCACCGATGTTGTCCTAACGGGGCGGGGGCGCCCGCAGCGCAACGAACCCGTTCTACTTCGGTATCACGTTGAAAACGTTGCGGCCTTTGTTGGTCAACGCGCACACAAGCCGACTTCAGTTAGGTTTATGCCGCCGCTTGAGTCTTTCGCGCCTGGGCAAGCTGAAACCGAAAGTGAGCGCCTTGTCCCGGAGATGTTTCAACCCAAATCCGGCCGCCCATTCGCTCAACGCCCTTCTTGCAAATAGCAAGTCCTATGCCTGTGCCTTCATATTGATGGCGATCGTGCACGCGCACGAGGGGCTCGAATATTCGTTCAGCATAGGCTGGATCAAGCCCGACACCGTTATCTTTGACGCCAAGGATAACGCTGTCGCCTTTTGTTTCCGCCGTGAATTCAATTTGCGCCAGATGGTTCTCGCTTGAAAACTTTGCTGCATTCGAGATCAGGTTTTGGTAAATTCTCGTCAGCAACGAAGGATCGGCCATCACTTCGGGAAGAGTATGCGCAATAAATTCAAGCCCAGCTCGCCCGGCAAATCCGAGAGTGTGGTTCGCAACGTCTATGCATTCCGACGGGGCGACTGCTTGAAGTTCTAGGCGGGTTGACGGCATCCGCGCGAGATTCAAAACGTCATTGACGAGCGCACGCATGCGCTCCGCCGTTTCCAGGACCTGGTTAACCTCGCCGCGGGCCGATTCAGGCATCGTGTCGTTTGACAATTTTTTCAAACTTGCGCCATGAATTGCCAGCTTTTTTAATGGCTCCTGCAGATCGTGAGAAGCGATCCGGGCAAACTGGGCAAGTTCTTCATTGGCGTGCTGCAGCTCCTTTTGGGCTTTATGCAATTCGCTAATATCCGTCGCTGCAACAAAGATCAGGCGTCTTCCCGTTTCAGGATCCGTGTACGGTACTTTGTCGGTGCGCACCCAGCCTTTTTCGCCATTCGCCGGCGTATACTCTTCAACGATGCCGAGTTTGGGTTCGCCGCTTTGGATAACGCTGAGGTCATCGTCATGGTACTTCTTCGCCATATCAGGAAAGAGGTCATAGGTATTGGCGCCGGTGGCCTTTTCCACCGCAAGCCCCATGGACTTCGCAGCGGCTCGATTTAGACGCAAGATTTTATTGTTATCGTCCTTGCACCAAATCCGAACCGGCACATTGTCGAAGATCAGCGCAAGTTCAGCGCTCTTCTGGATTAGCCCCGACTCTGCAGTCCCTGCGCGTTCCGCCGCACGCTTATAATTTTCAGCAAGCGCGTTAAGCGCCGTTTTCTGATGGGCGATTTGACAGCGCTGACGTTCAGCATGTTCTCTGTTTTTGAGGGTCGCTACCAGGTTTCTTCTGGCCCGGCGTGCAAACATGTCAGTCGCTGCGAAATAGAACGCCAGCACAAGCACCATGGTGAAATTTTCAAAACCGCCACTCAAAACGTAACATGTTCCAAGCAACAATAATGCAGGAGCATTGATTGCTCGCGTAATGTTTACATGCGACGCGAAGGACAGCGCCGCACCCGCCGTCATGCCGGCAATCATAAAGACTATAATGTGAAGACTGATCGCCGGAGCATCTGGACCGACCAAAAAAGGCAGCACTCCCCATCCTGCGCCCGCCGCGGCCGAAGCTCCCGTCAGCCACATTATATGGCGGCGCGTCGTGTCGATATTTTCCTTAAGCAGGAACCGGCAAAAAACGCGTCGCCCCAGGGCGAGCACCGCCATCGCTACGAACCAACCCGCCAACAGCGGCCAGTCGATGGCGGCGAGCAACAAAATGGCCGCGACGCCGGCATTGGCGAGACTGACGGGCATTGAAGACGCCATATTGCGAAGGAGCATCCGTCCAAGGACCGGCGAGACATCAATCCCGTCGGCGCCATCAACCACAGTGGTTTCTTCTAAGTTTTTCACGATCTATTCCGGCAAAGCCGGAGTATCGGAAAAAATGGTTAATTTTGATTGATATTTGCCACGCAATAACGCCAAGCGAACAGGCGGAACGGTCAAATTAGGAACATATCGAGCCGGATCCGGTCGCCGGTCTAAGCAGTTGATTTTATGGCGCGAGTGACGGGACTCG
>DGNI01000108.1 GCA_002388885.1 Parvularculaceae bacterium UBA4496 | reverse complement strand
CGAACACTTCGTCATCGTCGCTCATCATGGTTTCCGCAAGACCGATCAGCGGCGCCGGATCGATCAGTTTGTTTTCAGGATTAAGCTGGCCCGCCAGCCAGCCGCCAAAGGCGAGAAACGCGCCGGTGAGCAAACTCATGAATGCAATCAGTCCGAGCGTCACGACCGCCTTGGCGCCGAACACCCGCCATTTCGGCACGGGGAGCGCCAGCAGATGCGCCCAGGTTTTCGGTCCGTGTTCGAGTTGCGCCACAAGCGTTGCGATGATGGTGGCGGTAAGCGGCAGCATGAATGTCGCCCAGGCAGTGAAGCCGGCGAAAAAATAAAACGGCCATGCTTGCAAACTCGCGCCGCTCGCCTGCAGCGCAAAGAACAACAACGCCACGAGGCCCGGCCCCGCGAGCGTCACGATCATGATTTTCGAGCGCTTCAGCTTGATCAGTTCGACGATGATGGAATTCAACATGATATCGGTCCCCCTTACGCCGCGTCCGAGCGGATCGTCGGCTTGGCGCCCACAAGCTGCAGGAACAACTCTTCCAGCGTCCATGGCGCGATCGCCAGATGGTGAATGTCGAAACCGGCGCCAACGAGATCGCGGTTGATTTCCGCCGCTTCTCGTTCTGCGCCGTCAGCGCTAGCCAATTCCAGCACCAGTCGACCGCCTTTCGTTTCCGCCGGCTTTCCCGCGCCGGAGAGGAACGAGGCAGCAGCAGTGGCGTCGGAACAGGCGAGTTCAAGGCGCGGCGCATGAAGACCGCGCAACTCGCTCATGCCGCCCTGAAAGACGATTTTTCCGAGATGGATGACCGCGACGTGGGAGGCCATTTGCTCAATTTCCGCGAGATGATGCGAGGAGACGAACACCGTCGCGCCGGTGCGCTCAGGCAGCGTCTTGATGAACTCGCGCATCTCGCGAATGCCGACGGGATCGAGCCCATTGGTCGGTTCATCGAATATCAAAAGCTTCGGCCGGCCGAGCAGCGCGCGCGCAAGGCCAAGGCGATGGCGCATGCCGAGGGAATATTTTCGCACCAAACGATTCTCGACATATTTCAGTTCAACCGTTTCGAGCACGCGATCGATTTCGGACTTGTCGAGCTTGAGCAAACGCCGGGTGATGTCGAGGTTTTCCCGGCCCGTCAGATGTTCGTAATGGGCCGGCGTTTCGAATGCGACACCTACGGATTTTAGCGCCTTGGTGCGGCGGTTTTTCAAGCTCTCGCCGAACAGCGCGATGCGCCCGCGATTTGGGCGCAGCAGCCCGAGCAATAACCGGATCGTCGTTGTTTTCCCGGCCCCGTTGGGCCCTAAAAATCCGAATATCGCGCCTTCCGGCACGGAAAGATCGACCCCGTCAACAGCGTTGACGCCGCGAAACCGCTTGTGCAGCCCTTGTGTCTCGATAGCGATCATAGGCCCCCGCCCTCTCCGCGCTTTCACGCAGAGCCTCCTTTTCTCATCCATTTATCACACCCGGCTTATGAGCGCCGGTTTGAATGAAAGGGTAAGGGGCGCAGTGTTGAGCCCGCAAGGCTTATTCGTTCATTGGAAGTGTTTGCGCGGTAAATTGCGGGCAATAATTAAAAATCGACAGCGCGGCCGTTACGCTCCCAGTCGCCATAGCGGGTGGGCTCTTCGCCTTTCGGACCATTGATTTCCTTCGGCCCATCGGCGGCTTTTTGCGCTTTGCGGCGTTCCTCGGCCTCCGCGAGCGCGCGACGCGCCGCGGCAGGAAGCTTTGCCAGCCGGTTTTCCTGATCATCCGTCATATTGAAGCGCTCCGGTTGATGTCACATATAAGGCCACATCTTTCACGATTAAAGGATCGACCAGACGATGAACACGCTACGCACCGGCATGCTGCTCGCCGCCCTGACGGCGCTTTTCATGGGGGTCGGCTACCTCATCGGCGGGCCGGGCGGCATGGGGCTCGCGTTTTTGTTCGCGGCGGGCACGAACGCATGGGCCTACTGGAATTCCGACAAGATGGTGCTGAAAATGTACCGCGCGGAAGAAGTCGACGAAACCCACGCCTCCGGCGCCGTCCGGCGTTATGCGAAGATGGTGCAGGAGCTCGCCGGCAATGCGCAGATTCCCGATCCGAAAATCTACATCATCGACAACGCACAGCCGAACGCCTTCGCCACGGGCCGCAATCCGGAGAATGCCGCCGTCGCGGCGACCACGGGTCTCTTGCGCATCCTCGATGAGAAAGAACTCGCCGGCGTCATGGCGCACGAGCTTGCGCATGTGAAAAATCGCGACACGCTGACCATGACGGTCACGGCGACCATCGCCGGCGCGATCACCATGCTCGCAAACTTCGCGCTGTTCTTTGGCGGCAACCGCAACAACGCCGGCGGCATTATCGGCGCCATCGCAATCATGATTCTCGCGCCGATGGCGGCGGCGCTGGTGCAGATGGCGATCAGCCGCGGCCGCGAATATGAAGCCGACCGTATGGGCGCTGAAATCTGCGGCCATCCCGAATGGCTTGCCTCGGCGCTTGCAAAAATTTCAAAAGGCGCGGCGCAAATTCCCAACGAAACGGCGGAGCGTCACCCGGAGACGGGTCAGTTGATGATTATCAACCCGTTGTCAGGGCGCGGCCGCGACAATCTTTTCTCCACGCACCCGGCGACGCAGAACCGTATCGACCGGCTGATGGACATGCGCGGCGGCGGCCGCGTACGCCTCGACCCGGACGGCCCGTCGCCGTTTGAGGGTGTTCGAAAAGGGCCGTGGGGGTAAGGCTATTTTTGGAAGCAACCTTCTTTCAAGCTAATATTTTGTGATAGCCTCGCCCCTAAATTTCAAGCAAAGAGGCTTTCATGAAATCACTGATTTTAATGTGCCTGCCTCTTTTTGTTGCCGCATGTGCGACTACCGGTAATACAAACTCCTCGATTGTCGAATACGGCTGTAAAGACGTTGTCCTTTTAGGGCGGGTCACATCCATAACCTATAGCGATAAAATATCTGAAGAAGAACGGTGTATCTATACGACAGACGGCGAGTGTATCACTTGGCGTGGGTTGTATGAGTTAGACATTACCGTCAAGAAAGTATTCATCGGAGATGAAGCAAGAGCTATAGTGCCCGCTTTTTATATTGCGCATGGTCAAATTCGTAGTGATGTGGATTTTGTGTTTGTTTTGATGCCTACTGACGAAAGATATGAATTGAAACGTGCATATATATCAGACGTAAAATCTATAAACAGTTTGGCCGAGAGTTGTTCCAGTGCAGATTAGCTATTCAATCAAACAGCTCCGGCTCGAGCGCGCCTTCGATTTTCAAAAGCCTGCGTTTCAACACAGCGCCGCCGGGGGCGGAGAACCCCGTCATGGCGCCGCCGGCGCCGACCACACGGTGACAGGGCACGACAATGGGAAACGGATTGCGCCCCAACGCCTGACCCACGCGCCGCGCATGACCCACATCGCCGAGCGCGCGGGCAAGATCGCCATATGTTTTCAACTCGCCCGGCCCGATGTCTTTCGTCAGCTCAATGACGGACAGGTCGAACGGTTCGACGCCCTCCGCATCCAGCATCGCATAGGAAAGGTCGCGTTTGCCGCCTTCGAACAATGCAATGACATCTTCGATCAACCGCGCGATCTCCGGCGGCGGGTTTTCTGTCTCTACTGCGCCCGGCGCGCGCTTTTTGAGATGCGCGACCGTTGCCGCATCGTCGCCGTGGGTGAAGCTGACGGCGCGCAAGCCGGCCGCGCCCCATGCCAGCCCGCAGCGACCGAGCGCCGTATCGAACAGGATGTATGCGTAGTCAGTCACGCTATTCTTTCTCATACCTTCATCCTGAGGAGAGTTGGTTTGGGATGGGACCCAAACCAACAAATCTTGTTAAACGGGGCCCCAACCCCGTTCAACTCCTTCGTCCTTCGCGACAAGCCTTCGGCTTCCTCAGGATGAAGGAATAATTTCGTTACGAAGGATGAACTGTTAGCAGAGTCCTAGCACGGATTCGAAACCGCCGCCGCCCGAAACTTGCTGTGTTATTGGCGCTTTGCCGCCTTGAGCGAGCTTAACTCTTTACGAATCTGCTCGATGGGAAAGCGTTTCTTCGCCCGCTCTTCCTTGGCGTCGATTATATATTCAATCTTGCGCACCCGCTCGAGCGTCAGTTCCAGAAGCTGACGGTTGTAGGCCACAAGATCGGCGAGCAGCGCGAACATCGCCGAGATCGCGCCGACCAGCATCAGGACGGCGCCGATAATCAGCGACTGGATCATGCCCGCCCCGTCGCCCAGAAAATAATGGAACAGAAAACGCGCCACCGGCACGGCGCCGAGCGCCATCAGCACGAGACCGGCGATTGCGAAAACCTTCAGCGGCTCATACATGGCGTAGGCGCGCAGCATGGTGCGGCCGGTACGTAATAAGAACTGCGGGATCGACCGGAACAGCCGTGACGGGCGCTCGACTTTGTTGGTCCGTATGGGGACCGATGCGATGCGCAGGCGCCGGCGCCCCGCCTGGATCAGCGTTTCCGTCGTGTAGGAAAAGCTCGACCGCACGGTGAGGCCCATGGCCGCCTCGCGCGAAAAGGCGCGAAACCCCGAAACGGCGTCAGCGATCTCGGCTTTTGCAAGAACGCTGACGAGATCGCTGCCCGCGCGCTGGAGTTTTTTCTTGAGCGGCGAGAAATGTGCGATGGTTTCCGTCTGCCGGTCGCCGACAACGACATCGGCGCGGCCTTCGAGGATCGGTTTTACCAGCGCGGACACGTCAGCGCCGTTATATTGATTATCGCCGTCCGTATTGACGATGATGTCGGCGCCGCGGCGCAGACATGCGTCGAGGCCGCGCTGGAAACTCTGCGCCAAACCGCGATTGACGCCGTTGGAGACGACATGGTGAGCGCCCGCGGCCCGCGCCGCCTCCACCGTGTCGTCTTCGGATCCGTCATCGATGACCAGAATCTCGATCTCATCGACGCCCTCGATGGCTGTGGGCAAATCGGCGATCGTCCCGGCAATGGTTTCCGATTCGTTAAGACAGGGGATCTGGATGATGAGCTTGGTCATGCGTCCGTCGGCGTCACTGGTTTTGCAGCGATATCTAACCGGATTATGGCAAAGACAGCGTTAACACTCCGGCAATCGGCGGCGTTTAACCCTTGTAAACCATCAGGCAGCCGGAACGCGGAAACACCCATGCGCATTCTCATTGATATACTGCACCCGGCGCATGTGCATTTTTTCCGCAACGCCATTGCCGAATTCATGGCCGGCGGCGACGAGGTGCGCATACTCTCGCGCGAGAAAGACGTGACCACGCAGCTTCTCGACGCCTATGGCCTCGAGCACAAGGTGATTTCGCGCCAGCGCCCGGGGCGCGCGCAGCTCGCTCGCGAACTCGTAACGCGCATTCATGAAACGCAGCGGATCATTCGCAATTTCAGGCCTGAAATCATGCTCGGCCTGATGGGACCGTCGATCGCCATCGCCGGAAAGCTAACCAACACGCGCACGGTTGTGTTCTACGACAATGAAACGACGCATAAAATCAATCGCGTCGTCGCCCGGCTGGCGGATGCGTGGATTTCGCCCAGAGGTTTCCGTCATGACTATGGCGCAAAGCACCTGCGCTATGACGGCTATCACGAACTCGCCTATCTGCATCCGAAGCGGTTTAAGCCCGACCCCGCACGGCTTGCGCGATACGGCATTGATCCGGCGCAGCCCTATTCGGTTCTACGTTTTGTAGCGTGGGAATCCATCCACGACGGCGGCGAAAGCGGTTTTGATCTGGACGGCAAAAGAAAAGCCATCGAGAATCTTTCCCGCATGGGGCCGGTCTATATTTCTTCGGAAAAACCGCTGCCGCCGGAATATGAACCCTACCGGTTGAACATTCCGGTTGAAGACATTCACCACGCACTTGCCGGCGCGAGCATCGTCGTGGGCGAAAGTTCAACCATGGCGTCGGAAGCGGCCTGCCTCGGCACGCACGCCGTGTTCGTTTCGAAGTCCGGTCGCGGCGTCAATGACGAACAGGAAGCGCGATACGGGCTTGTGAAAAATTTCAACGGCGGGCGTCAGGTTGATGCGCTCCGTTATCTTGAAAGACTTGCGAGTGAAGATCCGATGCGCCTGAAACGCGACGCGCAGGAAATGCAGCGCAAGATGCTGGACGAGGTCGTCGACGTCACCGGGTTCGTTGTCGACTATGTGAAACGTGAAGAGGTCCGTCGGGAAAGAGCCGCTTAGCAGGCGCCTTAGCCGGAAAGCCCCATGATCGACCGCAGCTTTTCACGAGACTTTTGCTGCGTGTAGCGCTCAAGCACGCGCAAGCGCGCCGCTTTTCCCATCGCTTCCGCCCGCGCCGGATCGCACAACATTGCGGCAATGGCATCGGCCATGCCGTTTACATCATGCTCATCAACGAGAAAACCGGTTTTTCCTTCCTCAACGGCCTCGCGAATGCCGCTATGACGCGTCGAAACCACTGGCAGGCTGCACGCCATCGCCTCGAGAATAGAAACCGGCATACCCTCGACGTCGCCATAAGACGCCGTCACCGAATGCTGCAGGTACACCGACGCTTCGCGCATCTTTTCCGCCACGAATGCGTGGCTTTTTGCGCCATGAAGAATGACGCGCTCTTCAAGACCATGTTTGACGATCAGTTTTTCACAACGCGCTTTCAGCGGACCATCGCCGATCATGTCGAGCCGGGCGTCGGGAAAATCATCTGCGATTTTCGCAAACGCTTCAACCGTCACATGCGGCGCCTTTTTAGGCACGAACCGCCCGACAGCGACGAGCCGCAACGGCAAACGCTGCGTCTCCGAGAACAGATCCGGGTTGATGCCGCAGGCGCAGACGTAAAGCTTTTCCCGCGGGCATCCCAGTTCGGCGAGTTTATTCACAATGAATTCGGACGGGCCGATGACGCCCGCTGCATCCCTGAACAGTTTACGATACCGCGTGCGCCAGTACGGAAGTTTGGAAACCACGGCGGCGTCAAACCCATGAAAATGCACATAGAGCGGGACGCCCGCTTGACGCGCCGGTTTCGCCATCATGACGCCGATGAGCCCGTACTCCGTCATCAGCGCCGCCGGTTTCGTCTCCTTCAAGAACGCGACGGTTTTTTCATGATGCCCTGCAGGCAACACCGGGTGAGCGTAACGGCGCCAGAAACGTTTTGCGGTGTTGACAGTCTTTTCAATTCGGCCGCCCGCCGGAAGCGCGGCGCCAAGATCAATGCCCGAGAGCGCCGAATAAGCCGCTAAGCTTTCCGGCGGCGGCTCGTGACTGATCAGCACGGTTTCGCCGGGCGCGATGGACTGCGCATGATCGCGGATGAATGTTTCGGAGGGCTTGCTGAATGAGCTGGCCGCAATGGCGAAAGATACTTTGTTCATGACTGCAATTTATCGCCTGCGGTGCTGGTGATTACCCTCATAGACGGCCGCCGTTTACGCTTCGTTAGCGAATGCACGACCACATATTTTGTGAACCGGTTGGCGATGAACGGCAAGGCGGACAAAACCTTATGACAGCGAGCGAGGATAACACCGTCACTCTGGGCCGTCTGCCTATTTTGTTTGCCGGCGGCGGACCGATTTCACGGCATATCACAGGCGAAATCGCCGCCGCGTTACCAAGATCGAAGCAGCCGGCGGGGCTCGCTTTCCGGTTTGTCGAGAGGTTGAAAGGGAGCCAGAACGCCGTATCGCTGACGCCGTTAAGGTCGGCCGGCGTACAGCTTTTGAAAACGAATAACTGCCTCACATTTGAAATTGAGTTTCGCCCGATGTTTCCGCGTTGGCTGCCGGGCGTCGACCTAGGCGTCAAAACCATCGACATGAACTACCTGTCGCTTGATGCATTGCGCGCCAAGAATTTTCTCTACAAGCTTTTCAATTGGGCGGCGCAGATCGCGCAGATTAATCTGCATCAAAGCTTTATGCATGCAAGCGCCGTCACCAACGGCGAAAGAACGCTGGCCGTTTTGGGAAAAGGCGGCGTCGGCAAGACGACCGCCATGCTGAAACTCTGCCTTGAAGGCGGCTGGCGTTATCTCAGCGATGACCTTGCCGCCATTGACGAAAATGGCGTCATATACCGGGCGCCAGCGCGGCTGCAGATTTATGCTTACAACACGCAAAATGAAACAGCGTTAGAACAGCGCCTTTTGAACGAGCGTAACGCACTGGACAAGCTTCACTGGCGCGTGCGACGTAAAATGCTGGGCGCAAACAAGGTGAGGCGCCGCATATCCGCCGAGGAGCTTTTCGGCCTGCAAGGCGTAGCAGACAAGGCGCGCCTTACGGACCTGATCTTTCTCGAAAGACGTGACGCGCCGGGCGTCGAAATCGATGACATCGGCCACATTCAGGCCGCAGCACGCATGGCGCCAATCGTCATGGATGAAATCAAAACGTATCGCGAGAGCTATGCAGTGGCTGAAGCGACGGCGCCTGGTCTGCTGCCCGACCCGGAAACGGTGCAAGACGCCACCGCCGCCATTTTGAAAATGGCGTTTTCTCAGGCGAGCGCATACTTGATAAAAGCCGGCCCCGATACGCAGCCTGACGACCTCGCCCGCGCGATGCGCGGTATTGCGGAAAGGCCGCGCTCGGTTATTCGCGCGGCGAGCTAAGCGAAACCAACCGCGCCGACACAACACTTCCCCCCGCTGCAGCCATCGCAAGAAACGTCATGGTCATCACGCGGGAAACCGTTGCAGCGAGGAAGCCGGTCGCGGGATCAATACCGGCGATAGGCGACAGGATGGCGATCAGCGTTTCGCGAACGCCGATACCCGCAGGCACGATGCTCGCCAGAAAAGAACACACAACGAGGATCGCTGTTTGATGGTAGGCCGCGTCGACGCCGACGGCCTTGACCGCAAGCATCAACGAAAACCCTTCGATGATGATCATGACGCCGCGCATTGCCGCCGACCCGGCAACCAGCGAACGATCGAGCCGCATGGCGATCACCGCGGCGGCGCAGCCGCAAAGAACAAGCCCGCCAATCAGGGCGAACAATATTGTCAAATATGATGGTGCTTGCCCGGCGAGCCATGCCGCGGAATAACAAAACCCAAGAGCGCCCCATATGGCGGTCAACAGGAACATCAAGGCGCCGCTTTTTTTGAACGTTGCGCCGTGGGTTTTCAAAACCGCCATACGCACGGCTATGCTACCCGGTATGGGAAGCATATTGGCGGCGCGCGTGTAAAGCGTCACCTCGATAGCGGGCAGCAATCCCACCCGAACGCCGGAAAGCCGCGCGAGAAAAATAAAATCGATAGCGCTCGCCATTATCGTGACCGGAATGGTGACAAGAAACACCAGCACCAGCGGCGCGAGATTGATGCGCGTGAGAAGATCCGGCGTTGCGCGCAGCGACAGGAACAACCCTGCACAAAACAGGAGCAGCGCCAGCACCAGCGCGATGGGCCTTAGCCGATCCTTGTATTGACGCATACGTGTGAGCATGCTCGCGAAAGGAGCCGCTATGTCCGCCTGATGCGCCGTCATGTTACTCACGCGGCTTTCTCACACTCGCTCGCCGCCGCCCTTTTGCAGATGAAAACGCGCTCACCCCGCGTCAGCGCAAACCGCGAAACGTCGGGTCCGCCCGAAACGCTGAACGAAACGTCAAAGCCCGCCTTCGCCATGCGCGCGCCGATATCGTTTCCGTAATAACGGACGTGATCGCCTTGCCCGAATTCAAGGCAGCGCCCTTTGTTCGAATTGACGGACGGATTCTCATAGGTTTCGGTCCAGGCGTCGACAATCGGCACCATCACCAACAGCAAGCCGCCCGGTTTCAGGATGCGGCGAAGCTCCGACAGCGCTTTTGCATCGTCCACATGCTCAAGAATGTGCGAGCAGATGGCGACGTCGAACGAGCTGTCCGGCAGGTCAATATTTTCGATATTGAGATGTAGATCGATGGTCCGGTGATCGCCGATATCCGCGCTCACATATTTGCTCGCGAGCGGTTCGATAAACTTGCGGACGCAATTCTCGGGCGCGAAATGCAGTACGGACCGGCCGCTAATCGCAGCAGCGTTTGCATCGACCCACAGTTTTAAAAACCGCTGGCGTTCGAGCGATCCGCATGAAGGGCATCCCGCGTCGAGACGGATTGCCTGACCGGAGGGAAAACCCGCCGGATAAAACGCGCCTTCATAGCCGCAGATATTGCATTCCCGCTCAAAACGGGCGCCGCCCGAAGCGATAAACGGCGCGACGACCCTCAGCAGTTCCGCATAGCGCCGTGCGCGGGGGCCGAGACGGTCGCGCAAGGAAATGAGCAGTCGTTTTGATAAAGCCATATCGCACGCAGGCTGCTGAAATCTCTGTGCGGAACAAAGGCTCCGCCATACATAAGGTGATACGCGGCTTATGCTTTAGAGACTGTTAACGCTTTGAGGCCGGAGAACCTCCCGTGTTGGTTAACAACAAGTTGTTAACCGGCGAAAGCTAAGGCTTTTCCCTGCGTTCATGCGAGGCGGGAGGGCCCGTTGAAATCGCCGGTTGTCGTCGCCTTGATCTTTGTTGTTGCGTGTGCGTGCGCGTTTATTGCGCCGGCAACGCCTTTCATCATTGACGGCGGAATTTATTACGACATGGCGCGAGCCATGGCCGATCATGGCGCACTGCATATCGCAGAGAATNNCGCGCCGCCGCTGACCAAATACCTGACCACCGCCCATGACGGAAAAGTCTATCCGCAATATCCGGGCGGTTACGCGCTCGCCGCGGCGCCGTTCTACAAACTCTTCGGCGTCAACGGCCTGATGCTTATGAATGCGCTCGGGTTTGCGGCGTCAATCTGCCTTACATTTGCGATCGCACGGCGCTTGTTCGATGCGCAAATCGCGAAATGGGCGGTGGTTATTTTTACTTTCGCGACGTTTGCCCCCACCTACGCATTCAGCATATGGCCGCATCAGGCGTCACTGGCGCTGATGCTTGGCGCGATTTACTGCGCCATTGCCGCGCGCGATGCGGGAACCGTAAACGCTCGACAACTCCTTTTGATTTGCGCAGGGTTGCTGATCGGCGCGGGCGTCAACATTCGCATTGACGTTATTCTCGCAGCGCTTGTCATCTTTTTCTGGCTGCGACTGTTTGCAAGTCCACGGGATCGCCTTGCACCGCTGGTGCTTTTGCTGGGACTTGCGCCCGGGCTGTTGCTTTCTGCATGGCTGAATGATTTGAAATTCGGAACGTTCACGCCGTTTTCCTATGGCCCGTCAGACGGCAATGACAGCCTTGGCAAATACGCGCCGGTGATCGCCTTGGCATTTGCCGCAATCGCCGGCGCCTGGCTATTCAATCTACGCGCGCTGGCCATATGGACATGGAAATGGAACGGTCGCGCTGTCATGTTGACGGTAGTGATATTGCTTGGGGCATTAATGGCGATCTCGCCGGTTCGCGAACTTTGCTGGCGCGTTATCACCGGTGTTTATGTACTCGTCTTTAACCTGCAGGCGCACGACGCCTATATTCAGACAGGCGTTGAGCGAAACGAATTCGGCCATCTCTTGTTCTGGGGCTACCCGAAGAAAGCGCTGATCCAGAGCCTGCCCTGGGCGCCGCTAATCATCCTTCCGGTATTTGCCCTCTTGCGCGGAAGGCATGTTCAGGCCGTATCATTATGCATGCTGGTGATTGCCGCGCCGATTGCATTTTACGCTCTCAGTCACTGGCATGGCGGCGGCAGCTATAGCATGCGTTATTTTCTGCCAGCGGCGCCGTTTATTTCGATCC
This sequence comes from Parvularculaceae bacterium UBA4496, assembly GCA_002388885.1. Lineage (GTDB taxonomy): Bacteria > Pseudomonadota > Alphaproteobacteria > Caulobacterales > Parvularculaceae > Hyphococcus. The sequence goes on along the minus strand of DGNI01000108.1, from coordinate 10,537 downwards.
TGAGCGCATGGGGTCTGCGGTCGCTGACAACAAAGGCAGGCCCCAATCGGCAAAGCGTTTTGATCGCGCTCTTTGTCACCGGCGCCCTTTACCTCAGTCTGCAGGAAATCGGGCAATTGTCAGAGCGCTTCTTCGCGCCGGCGGCGCTGTATCCGCAATGGCTGATCGCCGCCGCTGTTTTTACCGCGGCGTGTTTTACGCTGACGCGGCCGTTTGACGAACAGCCCCGCGTGATCGCCTCCAGTGTCGCCCTTTTCGCGCTGGCTTATGGCGTCGCCGTAAACCTATACGAAGAAGCCGGGAATGAGCGCACCCGCGCCGAACAAATGGCGCTTGCAGAAGATATTTCCGCGCCCTTAAAAGCGGGCTCGCTCGTCATCACCGCCAGCCCGTTGATTTTTATCCCTGCGGAGCGGCGCGGCGCGCATATTATGGTAACGCAAGCCTCGACAATTGAATCAGCGGCGCAAGCCGTGCGTGCTTTTGCCGATGCGGGCCGCTGCGTATACATTCACAATTCCCTCGCCCGGAATATGATCAGCGGGGCGCTTGCGCTGGAGATCGAGCCCGAACCGTTCTGGGCGCCCTCAGCCCGCTTTGACCACGACCCGCGCCTTGCTTTTTTCCAGCTGAAAGACAAAGGAAACGGCTGCCAGGCTGGCTGAACACATCACTTTTTACAGTATAGCAAAATAGCTCATTGCCGCCCGCTAGCGCCGGGCGTATTCTCCACTGGCGTGTACGAAACTCGGGAAGGGTAAGTACGTGACCGAAAAATTTTCGGTCGATTCATTTATCCAGCGCTCCGCAGAAGTTCATGACTTCAAGGCCCTAGTAAAACTGTTCCGGGAACTCTTTTCGGCGCAGGGATTTGAATCGATTTCTTATTATATCGTGCGCCGGTCATACCGTTCGGTATCGGCGAAGGAGGGCGCGCGGCTCGAAAAGGACGTTGACGTCGCCGATGCATTGTTCGGCCGTGGGCGGTCATTCGACTTTGATCCGGTCGTTTCCGCACTATTGGAAAAACTTGAACCGTTTCACTGGTTCATCGCCGAAAAAAACGACAATATCAGCGACGACCAGCGCCACGTTTTCAAAAGACTCCACGCGGAAGGGTTCATCGACGGCATTGCCGTGCCGGTAATGCATCGCCCCGGCGAGCTGGCGGTTTTTACGTTATCGAAACGCGGCGCGACATTTTCGTTTTCCAAAGCCGAATTGCGCAAGCTTCAAATCGCGTGTCATGCCATGCATCTGCGCAGCGAAGAGCTCATTGACGGCGAAATTGATGCGCAACTTTCAAGAAGGGAAACAGACGTCATGCGACTTGTCGCCCGTGGACGGACCAACAGGGAAATCGCGGAAGTCCTGAAACTGTCGGCGCATACCGTGGATACGCTCATCCGGCGATCTTTTTCGAAACTCGGCGTCACGAACCGGATCGAAGCGTCGATCATGTTTACATTCCGCGACAAACTGTCAGCCTGAATTTGCAAATTGTCGCGCATACGCGTGACAGACATGCGTGTTTTTACTTCCTAGATGCAGCAGCCCAGTTTGTTTCGGCTGGTCATTCTCTCTCCCCCTATGTTCAGTCGAAGCCAGCCCGCCCTGCCGCTCGCGGCAGGGCGGGTTATTCCGCACCAGCCAGAACACTGGATACTAGAAGACTGGGCGAGAGCCCTTCACGGCAGCATCTGCTGTGCGGCCATATCTCGATGCGGTCTGGACTGCAGGGCGGCTTTAAACCGGCAGTGGCTTGCTAATGACCTTTTTTTATTCAAACGCCGCACCTTGTATAAAGGATCGGCAACGCCCATTTCAGCTACAGGCGTGTTTGAACGAATATCTACATACGCATTCTGATCTTCGTTCCGCCCCCTCTAGCATATTTGACCTTGGTTTGCGTTACGGCGGTTTGCGTTACGACGCCCAAAGCCAGTCTGATCGCGCTATTGGCGTTTCCGGGCGCCCCGTCTGTAGCCTGGCCACGTCATCCACTTGGGTGACAGACAAGAGTCGCGACACTCTCTAGCAGCATTGTTTGGTCGTCAAACAGGCAGGTAGAGAAAACCTCGGCTCTGCAAATATCGCGAGAAGGTCTTGATAGAAGTTTGGCGTTAGGCCCTGCGTTCACGCATCCAGGCCGGTGCGTGCGCATATTGCTCTTTTGGAGTCTCGCTTCATGCCTGCCGCAGCGTTCGCATTTTGCGTTCAAAGATGCGACAGCCTACCAGAATTATGGGAAGTATTGGAGGCGTGGTCGAAGGACCAACCCTTTCATCCAATAGCATGTCACGTTGTTGTGCGTCGCTATAGACGAATACGGCCGCCTGAACGGCTCGAATTATCATCGCAAGCGCCAGAGGAACTCGACCCATTCGCACACGCAAAACTGCTTGCAGAAACGATGGCTGGCGACTTGGCCGTTTCGAATCCCATCGCGTTTGCCTGGGACGCATTGGTGGAAGCGGAACTCTTGGCGGATCGCAAGATTGATGGCTTGTTTCCGGCAGCATTCAAGCGCCTTGTATTTTCTCCAGCGATTGCGGCAGACGGCAATATCGGCCTGTTCACATTTATATTGCGCCCCTCACACCCCGCATTGTCGCCAGAAGCGTTGGCTGAGATCGAATTCGTGTGCCAATATATTTATCGCCGGGCCATTGCATTAACTCGGCGCGAGTTTGATGTCCGCCTCTCGCCGCGCGAAGTAGAAATCGCTTCCCGGATGGCGTCTGGAAAATCAAATCGCGTCATAGCGGCAGAGCTTGGCGTATCATCCAATACTGTGGATACGATGGTGCGCAGAATATTCACAAAACTAAACGTGGACAATCGCGTTGAGGCCGCACTTGAGTGCGTTACTCACCAGTTGATTCAACTCTAGGGCCAGTTCCCCCATTTAGGTGACAGATTTGCGCCCGAAAAAGTGATAACGCTAGAAAATTGTCTTCGGTAACAACCGTAAAATGAAAAACTTTTTCCGCTGGAGATTACCTCCCCCAATCGAAAGCGGAATGCGCCGTCGCTTCATTCTACAAATTAGCGGCGGCGCATTTACGCTGGCGTTCTAATGCGCTTCTTCCCAGTTGGCGCCTGAGCGCGCGTCGACGACCAGCGGCACCGAAAGGTTCACCGCCGGCGCCGGCGCGCCGATCATGATGTCGGAAACAACGTCGCAGGTTTTTTCGGCTTCCGCCGTGGGGCATTCGAAAATCAGTTCGTCATGCACCTGCATGAGCATTTTCGCGCTTAGCTTCGCTTTCTTGAGCGCCGCCGGCATGCGGATCATGGCGCGGCGAATGACGTCCGCCGCCGCGCCCTGGATTGGTGCGTTGATCGCCTGGCGTTCGGAATAACCGCGCATGGCCGGGTTCTTGTCGTTGATCCCTCCCACATAGGTGCGCCGCCCAAAGATCGTTTCCACGAACCCTTGCGCCTTCGCCGAGGCGATGGTGTCGTCCATGTACTGGCGGATCCCGGGAAACTTTTTGAAATAGGCGTCGATATATTCCTTGGCTTCGGTGCGCGAGATGCCGAGCTGATTGGCGAGACCGAATGCGGAAATCCCATAGATGATGCCGAAATTGATTGCCTTGGCGCGCCGGCGCACCATCGGGTCCATATCCTTGATGGGCGTGTCGAACATTTCCGAAGCCGTCAAGGCGTGAATGTCGAGTCCGTCGGCGAACGCCTGCTTCATGGATTTAAGGTCCGCGATATGCGCCACGAGCCGGAGTTCAATCTGGCTGTAGTCCGCGGAAACAAGAATGTTTCCTTTTTCATGGATGAACGCGGTTCTGATCTTTCGCCCGTCTTCCGTGCGTACCGGAATGTTTTGCAGGTTCGGGTCGTTCGATGACAGTCGGCCCGTGGTCGTCGCCGCCATGTGATAGGATGTATGCACGCGGCCCGTTTCAGGATTGATCTCTTCCGGCAGGGAGTCCGTGTAGGTGCTTTTGAGTTTCGACAAGCCGCGCCATTCAAGAATGACCTGCGGCAGGTCGTGGCCTTCTGCGGCAAGCTGTTCGAGCACGTCGGCGCCCGTCGACCACGCGCCCTTTGCCGTCTTCTTGCCGCCCGGCAGGCCGAGCTTGCCAAACAACAGCTCCGAAATCTGCTTTGGCGAACCAAGATTAAATTCTTCGCCAGCGATTTTGTGCGCCTCCGCCTCCGCCGACGCCATGCGCTGCGCGAAGTCAGACGAAAGCCTGGCGAGAACCGCCTTATCGACTTTGACGCCCTCGCGTTCCATCGAAACAATGATCGGCGCGAGCGCCCGTTCCAACGTTTCGTAGACGGTCGCTTTGCCTTCCGCGGCAAGACGCGGTTTCAGAATTTCGTACAGTCTCAGCGTGATGTCGGCGTCTTCGGCGGCGTATTTAGCCGCATCCTTGATGGCGATCTGGTCGAAAGTTTTCGCTTTTTTGCCGGTTCCCGCGATATCAGAAAACTTGATGGTCGTGTAGCCGAGATGCCGCTCGGCAAGCTCGTCCATATTGTGATTGCCCTTGCCGCAATCGAGCGCATAGGACATGAGCATGGTGTCGTCGAACGGCATAATTTTGATGTCGTAACGCGACAGGACAAGCGCGTCATATTTCAGATTCTGGCCGATCTTGAGAACGCTTTCGTCTTCGAGGAGCGGTTTCAAAATCTTCAGCGCTTTTTCGAGCTTGATCTGTTTGCCCGCGTCTTCATCATCGAGCGCGAGGCCATCGCCGCCATGGCCTAGCGGAACGTAGCAGGCGCGGCCGGCGCGCGTCGCCATGGAAACGCCGACCAGATTGGCGCGCATGGCGTTCAGACTGTCGGTTTCCGTATCAACAGCAACGATGCCGCGCTCACGCGCCTCATCGACCCAGGCCTGCAATGTTTTTTCGTCGAATACGGTTTTGTAAACCGCTTCTTTTGCTTCCGACGTTACCGCCGCGGCGCCTGTTACGCCGCCGCCGAGGTCAGCCTCGACCCGGCGCGTCAGGGTCGAAAATTCCATGTCCTTCAAGAACGTAATCAGCATGTCTTTATCGATCGGCCGAACGGCGAAGTCTTCGATCTTATCTTTTACAGGCGTATCTAACTTAAGCGTGACGAGTTCTTTTGAGATGCGCGCCTGATCGGCGAACTCGATGAGATTTTCCCGGCGCTTGTTCTGTTTGATCTCTTCGGCGCGCGCCAAAAGCGTGTCGAGATCGCCATATTCCTCGATCAGTTGCGCCGCCGTCTTGATGCCGATGCCCGGCACGCCCGGCACGTTGTCGGTGGAATCGCCCGCCAGCGCCTGAATATCGATAACATGCTCGGGGCCGAGCCCGAATTTTTCGATCACCTCTTCGCGCCCGACTTTTTTGTTTTTCATGGTGTCGAACATGGTCACCTTGTCAGTGACGAGCTGCATCAGGTCCTTGTCCGATGAAATGATCACCGCTTCGCCGCCTTCGGCCTCGACCTGGCGTGCATAGGTGGCGATCAGGTCGTCTGCTTCGTAGCCTTCAAGTTCGATACACGGCACGTTGAAGGCGCGCGTCGCATCGCGAACCATGGAGAACTGCGGACGCAAATCTTCCGGCGGCTCCGGGCGGTGCGCTTTGTACTCGGGATAAATCTCGTTCCGGAATGTCTTTGCTGAATAATCGAAAATGACCGCGAAATGCGTTGGATCATGCTCGTCCTGCATATCGGTCAGAAGCTTGTAGAGCATGTTGCAAAAACCGGAGACGGCGCCGATCGGCGCGCCATCGGACTTGCGCGTCAAGGGCGGCAGCGCGTGATAGGCGCGAAAAATGTATGCCGACCCGTCAACAAGATAGAGGCGTTTTGAATCTTTGGTTTTTGCTGCCATTTGTCGTAGCGTCCTCTTTCAAAACCAGCTCATCAATAGGAGAAGCCCCATGAAAGTTCTAGGCATCAGGTTCTGCAAGGTCACCAAAACCGATGACGCCAAAGCGATTGCAGACTTGCTTGGGGAAAAAGGTTTGGGGCTGACGCCCACGGATATGGGCGAAAGCGACGGCTTCAACGGCGCGGTATTTCCCGTTGACGAACAGGCGAAGCAGGGATTGGGGAGCTGGATCGAACTCTGGCCCGCCGGTGAAAACATGCCGGAAATGACCATGCTGCAGATTGTTGTCGATGACGCCGATGCTTTTGCGGAGCGCGCGAAGAAAAACGGCCTCGACGTCAAGGGGCCTGACGACGCCCATGGCGAGCGCATCTATTATCTTGAAGGCGCCGGCGGCCTGCCGATTTCGTTTCAATCGAAAGCGAAATAAACGAAAGGCGTCTATTCTGTTTGTCGCCCCCAAGCGGCAACCGCAGCCTGGGGAGCATCAATCACCAAATTGCCGCCAGCCGAATTCTTGCCCCAAGAGTTTGCAATCGCGACAATAACAATGTCCGTCTCCGGATATGCTGCGACACCTGCCTGTACGCCCGGTGTTGCGCCCGATATGCTGAGATATTTATCGCCAGACTCTGTCTCATTGACGAACCAGCCAAAACCCCAGCGCGATTTTTCAGGATCTATCTTCGTATAAATCATGTTCAGTTCTTCAACGCTGAAGAACCCGGGCTCAGTAAACGCCGCCGCAAAACGGGCAAGATCGTTTGCAGTCGTGACCAAGTTCCCGCCGCCATAGTTGTAACTGAAATCCCAAGTGGGAACTTCCTGTAATTCCTCAACGGGTTCATACGTCCAGACATCGATATAGGAATACACTCGCGCTTCATTTGGCGTGGGCGCCAACACATTTCCGGGCGCCATTGTTTGCAAATCGAGCGGCTCGAATATCAACTCATCCAGCACTTCCTGGATCGGTTTTTCATGTACCGCTTCCAGCACGGCCGCGATCAACGTGTATCCGGCGCTTGAATAACTGTAGGCCGTTCCCGGTTCATGAACCAGCGGCAAGTCCTTGAAGACTGTGAGCGAGTCCTGAGCGCTCCCGAAGTGCTCGACATAAACGGCTTTGCGTCCTGGATGGTTCAAATGCGTCAGACCGGCAGTGTGGCCCGCAAGGCGGCGCAAGGTGATTTCGCCGTTTTCAGGAGATGGATAATCGGGAAGATATGTTTGGATAGCTGCGTCAAGGTCAACGAGACCGGCGGAATACGTTTTGATAAGCGCGGCGCCGATAACAGCCTTAGTCACGCTCATCACCTGAAATCGTGTTTGCGCACTGACCGGCACATCATGCTCTACTAAAGCGTGACCAAGATATCGTTCGACCTCGACTTCGCCAGCCTTCATCAGGACAAGCGCAAGGCCGACATTTTCCTGCGCCTCATGCAGCTCGAGCACTGGCGCAAACACGTCGCCGGAATCCGCCGGCTGTGCGCACGCCGCCGTTAACAATGCGAAAATAAAAATTGTCCCGATACCAGCATTTAACGGGCTTACAGAGCGGCTGATCATAATTGCGGCTGCCATTCATGCCGCGGTTGTAGCTGCGGCTACTAATAAAGGACTGAAGTATTACTAATCACAACAACGCCTTCCATTCAAGCCAGACCTACTCCGCCGCGGCTTTCATGGGTGCGCGCTTCGCCGCCTCCCTGCCCGCCATCGCCATGAACTTCGCGACCTTGGGCTGGATTTCATTGCGCCAGCGCGAGCCATTGAAAACGCCGTAGTGGCCGACATTGGGCTGGATATAGTCGAGCTGCATGTCGTCGGGAATGTTAGGGCACAGATCATGCGCAGCCTGGGTCTGGCCGATGCCGGAAATGTCATCGTTCTCGCCTTCGACGGTCATCAGCGCGGTCTTGGTGATCGCGGCCGGATCGACCTTGCGGCCGCGCCAGCTGAAGTTGCCGTCCGGCAGGTCGTGATCCTGGAACACGCGCTTGATCGTGTCGAGGTAGAACTCTGCGGTCATGTCCATGACGGAGAGGTACTCGTCATAGAACTTCCGATGCTGGTCGACGCTGTCGCCATCGCCCTTGACCAGGTTGTCATAGAGCTTCACGTGCGCTTCGAAGTGCCGCTCCAGGTTCATGGTCATGAATCCGGTCAGCTGCATGAAGCCCGGATAGACCCGGCGCATGTAGCCCGGATATCCGAACGGCACGTTGTAGATCACGTTGCTCTCGAACCAGTCGAGCGGCTGGGACGTCGCCAGTTCGTTTGGCGTGGTCGGGCTCTTGCGCGTGTCGATGGGGCTGCCCATCAGGGTCAGCGACGCCGGGATCAACGGATCGCCGTCCTCGGCCATGATCGCCGCGGCCGCGAGCGCCGCCGGCCCCGGCTGGCAGACAGCGACGACATGGACGTCCGGCCCGATGGCGCGAATGAAGGTGATCAGATATTCGATGTAGTCGTCGAGCGCGAACTTGCCGGCGATCAAAGGCACTTCGCGGGCGTCGGTCCAGTCGGTGATGTAGACGTCGTGGTCGCGCAGCATGGCGCGCACCGTGCCGCGCAACAGCGTCGCGTAGTGACCGGACATCGGCGCGACGAGCAGCGCCTTCGGCGGATTTTCCTGGCTCTTCGGCAATGCCGCCGGTTCGCGGACGAAATGCAGCAGGTTGCCGAACGGCAGGTCGAGCGCGATTTCCTCGCGCACAGGGACCTTCCGGTCGCCCACCTGGACCTTCTTGATGCCGAAGTCCGGGCGGACGTGGGACAACTCGAACCGCGTGATCATCTCGCAGAGCGCGGCCGCATGCTGCGCCGCCTTCGTCGCGAAGCTCCACGGCTGCGCCGTCAGCATCGCGAGGGCATAGCGGGCCGCCTCGCGCTGCGGCGCAACCAAGTCGTCATGGAACTGGTACGTCTGATAGAGCATGGGTGCGGCGATCTTTCGCTACGGAGTCTGGCCAGACGGGAAAAATTTTAGTGCATTTCTTTGTGCAGTGCGAGAGGATCATTTCGCACCGCAACGCGAGGGGATAATCTTCCGATGGCGCGCCCGACACTGACCATCTCGTCGAAGAACTACTCGTCCTGGTCGTTGCGCGGCTGGCTGCTGTGCAAGATGGCCGGCTTGGACTTCGATGAAGAGATGGTCGACTTCGACCATGTCGAGACGCGGCAGGAGCTGCTGCTGCTCTCCCCGTCCGTGCTCGTGCCGCGGCTGACCCACGGCGACGTCAAGGTCTGGGATACGCTGGCGATCGCGGAGTATCTGGCGGAACTGCACCCGGAATCCGGTTTGCTGCCGACGCCGCCGGCGCCGCGAGCCCATTGCCGCGCGGTTTCGGGCGAGATGCACTCGGGATTTCACAATCTGCGGTCCGCGCTGCCGATGAACCTGAAGGCGCGTCACGAGCGGTTCAAAATCTTCTCCGGCGCCAAGCCCGACGTCGAGCGCATCCGGACGATCTGGAGCGAATGCCTGGAGGCCTATGGCGGTCCCTATCTCTTCGGCAAGACGCTGACGATGGCGGATGCGATGTACGCCCCGGTCTGCACGCGGTTCCGGACGTACAGCGTCGAGCTTCCGGCCGAGCTTCAGGCCTATTCCGACGCCATCTTCGCATGGCCGCTGATGCAGGAATGGATCGAAGGCGCGCTCGCCGAGGCGGACGAGATCGTCGAGCTCGAAGTCGAGTTCTGATCCGGGCGACGGCATGAGCCCAGGCTCGCTTCAGGCGGCGCGCGCTTTCCGACGCTCCTTCCAGGCGGTGTAGACCGGATACAGCAACACGAGCGCCGTCAGCACGATGATCGCCTGCGAGATCGGGCGGGTGAACAGGACCGTCGTGTCGCCCCGCGAAATCAGGAGCGCCAGGCGCAGGTTGATCTCCGCCATGTTGCCGAGAATCAGGCCGAGCACGGCCGGCGCCAGCGGAAACTCCAGTTTTTCCATCGCGTAGCCGATCAGCCCGAAGATGATCATGACGTAGAGGTCGAACATGCTGTTGTTGACCGAATAGACGCCGACGATCATCAGGCCGACGATCAGCGGCGCCAGCATCACCTGCGGCAGGCGGAGCGCCTGGGCGAAGATGCGCGAGGCGACAAGCCCGCCGAAGACGAAGACCATCACCGACGTCAGGAACATCTGGATCATGAAGCCGTAGACGATGTCGGCGTTCTCGCGGAAGAGCGCCGGCCCCGGCTGCAGGCCGTGGACGAGCAGACCGCCCAGGATCAGCGCCGCGATCGAGTTGCCCGGCACGCCCAGCGTCAGCGCCGGGATCATCGCGGCCGCATTGTCCGCATTGTTGGCGCATTCCGCCGCCGCGACGCCTTCGGGATTGCCCTTGCCGAACGAGTCCGGGTCCTTCGAGGTGCGCTTGGTCTCGTTGTAGGCGACGAAGGCCGCGATGTTGCCGCCGGCGCCCGGCAGGATGCCGACGAGGATCCCGACGATCGAAGCGCGCGTCCACGGCTTCCAGACCCGCCGGACGGCGCTGTAGCCGAGCTTGGCGCCGGAGAACTTCAGGACGGCCGCGCTCACCCCCTCGCGCAGACGGTCCTCGGCCATGCCGAGGACGCGCGGCATCGCGTAGAGGCCGACCAGCACGACGACGATATGCAGGCCGCTGGTGAGTTCGAGGACGCCGAATGTGTAGCGCTCGTACCCGG
>DGNI01000103.1:5720-15932 GCA_002388885.1 Parvularculaceae bacterium UBA4496 | reverse complement strand
GCTCGATGGCGGCGGCGCGGAAAGTATCCCCTGCCGCAAGCACTACTTTCAGTCCGTCATCGCTGAATTTTTTGGCGAGTTTGCCAATGGTCGTCGTCTTCCCGGCGCCGTTCACACCGACCATGAGGAGAACGTGCGGTTTTTTTGACCGGTCAACCTCAAGCGCCTTCTCCAGCAGCTGGAGCGTCGCCGCCACTTCATTCGCAAGCGCAGCACGAACCTCATCATCACTGATGTCTTTGTCGAACTTGTCCTTTGCCAACGCTTCCGTGATCCGGCGCGCCGCCGCGACGCCCAAATCGGCGGTAACGAGGAGGTCATGCAGATCCTCAAGGGTTTCATCATCAAGCTTGCGCTTGGTAAAAATCGACGAAACGCCTTCCCCGAGCTTGCCTGACGATTTTGACAGCCCCGCCCTTAACCGAGACAGCCATCCGCCTGATTTCTTCTCGGGGGCCGGCGCTGCATCCTCGATTTTGTTTGGCGATGCTGCTTCGGAGGACGCATCTGAGCCTTCAGCTTCAGAAGCAACCCCGCCGCCAACGTCCTTGCCCTTGCCAAACAATCCTGACAAAAATTTATTCGCCACGCCTCACGCACCCACTTGAAAAGTTTCTATACGGTGTAATTATTAGCAGGCGGCTGGAATTCTCCAGCTCGCTTATGGAGAGCCAGATGGCTAACACCAAACCTCAAGCTAAACCCGCTGACAAAAAACCCGCCGGCAAACCGGCGACGAAGCCCGCGGGCAAACCGGGCAAATAACGCCCATTCGTTGCGAAAAAGAGCCGCCCTTCCAAAAGGCGGCTTTTTCCTTGATGTCGTTTCAAACCTTTTCTCCAATTAATGCGTCGCCGCTACGGTCGGTGACTTTGACCGTCACCGTTTCGCCAACAGGCGTGTCTTCACCGGCAAAAATGACTGGCGCGTAATTGCCGAGCCTTGCCCGGCCGCCGCTTTCCTGAATGGCGGTGAAGGTTTTACCGATTTGATGATCGAGAAACCGGCGTAGGCTTTTAGTCCCCGCCTGCCTTAACCTCCGCGCCCGTTCCTTGACAGCGTCTCGCGGCACTTGCGGCATTCTCGCCGCCGGGGTCCCTTTCCGAGGAGAGTAGGGAAAAACGTGCAAATAGTGCAGTCCGGCCTCCTCAACGATGTTAAGGCTGCGCTCGAACATAGCGTCTGTTTCTGTGGGAAATCCGGCGATGATATCCGCTCCAAACGCCACTTCAGGCCGACGGGCGCGAACAGCTTCACAAAGCGTTATCGCCTGTTCTCGCGTATGCCGGCGCTTCATGCGCTTCAGGATCAGATTGTCGCCGGATTGCAGCGACAAATGCAAATGCGGTGCGACCCGCTCATCACCGGTAATTCTGTCGAGAAGCTCTTCGTCAATCTCGGCGCCGTCAATTGATGACAAGCGAAGCCTGTGGAGGTCCGGCGCCGCGTCAAGCAATTGGCTGACCAACCGCCCCAGCGAAGGCGCATCCTCAAGGTCAGCTCCGTATGACGTGATATCGACACCTGTGAGCACGACCTCCTTGTGGCCGGCGTCAACAAGACGGCGGGTTTGTTCGATGACCTCCTCAACCGGAGCTGAACGAGAGTTCCCACGGCCGAAAGGGATGATGCAAAACGTACAGCGGTGATCGCAGCCGTTTTGTATCTGCACAAAAGCGCGGGCACGGTCTCCATAGCCGTCGATCAGATGACCGGCCGTCTCTCGCGCCGACATAATGTCATTGACCTGAAGCAATTCGCCGTCTTCAGCGGCCAACATTCGCCACTGGGCGGGGTCGAGTTTTTCCTGATTGCCGATGACGGCCGCAACTTCAGGCATTTTTGCAAATGTCTCGGGCTCGGTTTGAGCCGCGCAGCCAGTTACGATTATCCGCGCGCCGGGCCGCTCGCGCTTTGCACGCCTGATACGTTTGCGGGCAGTGCGGACGGCCTCATTCGTCACAGCGCACGTATTGACCACCACTGCATCGCTACAGCCATATTCGCGACTGAGACGGCGCATGACTTCGCTTTCCGCCAAATTGAGGCGGCATCCCAGTGTAATAATTTCGGATAATTCAGACATTGGACGCTATTTGAGCCATCCGGGCGTTTAGTACAACAAGCCCTTCGCGAAATAGTCAGCAAAACCTTCCTGTGAGGGTCAGCGCATTCCGACTCTGGCCCTGAATTCCTGTTTCGGCTTCTCGCGGTCAGCCAACGCTCCTGCACGTAGTTGGCGCATGATCTGATAAAAATCATGGCTGGCGATGCTTTCTACCAAGCGTGGAATAACGTGAAGGTCAGGGTTTTCCTGCAATGCTTCCGTCAGAATCTCCGCTGCTTCTGAAGTGGATATCTGTCCTGATACAGCCAATTGAGCGATATAATAGGCGCGCTTTAAGGGCGTCGTCGCCTCTTCCGGCCGTAATGCATCCCTCAAGCGAAGAATGTGGGCGCCCTCCGATTTGACCCGGAGTCTGGTGTTTCGTTCGCCGTTCTCTACGAGAACGCCATTGATCATCAATTCTTCATGAGGGCGAAGCTTCAATATTAATCCGCTCATGCTGGGGCTCGCTCTGTGATCGGTGCTAGCACTTTAGAGTATTACAACTAAAAGTTGTTATTTATACAACCATAACGAGCATACGCGCAAGGGATTACGTTGAGGTTGAAATATTCGTCTAGTTTTCCATCGCCAAAATAATGGAAAATCCAACCACCATAAAAAGCGCCAGAGGGAAGAAAGCGCCGATAATCGCTGGAACAACGCCCAAAGCGCCTAACGCAAGAGCGAGATTTTCAGCGACAAAGTAGGTAAACCCAAGCGCTGCCCCGGCAACAGCGCGCGCCAGAAGCACCCCCTGACGATGAACGCCAAAACCGGCGATCGCGCCCAGGAGCGGCATCACCAGCGTCGCCATGGGCTTCGAGAACCTGCTCAACAATGACGTCATGGGCCCCCGCGTATCGGCGCGGTCTTCGCCGAGCTGGCGTATCTTGGCCATGAGCTCATTCAAACTTGTTTGATCTGGCTCAAGCGTCAATGCAAACAGGAGTTCCGGATCGAGCGTGTTCGTCCAGATAACTTCATCATTGTCTTCAACTGCCAGCGACAGAGCGCCCAGTGTCCTGGCGTCAAACAACCGCCATCCGCCATTTTCATAGCGTGCGGTACGCGCCTCTATAACATTTGTTATCAATCCCGTGCTGTCGAGGCTTTTAATGCTTACTCCGACCAATAGCACAGCGTCGCCTATTCGCGCCGCGCTCGCCGCAGAAATAAACTCACCATCGTAACTAATGCGTATGTCTGTGCGGGTATCGCTTTCCGGCGGCAGATCAACGGCGTAGTCATTTACCTCCCAATAGTCCAATCGTTCTGATGCTTTCACCGTCACTGTTTCGTGAAAAACAAAATGAATGCCTGCAACAATGGCGCAAACAAAACCAAGTGGAAAAAGGACCCGGTGAATCGACATTCCAGCCGCGCGCATGACCGTAATCTCGCTGGTATGACTGAGACCCGCGAGCGTAAAAACTATGCCAAGCAATGCGGCGAAGGGCGTAAATTGACTCGCGATCTGCGGCGCGCGCAGCGAGATATAGCGCAAGATGGACTCCATCCCGGCACCTTCCGCCGCCATAATATCACTAGACCGATTTAAAAGGTCGAGCATCTGCAAAACAATCACAAAGAACACAAGCAGCGCCAGAAACCGGATGAGAAAAATCCGGCCGACATAAAGTGTGAAAATCTGGCCGGCGAAGTTCATTCAGCAGGATCCGTAACCGGCGCAGCTATACGCACCGTCTCTTGCGACCGCCGCGCCATAACCTTAGCGGTGCGCGCCTGATCGATCGACCCCGTATAAAGGGAAATGGAAATGAAAGTGAAGACAACGAATATGCCCCACATCGAAATGAACGGAGACAAGACGCCTTCCTGCGCAACGATCTTGCCCCACTCTTCCAGTAATTCGTGGTAGACAATCAGTATCGCGATCCCGAGAACAGGCTTCAGGTTTGAGGCGCGACGGCGCCCGGTTACTCCCATCGCGACGGCAAGAATAGGCAGCACCAAAAAAGTCAACGGATGCAAAATTCGCCAGTGCAGCCCGGCGCGATAATCGTAATATAGAGGCGATGACTGCGGCGTTTCGTTTGCCAGTAAAGTTACGATTTCGTTGATCGTAGCCTCCTCTTCATCACCGCCGCGGGCGCGAAAAACGCCGATGGCCGGCAAGTCGATTTCCAGATCGAACGACTCGAAATTCAACGATTGAATACGATCGCCTAGCCCGTTGATGATGACCTGGCGGCCATTTTTAAGTTTCAAGAGCAACGATGATATTTCGGGCGTTGTGGAAATGGAGCCAAACCGCGCAGTAATGATGGTCTTGTCGCCATCAAGACTCCGGCGTTCCAGAAAAATCTCTCTCGCTTCTCGCGTTTCTGTATTTATTTCGCCAAGTCTGATTGTCACCTGATCGCTTATGTCGATGAACTCGCCGGCCGGAATCTTGATGCCGAGCGCGCCGCTCGTGACATCAAACCGTATCTGACGGTACTCATACCGCGCGAATGGCTGGATATATGACACCAGCAAGAAATCCAGCACCATGATGCCGGCGATCAAGATATAGATTGGACGCATCATCCGGCCAAAGGACGCCCCGCTAGAAGAAAGCGCATCAAGCTCGCTCGACATCGAAAAATTTCGGAATGCGAGCATGATCCCCATGAACGTACCGAGGGGCAGGGCAAGACCGAGATAATGCGGCACCAGGTTGGCAAGCATGCGCCAGACGACATCGACCGGACCTTGTTCCGCCAGCACGAAATCAAACAGGCGCAGCATATGCTCAAGCAGTAGCAGCATGCCCGCAACAGCGAGCGCCAAAATTAATGGCGTAGAAACAGCGCGTAAAATGTAGCGATCAATAAGATGCATAAGAAGGCGGCGCACTTGCCAGACAGGCTAAAAACGCAACAGCCGCGGCGGCGGCGGTCACTAGACCTTGCGTCTGTAGCGAATTCCGGACCAATTCGGAAGGATAGAACGCAAAAAGTGGGGCTGTCACGCAGGCGCGCCCCTATAATCGGTTTTTGCAAGATGTGCAGTCGCCAGAAACATCGCAACATTGAATGCCTGAGACAGTCCGGCCTCCGCAACGAGCATCCCAGCCACAACAGCTTCAGGAGCGCCAACAATGGCGGAAAGGCTGAGCGCCGCCCCAAGGTAAACAATATCCTGATTTGGCAGGAACGGGACCCGGCTTAGCACAAGCTGCATGGCTATAAACGTCATCCACGCCATCAACGGCGCACCGGGGATAGCAGAGGCGTACATCGCGGCATGTAACAGGATGATCAACACCTGCCGTCCGCTGTGAACGCCGATGAGCTTAGGCATAACGCCTTTCGGCAACGCCATTAGCTTGTCACGAAAAATCATGACCAGAATGGAAAGCGTCCCGGCGGATAAAAACGCCAGAGCAAAGAGCCATCCGGCGCCAGGAAAGGCCTCAAGCCCGGCCTTAAGACCGCCGGTTACGGCGAGCGTTACAACCAGAACCACCGTGGCGGCGTTTGATGCAAATGCGGACAGCAGATTGTTATCCTTGACGCCGATCAAAATTCTCTTGTTCGGCAGGCGTAATCGGCGGCGCGCCCACAAGGTTAAGAACGCTTCGCCCGAGTAACCCATTACGGCAAAGTTATAGACACGCTTTCGGATGAACACGAAAAAATGCCTTACAAGCGGCTGCGACCAGATAATCTCATAAAGCGCAAGCTCGGAAACAGGCACAGCAAGAAAACGCAAGAGAAAGAAAAAATAGAACCAGGGCGATTCTGGCAATGCGCCCAGGACCTCGAGCCAGCCCACCCGGCTGAGTTTAAAAACCAGGTAAACGACAATAAGCGCGAGCAGGCCGTATTGAATAAATTTAAGGCCGCGCTGAACGTCATCACGGTCGCGCAGCGCCAGCCAGCGGTTTTGCACCGCGCTGGCCATAGATTTCAGCGTGCGCACGAGCATTCAAAAACGCCCGCGCTCAAGCAGCATGTTTTCGGGCCGTCGCCGAAGGCGCGTCTGAATGTGTAGCGTCCGGCTTATAGCCGATAATGGCATCGTGATAGTTCGAAACCAGCTCAGCCAAAATCGCATCCCAGCAAAACCGCTCGCTTTGCTCTCGCGCAGCCAGACCCATCTGGCGACGCAAGTCTGAATCCCTGCCCAACTCGGCGATTTTTTCGGCGAACCCTGCAGCATTGGGCGCCGCCACAAATCCTGTCACCCCGTCCTCAATGAGCGAACGGCTGCCGGCTGCTGTCGCGCCAACACAAGGCAGGCCGGAAGCCATCGCTTCAAGCGTAACGTTGCCAAAAGTTTCCGTGATGCTCGGGTTGAAAAACATATCCGCGCTCGCATAAGCGCGTGACAACCCCTCACCTTGCTGATATCCCGCAAACACCGCGTCAGGCAGCAACGTTTCGAACGTTGCGCGTTCCGGCCCGTCTCCGACAATAAGCGCTTTCAGGTTTGGTGAGGCATTTTGGGCCCGTTTGAAAGCGTCGGCAAAAATATCGATGCCTTTTTCGAGAACGAGCCGTCCGACGAAAGCTACAACAACATCTTCATCACCAAAATTATTCGCCAGTCGCCATTCGTGGTCGCGCTTTTCTGGATTGAACAAATCGCCATCGACGCCTCGCGTCCATAAGCGAACATCGCGTCCGATCTTATCGGCGCGCAACTCATCCGTCATGGAATGCGAAGGCGTGTACACATGCTCACAGCGACTGTAGAAGTAGCGCATATAACGCGTCAGATATTTTTCCAGCCAGCCCATGTTGTAATAGCGCGGATAGGTGTCGAAACGCGTATGAAACGACGCGACCGCCGGTATGCCGCGCTTGCGCGCGTAGTTAAGCGCTCCGTACCCCGTATAATCAGGCGCCGCGATATGAATGATGTTTGGTGAAAACTCTTTTAGCGCTCGCTTTGCGGACCCATGCAAACCTAGACCCAGCCGATACTCACTTCGCCTTCCAGGCAAGGGCACCGAAGGAATGGTGACAAGCGTTCCTGCATGTTCAAACGCAGTGCGCCGGTTGACCGGCGCGAACACCAATACGTCATGGCCCTGGCGCTCAAGATAGGCGACCAGCATGTTCAACGCCCGGACCGGCCCGTCCATTACGTAATTGTAGTTGCCGGAAAAAATGGCGACGCGCAGTTTTTTGTCGGGCGCCGGGGATTGCGCGTTCATCTGGTAACCTGGTGACTATTTGCCGTTGCTTTTCGCGAGAAGCGCGAAAAAAGCACTATATGGAGCAAGGATCAACCTAAAGTCGAGGCCGCGTCTCAGCCCGGCTAAGCAGATCGCTGTCCCTCGACCCAATCCCAGAAAAGCGCCGAAATATCGGCCCCACCGAAACGCCGCACCTCCTGCACGCCGGTCGGGGAGGTCACGTTTATTTCCGTCAGAAATTCGCCAATGACGTCAATTCCGGCGAAGACCAGCCCCCTCTTGGAGAGTACGGGGCCGATTCGGTCGCAGATTTCCTGATCCCTGGCATTCATTTCGACTGCCTCGGCGCGGCCGCCCACATGCATGTTGGACCGGGTCTCGCCCGCCGCGGGCACGCGATTGATGGCGCCCACCGCCTCGCCGTCGAGCAGGATGATCCGTTTGTCGCCTTTCGTTACTGCCGGCACGAACTTTTGAGCGATAATCGGCTCACGGAATGTCTCGGCAAAAAGCTCCAGAAGCGCGTTGAAATTCCCGTCGTCAGGCTTAATTCGAAACACGCCGGCGCCGCCGTTGCCGTAAAGCGGTTTCAGGATAATGTCCGAATGCTCGGCGCGGAATGCGCGGATCGAATGTATATCGGCAGTGATCAGTGTCGGCGGCGTCAGATCCAGAAATTCGGTGACGAATAACTTTTCCGGCGCATCGCGGATCGCACGGGGGTTGTTCAGCACCAAGACATCAGGCGTGAGGCGTTCGAGAATTTGCGCAGCCGTAATATACGCCATGTCGAATGGCGGATCCTGCCTGATGAGGACCACGTCAAGAGTGCTGAGATCAACTGTTTCCGGAGCGCCCAGCCTTACATGATCGCCCTGATTGCGACGGATTTCTTCAACTTTTTGGGCCCGTGTCACCACATCGGCGCCTTTCAGCTGCAAGGATTGCGGCTGATATACCCATATTGCATGCCCGCGTCCGTGGGCCTCCAGCGCCATATCGAAAGACGTATCGGCGGCGACATTCACCGACGTGATCGGATCCATTTGTATAGCGATTTTTAACATGGGTGGCGATGCTCTTTGGGTTAGAGCGTCCAGTCTACTTGGCCGTATCGCGAATGGCGACGTGGCTCACGACTTTTTCAACACCGCCCACCGAACGGGCCTGTTGCAGGGCTTCGTCGAGCTCTTGCTGGCTGCGGGCAGCACCAAGGAGATAGACCACTGCGCGCGACACCGACATTTTGTAATCGCCGCTGGATACATCGCGATCAGTAATCAGGCGGGCGCGCAAGGTCTGATCTATCCGGCTATCTTCAAAACCCTGCCCAAAGGACGTCTTTTCGGCGATGATGATCTCGTCAACGACCTCCTTGACGTTTTCCGCTTTCCACGCATTGGCGATCAGCTTGCGCCGACCTTCTTCGGACCGCATGGTGCCGGTCAACATCAACCGGCCTTCATAAAGGGTGAGGTCGACATCGCTGTAATCATGACTGCGGTCAGTGAAAAGGACCGCTTTCAGCTCGGCATTCCCGGAAAGATCCGAAAGGCTTTTGTCGAGAGACCGGCTCGACGCGCAGGCGCTTAATGCTACTGCTGCGACAAGCAAGGCGATACGGACGGGATGGAAAAGCATGACAGCGGCTCCTTCAAAAACATTGTCGCAACCGAAACGACGGGCCATCCATGGGCTGCTTCGCAAAATAAGAAAACAGGGCCCTTCTTAGGCCACGTCGCGCCAGGCGTCTGCAAGGTGTCGGATGCGCCACCCGGCGACGGCGACGATATCGTACCGGATCATCGTGTCTGCAAGATGGCGCTTTCGAGAAAGGAACACTTTCGCCGCCGCCGCAATGCGATGCCGGGCGCGGGGCGTCACGGATTCGATCGCCGCGTCGATATTATGACGCGTTTTCACTTCCACAAAGATGAGCAGTCCGCCGCGCCGTGCAATGATATCGACCTCTCCGGCGCCGGTGCGAAACCGGGTTTCGAGAATTGAAAAGCCTTTGAAACGCAACAGCATAGCGGCTAGCGACTCTGCCAAGCGCCCTCCGCGCTCAGCTTTTCGCCGCGACGTGGCTGTGGGACGCGCCGTCATTCGCCTTTTTTCAGCGCGAGCGCGCGGGCGTAGGCGTCCTTGCGGGCAACGCCAAGGGTTACCGCCGCCGCCGCAGCCGCATCGCGCACGCGCATGGTTTGAAGCGAACCTTCCAGGAAAGCATCGAGGGCAGCCGCATCTGGTGCTGAAACTTCCGGCGGATGAACAATTACGACGATTTCACCTTTCGGCGGAGACGTTTCAAACCCGGCAGCCAGCCCGGATAGCGCTCCCTCGTGAAAGGTCTCATGGAGCTTGGTCAGTTCCCGGGCGATAACTGCTTTCCTGTCGCCAAGCACTGCCGCCATTTCTGTAAGACACGCAGCCAATCGCGAAGGCGTCTCATAAAACACTAAGGTGGCGTCGACCGACTTCAGGCCCTCCAGCGCGCGCGAGCGCGCGCCCGCTTTGGGCGGCAGGAACCCGGCGAAATAAAACTGGTCCGATGGCGCGCCCGCTGCTGAAAGGGCCGCAATCGCCGCCGAGGCGCCGGGAATAGGGTAAACAGCGATGCCTTCACTACGAGCCTCACGCACCAACTTGAAACCGGGATCGGAAATCAGCGGTGTTCCGGCGTCGGAAACGAGACATATAACGCTCCCGCCGTTCAGCTGGCGCAGAATCCCGGGCCGGACCTTTGCCGCGTTATGATCGTGATAAGGAGCCCGGCGCGTTTCAATCCCGTATGCCGCACAGAGCTTCGCGGTCTGGCGTGTATCCTCACACAGGATCAGATCAGCCGCCTTCATGATCTCGACGGCGCGAAACGTCATGTCCTTCAGATTGCCGATCGGCGTCGCCGTCACATAAAGGCCGGGTTCCGGGCGTATGGCATGGCTGGTCATGG
>DGNI01000103.1:0-5669 GCA_002388885.1 Parvularculaceae bacterium UBA4496 | reverse complement strand
CGCCCGGGCCCGGCTAGTCTCCAGCCGGGCAAAATCAGAGGATTTGAAGGAATGCGGTTCAGAAATAAGCTCTTCAAAGGGATGGCGGCGAGTTTTCTGACGGCTTTGATCGCCTCCTGCGGATCGTCCGCTCCGGCGCGGCCCGACCGGGGGCCTGTCATTGCCCAGCCAAGCTTTCCGGACCGCGACGACGAAGAACGGTTTGAATTCCCTGACGAAAGATCCTCGACCGAGGCGGAACGCTATGACCGGCGAAACTATGTCGAGCCGCCGCATATGGACGAAGAGCCGGTGCGGGTCGGGCTGCTCCTACCGTTTTCCGCCGATAATGAAGCCGCCCGCCGGGTCGCGTCAGCCATGTTCGATGCGGCGCAGCTCGCGGTTTTCGACGCTGGTGACCAGCGCTTCCTCCTGATCCCCAAGGACACCCGCGGCGATGCTGAAGGCGCAGCCTCCGCCGCCCGTTCGGCGCTGGCGGACGGCGCTGAAATCATTCTCGGGCCTTTGTTCGCCGAGTCCGTCGAAGCGGCGGCTGTCGTCACCCGTGCAGCGCGCACGCCGATGATCGCATTCTCGTCCGACCTCACTGCGGCGGGTAACGGCGTCTTTCTTTTGAGTTTCCCGCCTGAGCTTGAAATTTCTCGCGTCACCGAATTCGCCATGTCGCAGGAAATGACGCGCTTCGGCGTCTTGGCGCCGCTTACAGAATATGGTGACCGCGTTTCAGGCGCCTTTGCGGAAGAAGTTTTTGCCCGCGGGGGCGTGATCGTGCACGAAGAACGCTATGAGCAGGACCCCGACGCCATGCTTGAGCCCGCAAAGCGCCTCGCAAAATATTCGCAAGAAATCATTCCACTTGAGATGCGCCACGAGTATGAGGGCGACCGCACGCAGCCGCGGCCTGAAAACGCCAGCGCGCAGGCGGGGTATACGCAAGGGTTCCAGGCGGTTCTGATGCCTGAGCAGGGAACGCTCTTGCGCGCTCTTGCGCCGCTCCTGCCCTACTACAACGTGGACATCAACCGCGTGAAAATCCTCGGCGTTTCGGCATGGAACAACCCGCGCCTGACCCGCGAGCCTGCGCTGCGCGGCGGCTGGTTCGCCGCGCCCGACCCGGAAATTTCGCGTAGTTTTGAAAACCATTATGCGGGCGCGTTTGGCGCCGCTCCGCCTCGGCTTGCATCGCTTGCCTATGATGCGACGCTGCTGTCTGCACGGCTCGCCGCAACACAGCGCAGACGCGAGCGGTTTTCGATTGAATCAATCGCCGATCCCAACGGATATTTCGGCGCCGACGGTCTGTTCCGGCTCAACCCGGACGGCACGGTTGACCGTGGACTCGCCATTCTCGAAATTCAGCCGGGCGGCATACAGGTGGTCGACCCGGCGCCGCGCAGCTTCGCTCCCGCCTATTAATTCAGTCATGTTCACTAAACGGAGTTTTGAATGATCCGCGCTTTTCGCCCGGCGATCTTGCTGTCCGTGTTTCTCCTTTTAAATTCGCCCGTGAACGCCGAAAAAGCGCTTGAGCATCATACGGCGGCTATGCTGGTCGCGGCAGCGGAAAAGGCCGCCGCCCATGCGGAGCATCATTACGCCTTCACTGTCGATCACTGGTCGAAAGAGGGCGACAATGAAATCACCGCAAAAGTCCGCTTCGACCCGCGCGGTAATAAAGGCGAACGCTGGACGCTGCTCGAACCTTCCCACGACGACCTCGGCAAGGCGGGGCGGAAGGCGCTGAAAGCGATAGAGAACGCCGAGACGGAAGACCACCCCCTGCTTTACGACCGGCTCGACGAAATGATCGAGGAGGCCGAACTCGCCGGCGAAACGGAAGCCGAAGCGGTTTTCGTGGCGCAAGTGGATGAAGACGGCTTCCCGAAGGATGCGCTTGAAGTTTTCATCACGCTCGACAAGGCAGGCGGTTATATATCGCGCATCGACGTCAAATCGAAAAAGCCGTTCAAGCCCATGCCCATCGCCAAGGTCGAGCACCTTGTCCAGACGCAGTTTTTCGCCGCACCCCATGACGGCGGCCCGGCGTTTCTCGACCGCACCGAAGGCATTGTTTCAGGCGAGGCGATGTTCCGGGATTTCAAATCGGAAACGCGGCAGACATTTTCCGATATCGAACTGGTTGAGGTCGAGACGGATCGCGCGGGGGAGTAGGACTCCAAACTTTCCATCGCCGTCATTGCGGGCGTGATCCGCAATCCACCAATCAACACACCTAATTCATGGGTTCCGGCCCGTCCTTCGAGACGCAAAAATTTCTTCATCCTGAGGAGGCGCGCAGCGCCGTCTCGAAGGGCTAAGGAATTTTTGCCCTCAGGATGAAGGGCGGGAATGACGGATCCCGCAGCGTCCTTTTCCCAAACCAAGCGGCCCGTTATACTCCCCTCATGCAAAAGCTGCTGATCACCATCGGAATCGTGTTGTTGGTCGCCGGTCTGTTGTGGCCGGTGCTTTCAAAGCTGGGTCTTGTCCGCCTGCCGGGCGATATCGTCATCAGGCGCGAAGGGTTTTCGTTCTATTTCCCGATCACGACAATGGTTATTGTCTCAATCGTCCTGACGCTGATTTTCCGTTTTTGGGGGAAGTGAGCTATCGCTTAGCTTCTAACGAGATAAATTCCCAATCCGCCCCAAAGCATAACCAAGCCGCTCGCTCCAATTAGCCAATGTTTCTTCCCTTCGGCAGTCATGTCCCGCCATTGGGACCAAACAAATTTTCCACGGCTTTTCCGGCTAAAAATTTCGCGTGGCGGCATGAACAAATGAAATACCGTCAGCAACACGCCAACACACGAAATAAATAGCCAAACCATGTCAAACCCCCGTCGAGCCGAACCCACCGGACCCGCGCGCGGTTTCGTCAAGCTCGTCAACCTCTTCGAATGCCGCCTGGAAGACCGGCGCGAAGACCATCTGGCCGATGCGGTCGCCGCGGCTGATGACGAAATCCTGATCCCCGTGATTGATGAGGATCACTTTCAGCTCGCCGCGATAATCGGCGTCGATAGTGCCCGGAGAATTGACGCAGGAAATGCCGTGCTTGGCCGCAAGCCCTGAGCGCGGGCGCATCTGCGCCTCCCACCCCGGCGGCATGGCGATGGCGATGCCCGTCGGCGTCATAAACCGCTTGCCGGGTTTCAGCGTCACCGGCTCCGTCACGGCGGCGCGCACGTCGCAGCCGGCGGCGAGCGCCGTTTCGTAGCGCGGCAGGTCGAGACCCTGCCCATGCGCCAGCCGCTTGATGCGGACGGTGAGTTCGGGCTGAGGCTGGGCTTTGATCGCCGTGGCGGACATTCAGGTTCTCCGTCGTTTCGTAGTTCTTCTAATCTCCTTATCGCCTGATTCAGGCTGCATTTTTCCACAAACTCTCCCGAAGTTTTTCCATAGCCTTCCCGGCTCGGCCCGGCGAGTTGGGTGTAACGCTACCTCTTTTCCGTCCTCGTCATCCCGGGGCGGCCTTGAGGCCGAACCCGGGATCCATGGTTCGATTTCGCCTTCATGCTCCGGTCGTTAAGTTTGGCGCCCTGGATTCCGGGTCCCGCTGTCGCGGTCCCGGAACGACAACCACGGGTTCTCATCGCCGCGGTTCAGCCGAACCCGAACGTATGAGGTGGAGAGGTTGCGCGGCCCGCCCGCGAGAGGGCTTGGCCAAAGAACGCAGGTATCGCGGGGTTGCTCTCGCAACAGGCCGCGCTGGACGGCTTTTTCAGCACCGCCGCCTGTCCGTGCGCCGTGCGGAGTCCATGAGCCCGGTTCGGCTTCTTGAACCGGACTGACCCGCGGCGGACGAAAGAAAGGATGAAACCGTTTCCTTCGCCACGGCGCCCTTTCGAGGCGCCGCCCGCGCAAGATCCAGGCGTTCGGCCGGCCGGAATTGGGCTCGAGGTCCGTTACGCCTCTCCCAACCCGCGCGCCGCCGGTCCGGACCGTGAAGGACGGTGAGCTCCACGCCTCTCCGTATCCGGACTGCTTCGCAGTATAAGGCCATTCGGAAAGTGGTGGATAACTACGCACCGACACTGGGAAATTTTGAAGAATTCATCAGATAGGGTGTAAAATTTCGAACCCTGCTCGCCTTATAGGTGCGCCACAGGAAACGCGGAGAACCCGTTAAAGCTCCGATTCCGGATTGCTCGGCTGACATCGGTCAACTTGCGCGGTTGATCTATCTTGCGCATTCAGGCGCCAGCAGGA
Organism: Parvularculaceae bacterium UBA4496; assembly: GCA_002388885.1. Lineage (GTDB taxonomy): Bacteria > Pseudomonadota > Alphaproteobacteria > Caulobacterales > Parvularculaceae > Hyphococcus. The sequence goes on along the minus strand of DGNI01000103.1, from coordinate 1,458 downwards.
CTCAAACACCGAGCAATAGCAGATTTCCAGATTGGCCCGGCCTGACCTGGCCAGATCGCGAAAGGCGAGCGTGGTTTCTTTTGATGCAAACCTGGCGTCCAGGGAGACAGCGATAATGTCTTCGTTCGCCGATAGGACCGCATCGGAAAGGACATTGTTCGAAATGCCGAACTCGCCATCCTGATCGACAAGTGAAACCACGTCGTACCAGGATAAATATTCCTGCCCGTCGACGGTAAGCTTCACCTGCTTGATGCGGGCGGGGCCGATGCCGCGATTGCCGACGATGATGTCAAAACGCTCTTCGCCCGGCACGCCATAGTTGAGGTCCGTAACGCGGATATGCGGCCAGACCGCCGCTTCGGACTGGCGGCGCACGGCGGCGGATTCATTGAGCGCGGCGTAAAGCGCAACAGCCCCGGTAAAGACGCCGGCAACAGCGAGAACGGTCTGAACGACATTGATGCGAACGAATACGCGCTCGGCGCGGGTCATGCGTTCTTCACGTGGCGGGGCAGGCTGTGGCTCTCTATCCCGCGCGGCGCCCGCCTTGTCTTCCGCTTCATCGCTCATGTCAGAGCGCGGCCTGCATTTCTTTCAGACGGTCGAGCGATTGTTGTGCGGCGAGCTTTTTTTCGTCCGTGTCGGCGTCTGCGAGATCCTCTTCCGCATTCTTGAGTCGCTGCGCGATGGCGGCGGCGTCAAGATCTTCGGCCTTCATCGCCTCCTCAGCCAGCACGGTGAGGCCCGATGGCGAGATTTCCGCAAAGCCGCCGCGCACGAAGATGCGCTGTTCGTCCGAGCCGGTTTTGACCCGCACCATGCCGGGGGCCAGCGTCGTCATCAGCGGCGAATGGTTCGGCAACACGCCGATCCACCCCTCAGTGCCCGGAATATCGACCTGATCGACATCCGCCGACATCAGCTCTTTCTCCGGAGAGACGAGGTTGAAATGGAGTTTGTCAGCCATGTTTTGTTCAGGTGGCAGGTGGCAGGTGGCAGGTGGTAGTGAAATTCACTGTCCGACCCATACAACCTACAAACTACAACCTACTCCCTTCCTTAAGCCGCCTCTGCCGCGAGACGCTCCGCCTTCTCGATGGCGTCATCGATCGAGCCGACCATGTAGAACGCCGCTTCCGGCAGGTGGTCGTATTTGCCTTCGATGAGGCCCTTGAACGAACGCACCGTGTCTTCGACCGGCACCTGAATGCCCGGGAATCCGGTGAAGACCTGCGCCACGTCGAACGGCTGCGACAGGAAGCGCTCGACCTTGCGCGCTCGCGCGACGACAAGTTTGTCTTCTTCGGAAAGCTCGTCCATGCCGAGGATCGCGATGATGTCCTGCAGGGCCTTGTAGCGCTGGAGGATCGACTGAACGCCGCGGGCGACCTCGTAATGTTCCTCGCCGATAATGCGCGGATCGAGAATGCGCGAGGTCGAGTCGAGCGGATCGAC
>DGNI01000184.1:10317-16475 GCA_002388885.1 Parvularculaceae bacterium UBA4496 | reverse complement strand
GAAATCCCAGCTTTTTATGCTGAGCGACAGGATGGAGGACGCGGTAGAATGGGGCGAAAAAGCCCTGAAGCTCGCTGATCAGTTCGACGCAACGGAAATTCGCGTCCATGCACTCAATAATGTGGGTGTTGCTCGTGCTTTTCGTAATGATCGGACTGGCGTGGACATGCTGGAAAAAAGTCTCGCAATTTCTATGGAAAATGGATTCCACGAGCACGCGGCCCGCGTTTATACGAATTTGTCCGAATATGGTGTGGAATTTAAAGAATTCGATTTGGCCGAGCGTGTAATCATGGAGGGTATCGCTTTTGACACCAGAAATGATCTTGATTCCTGGACGCATTATCTGGTCGGAAGACAGGCTCAATTGCGTTGCGAACAGGGCCGACTTTACGATGCAAGAGCAATTGCGGAAGGCGTGCTGCAACTCGAGCGTCAAACGAAATTGATGAAATTGCCGTCCCGGCTTGTTTTGGCGAAAGTCAAGACGCTATTCGGTGACGATAACGCAAATCAAGTTTTGGGCAACGCCACAGACCATGCCTCTGCGACTGAAGAACCGCAACATATTGTTCCCGCCCATCTCACACGGTTGTTATACGCTTGGCTTAACAACCAGCCGCGCATGGCGGAGGAAAGTCTTTATGCGGTGTTTGATATTGGAGCCGAAGTGATGCATCTCTGGCACCGAGGAGACGTTGTGATATGGGGAAAGCGGTTCGGGTATCAGGTTCCTGAAGAATTCTTGGTTGACTTGCCGGCCCCAATGAGACTGGAGATCAATGGCGATATTGCGGGCGCGGCTGCGAAATGGAAAAAACTTGGCGCGCCAGTTTCGCACGCTTTGGCCTTGTCACAATCGGCGGAGCCAAAGTTGTTGGCGCAAGCGATCGAAATCACCCAGGATATTGGCGCCGCTGCGATTGAGAAAACTGTCCTACAACGCGCAAAATCCATCGGCGTTGACGATAAACTTCCGAACCGGCGGCGCGGCCCCTATAAGGCGTCGCGCAATCATCCCCTCGGACTCACCCAGAAAGAACAGACCGTCCTGTCGCTGCTGGTCGAGGGACGATCCAATCCCGAGATTGCAGATATCACGTCGCGCTCCAAGCGAACGATCGAGAATCACGTTTCGTCAATATTGCGCAAGCTGAATGTCGAAAATCGCATGGATGCGACGATATTGGTCCAGAGCGAGCCGTGGTTGTTGCCAAACGGGGACAAGTCTTCTGGCGCCTGATGCAGATTTTTTGAATCACCCGCTTGTGAGTGTGTTATTGCCAGTCTTCAGGTAAATCGCCGGCACGCGGCATGTTGTTGTAATTCAGATACTCCGAAGTGACGCTTAAGGATGACGCATTACTGCTTTCGTCTATTTCAAATGTCGCAATCATAGGCGAGCCTGCGGGATTAACCCATTGTTGCTCAAAGCGAGTGTCCGCAACCGACTTCATATACCAGTTGGTCGCGTCGCCCCACATGGAGCCAATCATAATATAACCGTCCGGAATCGGACGGTCCGGATTGGGGCTTTTCGCCGGTGCGACAAAGAGTTTCCGATCTGATTGGTCGGGCAACGCGTAAAGACCGTAAAAGCGTTCTAGATCAGAGCGAGGATCGCCGAGCGCATATTCTTCTCCTGGCGCCGTTTGATTCGCATTGGCGTCGTCTTCGCTTACAGATGCGGAAATACCGGAAGCTTTTTCAATCGCGGCGGACAGGGAATCGGTCATCTCAACCGCGAGCTTTTCTTGTCCGTTGCCGCACATGGCCACGGCGGACTCACGGGTCAAATCGAACGACGCTTTTTGCTCGTTTGTGAGTTTTGAATCTGCCAGCTGTTTATCAAGTTCCATCAGCCGGTGCGTGCATAATTTCATGCCGCCTTCGACGGCGGCACCTGCCGCCACCGCATTTTCCGAATTGGCGTTCGCCTGCTCTGTTCCGCTGTCCGGCGAAGAGGGCTCGCCGCCGCAGCCGGCAAGCGCCAATGTCACAGCAATAACAAGACTATTCCAAATTTTCATGATCTCAACCATCCAGTTTCGCTACCGCAATTGCGGCCAGTCTTTATCGGCATACTCAGCGAAATCGCGCAAATATTTCGGATCGTCGTCGCCAAATTTGCGCAGCGCCATTTGATATTTTCGCTCCGCCCACATGATTTGCGAGAGGCTATCCTGGAATAGTTTGCTCTTCTCCTCTTCCGGCAAGGATTCCGAGCGCGTTTCAAGGATTATTGCCTGGGCATGGGCGTAATCGATCAGGTCACGCGTCGATCGGGCGGCTTTTTCATTCCGCACCGCCTGCGCCTTCACCGTGATCCGCGTCAGGAGCTTGAAGTAGAGATCGCCCATTTCAGCTTGGGGCACATCTTTCGCGTCTGGCAAGTCTTCGAAAAAGGCGATGGTTGCGCCATCGAATCTACTTTTGGCGGCGGTCTGCGCAAGGGACGCATCTGTTGCTTCAGTCCCCGTCGATGTGGACGCTTTGTCTCCGCCGCAGGCCACAACGAATAGAAGGCATGAGCACAAAAAAAACGTAGACGCGAATGTGCGGGGATCAAACATCATCATTCCTCATACAGTTTGACGACCGCCGAGCAGATAAGTTGCAGCCCGACAATTGTCGTTGCATTCGTGGCGCGCCGTTTGTAGTGCGCGACCAGGCCTGTCGCCACGTGGTCGCGAATGCACGATGTCTCGTTCTGGTAATCCGGATCGGCAAGCGGCGGCAGGAGCGGTAGCGGAAGTTTATGCGTATCTATGTCTTTCGTCGTCTCCTTGAGCTCATCGACAAGCTGCCCCTGGCCATTGATGCGGTACGCGGTTAGGATCAGTTGATCCAGACCGTCAGTAAGCGTTGCTTTAGGAGAAAAATAAAGATCCGTGATGTATCCGCCATCAAGATTGGCGACGCGGCTTCCCATGACATACAAGCATGTGCCTGCCTCTTTTTCCCAATCCGTACCGGTGCTGTCGTCATCGATCAGCATTCGACACGCCATTCCTTTATCTGTTCGCCACCCCACACGCTGTATACCGGCGCCGGGCGTCGAAACTTTAAGGATTCGCGACAAATCGCCTGGCCGGCCCGCCAATTCGGTTGTGTAAGAATTATCATGGTTGATCCGCCATCCGATGACGCGCCGTTTTCCGTCGTCGGATGGATCTTCGGTCGTTTCGGCGGCCGGCCGCGGCGCCGACGATTCGGCGCTGGACTCGCCGCCTGTCTTGGCTTTCTCGATATCACTTGCGCCGCCAATTTGCGGATCAAGCTCAGTATTCTCGGCGAGAACAGGCCCGTCGCGCGCGGGCTGTCCCGTCAACGGACTATCTAGAGACGCGCCGGCCCGGATCGCTGCGATTTGCGAGGCTGAAAGCGTCCGATCATAAAAGCGGAAATCATCAAATCGCATGCTTTTCGCCATGGACATGTTCGAGCCATCGCGCACGCCGATCCACAAATGCTCGCTCGCCTCGCCTAACGTGCTCAGGTCCATTTCCTCCGTGCTGGTGACGCGCTGGTCGAGATAAAGCGTTGCCTTGCTATTCGCCGCATCCCAGACGCCGGCGATAAACACCCATCGCTCCGGGGGAACCCCAGTACCAGCATGGACGATAAGGCAATGTTTTCCGCATTGCATTTGCACGTTGCGGCCCCAGATATTCAGCCAAAGATGGGAACCATTGCCGATCATGGGCGCTTCGGCGTCCCAGTCTTCGTCGGTATAGACCCATCCAGTAAACGTGAACTGTCCGTATTGATCTTTATCGAGCTGAACGGGCAGGCGCAGGACAACGTCGCCGTCGAACAGGCCGGCCTGTCCGAAACGGCCCTCGGCGTAGCTGATGCTGGCGGGGGTTTCGCCACGCGATCCCGGCGCCACGGCTTCCGCCTGAACGCCGTTCGATCCGCTATTGGCGAGCGAGCCGTCGAATTTGAGGTGAACGATGGGCTGCTGGGCGAGTACCGGCGTCGCGACGCCCAGCGTCATGGCCGGGAACAGTACCGCCATGGCCAAAATCAAACCATGCAGGAAACATATGCTCCTCGCCTCAAATACGTTCCTCTTCATTGCGGGCATGGGATGACCTCGAACGTTTCCTTCGGATTTGACGGGTTTGTCAGTTCTTCAATTTCCACGCGGTTTTCATATTCAAATTCGTCGTATATGCGCATCAGGCGCGAATTGAACGCCGGCACGGTCGTTTGCTCGCGCGACAGGAATTTTTTCTCGCCCCCGCCCGGTGAGAAGGCGCGCAATACGTCCTTGAAATTGAAATATTGCAATGCGCGCGGGCATGTATCGGAAAGAGAAGTCAGCGCGTTTCTCGTCTGCACACGCCAGGTTGAGCGATCAGCGTCTGTAATGATGCTGTCGTCCGGCCAGAAATCCTGTTGCCTGATATTTTCCAGCGTCAGTGTATGAAAATAGGACTGCCAGCCAACATCGGCGCGCTGATATTCATCAAGTGAATTCAACGGATCGCCCCAGTATCCACCAGTCATAAGATATGTGTTGGAAAAGGGTCGCTGGGTGAATTCAAGATCATGGTAGCCCAGAATGTACCCCAGTTTCTCGGCGAAATATTCGGCGAACCCTTCGTAGAACGCAGTGCAGTGGTCGTCGACTAGCCCATGGGTATCGCCACCGTTCAATAGTAAGGTTTCTGTAAGGCAGATCTCTCCCTGGCTGTAATTATACGCCCAGATGTGACCCAGCTCATGCAACAGCGTTGCGGCATCGAAATCGATCCCCCAATCGAACTGGTCGCGCACTGAATTTCTGACAATATAGATGACCTTGTTCGTCGGATTGGCATAGCTCGACTCACTTGCGTCACCGACCCGGCCGTTGTGCGGATATTGAATCTTGACCTTCGTCTTGAAGGCGTATTGCGCGCCCTGCGCTTTCATCCAGTCAATTGCATCACGATAGACCCGCCAGATTTGCGCATGACGATAGGCTTCAAAGTTTCCAAGGTCGCCGGTTGCCCCGTCTTCGAATAACTGAAGCCCCATTTCCCACATCCCGGACGTGCGGTCTTCATGCTCTGCGAGCACATAGGGCTTGACCTTCGTGAACTCGTTCATCGCATTTTCGTGGCGCACCTCAAGATCGTCATCCTTAAACCGCGTTCTGACTTTCAACTGCCGCGGCGCGCAGGATTTCGTGACCGCAATGCGATAACAGCCATTGGCGTCAGTACGGACGCTGTCCCATGGGGCGTAATTCACCCAGACGCCGGCGACTTTCCGCCGCCCGCTGACAATCACCTCGACGCCTTCAAGCGGCGCCTGCGCCCCGTATTTTCGCGATAAACTGTCCAATTCAGGCGCCACCGCCAACTGGCCCTGGACGATCCAGCGGCACTGGTTTCCCAGATCGCCGGAAACGATATCCGCGTCGCGATTGCATGAGCCGAGCGCCGGTTCGTCTTCGGGCGTTTCCCCTTTGGCGCGCTCCAGCGCGCTGTTCGCGTCCATGTCAGGTTGAAACGGGCGCGAAGACGGCGATGGGCGCGCATTCCGCGCCGTTTCAACATCTTCTTCCAGTTCATCATTCGGCAAGTCGTCCGGGGCGATTATGTCGCGCGTCGCCGGATCCGCGCCCGAGAGCGGGTTGTCGCCGAGGACAGCCTCGTCATCCGGTTCCGTTCTTTTCAGCGGCCCTTCAAGGCCGTCTTCGGTTTCGCGCTCATTTGCATTCGCATCGCGTTCAGCTATCTCGATATTTTGCGCTTGCTGGTCAGCACTACCGTAAAGCGCGTCGAGCTGATCAAGGCTCAGCGCTTTGTCGTAGATGCGCACGTCATCCATGCGCACGTTTCGAATGCTGGACTTGCCCGCATACTGGGCGCCGAGCCAGACACTGCGGTCAGGCGATAAATCATTGTCGGGATTGAAGTCGGCGCTCTTTGATTCGCCATTCAGATAGAGCGTAGCCGTGGCGTCGGCCGCATCCCAGACGCCAGCGACGAAAACCCACTCTTCCCGCGGGACGGCGTCTGACGACGTGAATCGAATGCCGTTTGAACGGTGCGTCCCCATCCATAGCTGGCCGGCAAAATAATACAGTCTGAGGAACGAATTATTCGACGCGAAATGCGCGGCGCCGTTCGAAAATTCTTCTTCGACATAGACCCACGCGG
>DGNI01000184.1:3010-10263 GCA_002388885.1 Parvularculaceae bacterium UBA4496 | reverse complement strand
CCGCCGACAAAGTTCGGCGGCTCTCGGGAAATACGCCCGTCGCTCGTAAACATCCGCGGCGCAAGCCTCGGCTGCGTGCCGGAATTTTCGAAATCGCCCTCAAATTTCAGGTGAACGCGGGGCGCCGGAAGCGATGCTGGGGCAGCAGCAGCCTCCTCTGCATGAGACTTGCCGCTACTGAAATTACAAATGCCTACAACGCCAATAGCAAGCAGCAATATTCGAAAAAACATAACGGCTCCCCATAATTATGCATTAACGCTGCCATTGCTTGCAGGTGCGCTCAAGTCATGAGCACCCCTAATTTTCATGAAATCTTGTCGCTGATGAAAATTGCGTATGGCGTTCGGTTGCGGTCGCCATGCCGTGTCAATAGCGTGAAGTGCGGAGATTCTTTGCCGTGAGGGGAGTATTATGAATACACGTAGTTCACGCATAGTTGCCGCAATGACAGCATTGTCCATTGTCTGTGCGCCGGCCATGGCGACGGCAAGCCCAGAGGAAGCGGTGCAAACATACCGTGAATTTCTGAAGGTTCGCGACAATGCTGACAGCATTCAGGATCTCTATCCCTTCATGCTGTCGCGTCAGGTTGATCAGCTCAAAGAGATGCCCGAAGAGACGGTCGAGTCGATGGCCCAGAGCGTTCTCAATCCGCCGAATGCGGATCAGTTGAGAGAACCGGAAGGCGAATTCGCTCTTGTCTCGTCAGCGCGTGACGGAGATGAAATTACGCTTGTGCTGGAATCGGTCTCGGAACAAGACGGTGTGCGCGAAAGCCTGACACGCAAGGTCAAGCTTATCGAAGAGGCCGACGGCTGGAAAATTACCAACCCGACTCCAAGATCATGGCGCGTGACCGGACGCATGCCGACCGATATGAGCGCCATCGATTTGCCTAAACAGCCTGGGCCGGCGGCCAAAAAATGGAAGACCAAATTCAGTGGTGGGGCCGGTGAGCTGGGTCTTGTCGCTGAGGCCGTGATTACCGAACACAACAGCGCCGTCGACGATTTTATGCGCTGGGATCCGCGCGGTCATTTTCTTGCTGTCGGCGATGGTGACGGGATGACATATCTGGCCCTTCCAGATCTGAAACCCTTGTGGGTGTCGAAAGCAAAAAACGGCGGATCGGCGTACGGAACGATTAGCGCCGATAGCAAGTGGCAGGCAATAACGCCCGGCAGTAATCCTGCCTTTCTTCCCTTGGCGTTCAGCCTTGAAAAAAAACCGCCGGCGGATGAATATTATTTTTTCGAACCGGCCTATGCGGCTGTCGCCAACGCTTCTGGTCGCGAAAATGTGCGCGGCGTTCGATTTCACGCGTCGGAACCGGTGATCGCCATCGTCAACAGAGGGGCCGACGGGCACGCGATCTTCTTTCAGCCGGCGCCTGGCCTTATCGAAAACACGGCGAATACGGACGATCTCAAGCAATGGCCAATTGACGCAGAGCCCACGCGCATTGCCTGGTCCGGTAAGGGCGACCGGNNCGGCTCGCCTTTGTCCGCGGACATAGTTCAAGTGCGGCGGAGATTGAAATTCGATCTTATCCTAATGGTGAAACGATCGGCGTTGTCGCCGGGGAAGGGTTTGGTCCCGGCGCAATGTATTTCAGTCCTGACAGCGAAATGCTTCTGGTGACGGGCGCCGACAATGACGGGTTTCGCAGCATCGTTTGGGGAATCGGTTCGGAGAAAGCAGCAGGCGATTTCGCAGGCGTTCGCTTCGGTGCCTGGGCGCCGGATAATGAGCACCTGTTTGCCATCAAGAGCGGCGGCGTATCGGTCGAAACCGGACTGGATGACGTCATTCACATAATCAAACCGGGCGTGGACGAGCCCATCGCATCAATGACCGCCTTTCCGCAGGGCGAAGGAAGATATCCGTCGCAAATTCGGGCGATCAGCGTCAGTCCGAACGGGCGTTATCTCGCCGCCGCCGCATCAACAACGTCTGGCGAAGGAGAAAAGCAGTTCACCGTGAAACTCTGGGAAATTGCCGGCAAATAACAAGTTGCCCCGACCACAAGTCGCACTGCCACAGTGCCACGATTGAACAGGAACCACCATGCCGAAAGGCCATTATGACGGGCTGAACATAACATCGAAGGGCGCGGATGGCGCGTTGCCGATCACGCTTGAAATGCGGTCTTCGAAAACGGCCGTGTTCATCAATCTCGCCCTCGCGATCGTACTTGTGATTTTTGCTTTCAACGTCAATGCGATGATTCCCGACTATATGGTCGGCGGCGCTGACGCTCCGGTCCGCACATGGCTTCCGCTGATCTTTGGCGCACTCTCGCTACTCTTTGGCGCACGCGCGATTCTAGGCTGGACCGGAGGCGGCGCCGACATAAGCGTCAGCCGGGAACGCGTTGCGTTCCGCTATCGCTCCCTCTTAGGCAAACGCGAATGGACTGAACCCTTGAGCCGCTATCAAGGGGTCCGTTGGAAGCGCTTCGCCATTCATGAAGACAGAGCGTCGGAGCGTGTCAGAACGCGCTACAGGCATGTGATTGATCTCGTTCACCCAGACAAGAATAAAACCGTCCCGCTATTCGCGCGCGAGACCGGAAAGGCCGACGCCGGCGCGACCTTTGCTCTGGCGCGCAAGGCGTTCGCGGCGAAAAACTCTACGGCCGGCGAACGCGCTGAACTGGAAGCGGAAGCAGCGCGGCTCGGCAAACAGGCAAGTGCGGACGATCCGCGCGCCCACTGGGAGCGTTTTGCAGCGCTGCTGGAATTGTCGGCGATCGACGCCCGCGACGGCGCTGAGACCGTTCGGGCAGCGGAAGACATCAACAAATCCGTCAAACAACTAGCGAAGGAAGGCAAGATCAACGCCGACTGGCGCTCAACGCCACCGCCCGCGTCACTCGATGTGCAAACCTTTGGCGATCCATCCGACCCGGCGTCGCAGGAATTGCGCGTGCTCATCCGCGCCGGGAATACGCCGAGGGTGCTATTATGGGCGCTCGGCGCCGTCGCCGCCGTTCTCCTGGTCGCCGGCGTTTTCAATATGCATTTCGGATCCCTCTTCGGCGCTTTTCTGTTCGGCGGTGCCGTTTACGGCATCCGCTATCTTGAGCGTTCGAAACCACGCCAGATCACGGTTACACGTCAGGAATTGCGCTACGATGATCCACTTGTGAACTCGCGCAGCTTCGTCGCACCGCTCGGCGACATAGGAACGATTTCCATCAGAGATCGCGACACTGAAATTCTGCGCGCCACCTGGACGTTGAAACTTTCCGGAAAAGAATTGCTGGTCTCGACGGATAAACTGGAAAGACCGGTCGCCGGCGGCGCGCCCGAAGAAGGACTCGCATGGCTGCGCGATTATCTCACCGCAGCCGTCGCCAAAACGTAATTCTTAATTGAGGGGATTTCTCCGTGCAAGAACAAATAAAAATCATTCGCTTTAAGCTGCTTCCTCGCCTCGCTCTTGCCGTTTGTGGCGCGCTGGCGCTGGTGGCGTGCGGAGAAGGACCTGCTGTTGAAGGCCAGACTGCAGAGCCATCACAAGCAGAAACGCCATCCAGCCGGTTCAAGCCAAACATCAATAATTTTGAATTTTCATTTACCGGCGATCCGGTCAGGCAATACGCATTTGAGAAATCAGATCTAATCCTCACCGGCGGGTGCCGAAAAGAAGCGGGCATTGGGATCGGGTTTACCGACACGTCGAAAGCGACGGGACCTGATCTCTTTCATTTTTCCTTCGGGGACGACGGGTCCAGCCCGGGGGCAGGCGACACTGGTTCGTTCAATCTCGGCAAAGTTGAATGGATGAATGGACAAAAATTCGATCCCGAAATCAGGGCGCATGTCGCCAACATGTTTATCGGCGATGGCGTTCTGACCATTGAAGCACATTCGGGCCGCGGCATGGGCGGGCGCATGGTTGGACGCATCGAAGGCGACGTCCAGAATGAAAAGTCACGTCAAACGGCATCTGTGACCGCGACCTTCGACATAAATTTGGCTTGTGTGGAGTAGGTTTGAAGCGGCGCACTTTACTACGTTAAAATTCTTTCGCCGAAATTGGGTTGTGTTCGTCTTTTTATTATGCGCTTCGGATGTCTACTTTAGGCTGACATTTCTATGAATCATTCAACCTTTTGATGTCCGCAATTGCGTTGTCATTACTAAAAACCCGATTGGCGGCCAGCTTGCGTAATTTCTTCCCTGCAGCCATTGTCCCTTCCGAAAATTCGATTCAAGTTTAGTCTTGCGTAAAATATCTCGAATCGCGAAGCTTGATGCGTGAATGAGTGGCTGAACATTGTCATTGGGTCTCTGCTGGATGTGGCGCGCCCCAAAGCGGCGTTGCTGGCTGAGAACACAGTCCTAAGACATCAGGTTGCGATTTTAAGGCAAAAAGCTCCGGCGCATCTGCATATAGGGCGAAGAGATCGGTTATTTCTTGCCCTGCTCTACCGATATTTCCCCGACGTGCTCGACGCCATTCATATCGTCCGCCCTGAAACTCTGGTGCGCTGGCATCGTATGGGCTTTCGGGCGCTGTGGCGCTGGAAGTCGCGATCGCGCGGAGGGCGGCCGAAAGTCTCAAAGGAAATACGCGACCTTATTCGTGAAATGAGCTTGGCAAATCCCCTCTGGGGCGCACCGCGCATTCATGGCGAGCTAATGATGCTCGAGATCGACATCGCACAATCTACAGTCGCCAAATATATGATCAGGAGAAGAGGCCCGCCGTCACAGAGCTGGAAAACGTTCCTCCGCAATCATGCGGATGGCGTCGCATCTTGTACNNTTTCTTATAGTCCCGACAATTGGCTTTAAACTTCTCTATGCCTTCATCGTCCTCGGTCACGGTCGGCGTAAGCTATTGCATATCGGCGTCACGGCGCACCCGACAGCAGAGTGGACGGCGCGACAACTCACCGAAGCATTTCCCTGGGATCACGCCCCCGCTCATCTGATCCGGGATAATGACGCCATTTATGGCTCTGTGGTTAAAAAGCAATTAGCTGCTATAGGCATTCGAGACGGTCCGACAGCATTCAGATCGCCATGGCAAAATGGCTATGTCGAAAGGTTGATCGGCTCTATCCGGCGTGAATGTCTCGATCACATAATCATTCGCGATGGAGATCATTTACACAAAATTCTGAAAGCTTATGTGAATTATTATAATTCAGTGCGGACGCATCTCGGGCTGAACAAAGATTCTCCGATTTCCAGATCGATACAGCATACCGGACGCATTAAATCGATTTCACACCTCGGCGGGTTGCATCGTGAGTATGCCAGATTCGAGTAAACGGCAGGGACAACAGCCTTATGGTCAATAGCACATGGCTGGCAAAGGCGTTGGGAAAGAAGTTCGCGTCAATCGACAAGAAAGACGCTGCGGGAGATGTAGAGCGATTTATTTGTCCGCAAGAATCGGAACGACTCTTCAAACTCCGGAATATGAAGTCTTTACGTTTGAAATTGTCGTTAATTATGCGACTCCAACGTTAAGCCGGAGGATCTTCCCGGAATAAGAATCGATTTTCGTGTTTTTATTGTGAGGGGCTGATCGCGGCACAGTAAATGTCGCCAAACTATTTCAATTAATTAGTGGAAAGAAATGTCCCAATTGGTGTCCTGAAAATCAACAATCCCGCCGTTAAATGATACAAAGACCAATCCTTCCGGTCCTGCCTCAAATCCATGTGACTCATTTTTCTTGAACATGACTCGAGCACCAGGATTTACCAGTGTTCCGTTTGTTTCATCATCTGAGAGCACGATAGCTGAGCCGCCGACGATATACATTTCGGCATCAACCTTGTGCACGTGCAACGGAATCTTACCACCTGCTTCGACCTTTACAAGCACAGATTGGGGTGATCCACGGTTTACTCCACCAGTCATCGGGAAACTTCGACGCCGCATAAATTTGGATGCTTTAGAGAATCCATCATCTCAATAGTAGGCATAGCATTCTGGCCTGACCCGTCGAAGTGATCCGAGCCAATAGTTAGACTCGGCAGGTTGTGCAGCGGCGGTCATGCCGCCACAGATACAGGGTAAGGCGATACATAGTAACTTGGCAAGATCGCTTTCGGCGCGGGTGGACGATAGCCAAGCGATGAATGCGGACGATATGTATTGAAGTGGCGCCGCCACCATTCGATGAGCGTCTTAGCCTCCTTCATCGTGTAAAATATCTCCCGGGCCAGAAGCTCATCTCTAAGTTTTGAGTTGAAGCTTTCACAGTATCCATTTTCCCATGGGCTGCCTGGCTCAATGAACAATGTTTTCACGCCAAGTCGTTCGAGCCATCCCCGCAACGCCCTCTCGATGAACTCAGGGCCGTTGTCAGAACGAATATGTTCTGGCGGACCATGCGACAGAAAGAGATCGGCGAGCACTTCGAGAATGATCCTCGCGTTGAGTCGGCGCTCCACTCGGATTGCCAGGCATTCCCGCGTGAACTCGTCGATGACGCACAACATCCGAAACGGTTTGCCGTCATCGGTTCGATCCATCACGAATTCATAACTCCATACATGATTGCGGTGTTGCGGACGCAGCCTCACGCAGGAGCCGTCGTTCAGCCATAAACGCCCGCGTTTCGGCTGTTTCTGCGGAACCTTAAGCCCCTCACGTCGCCAGATTCGGTAGACCCGCTTCTCGTTCACATGCCAGCCGTCGCGCCGGAGCAAGGCGGTGATGCGACGATAACCGTAGCGGCCAAACCGTTCGGCGAGAGAGATGATCGACTTCGTCAAAGCCTTCTCCCCCTGCCGGCCGCGCGGCTTTTTGCGTTGGGTCGACCGATGCTGGCCGAGCGTCTCGCAGGCGCGACGTTCAGATACGCCAAGCCCTTCGACAACCCGGTCAACACATGCCCGGCGTCGCGAAGGGCTTAGAAGTTTCCCTTGGCGGCCTCAGCGAGGATCAGCTTGTCGAGCGTCAAATCCGACACAGCCTTGCGAAGGCGCAGGTTCTCTTTCTCAAGCTCCTTCAGCCGGCGAGCCTGATCGACGCCCATGCCGCCATATTCGCGGCGCCACCGATAGTAAGTTTGTTCCGTCACGCCAATCGCACGCACCGCCTGGCCCGTGGTCTCGCCTCGGCTGAGCTTAACCTCAACTTCACGCAGCTTCGCTATAATCTCTTCTGGCTTTGATCTTTTCGCCATGTCTCTGCTCCTCTTTCAAGGCCGAGACTAACTGATTCACCGGGCCACTATCCGGGATTCAGACCAGCGTCAATTTGATTTTTGAGTCATCC
>DGNI01000184.1:2037-2982 GCA_002388885.1 Parvularculaceae bacterium UBA4496 | reverse complement strand
AACAATATGACGCCCGCGCCGACCAACATGATCCCGGCACCGAGAAAGTCCCAGCGATCTGGCCGCGCGCCTTCCACCAAAAATATCCACGTTATTGAAGCTGCGACATAAACCCCGCCATAGGCGGCATAGGCCCGCCCGGCGAAGGCCGCGTCAATGCGCGTGAGTAAAAGCGCAAACAGAACGAGGCTGACCACGCCGGGGCCAATCCAGAGCGGCGATTTATCGAGCCGCAACCACATCCAGAAGGCGTAACACCCTGCGATTTCAAAGAATGCTGCAAATAGATAATAGACTGCCGTCATCAATGGGGCCGCTTTCGTTAACAACTCACACGCTGGCGAATAACGTGCCCGATTCAGAGCATCGATCCAAGATCGGCGCTGACCGACGGATAGGCGCTGACCAATTGCTTGACGTCGCGAGACTTTAGCCCGAGCCGCATGGCGAGCCCGAAATAGTTGATGAGTTCGCCATATTCCGGACCGATCATATGCGCGCCGATAATTTCGTCCGTTTCCTTATCAATAAGAACTTTCGCCGCCGCGCAGGTCTCGCCGGTCCTGAAATTCGAATACCACTTGGCTGTATCCGTAAATGCGACGCGAATATCGCGGCCCGCTTTTTTCGCCTCGCTTTCGAGCATCCCGACGCGCACGAGTTCGGGAATGGTGAAGACAGCGCTCGGCACGCCGCGATAATCGGGCGTCGCGTTGTTGCCTTTCAACATGTTGGATGCGGCGACCTTGCCTTCAAAGACCGCGACCGGCGTCAGGGGCGCGCCTTGCGTCGCTGCCGCATCGCCGGCGGCGTAAACATTTTCATTGCTGGTGCTCTGTAAATACTCGCTTA
Source organism: Parvularculaceae bacterium UBA4496 (assembly GCA_002388885.1). GTDB lineage: Bacteria > Pseudomonadota > Alphaproteobacteria > Caulobacterales > Parvularculaceae > Hyphococcus. Next base: position 2,130 of record DGNI01000184.1, on the reverse strand, counting down.
CGGAAACTCCTTTCCCGTCATGTTCAACGCCCGCGGCGTCAAGATCGAGATTATCGATCGCCGGGATACGGCCGGCGCCGTGCACCACCAGAT
>DGNI01000184.1:0-2005 GCA_002388885.1 Parvularculaceae bacterium UBA4496 | reverse complement strand
GATCAATTCGGTTTCGTTAACGATCTCAATGCCGATCTCGCGGGATCGCGCCGCAAGCATATCGACAAGATCGGGATCGAACTGTTCAAGCTGGCGCGCGCCGCGATCGATAATGACAATTTCGCTACCGGCGCGCCGCGCAATATGCGCGAATTCAAACGAGACATAGCCGCCGCCCACAAAGAGAATGCGTTTCGGCAGGATTTCCAATTCCAGAAAGCCGGTGCTGTCGATCAGATGTTCACCACCGGGCTCGTCGATATGCCGCGGCCTGGCGCCGGTTGCAATCAAGAACTTCTTTGCCTGCAGGCGTTCGCCGCCTTGCAGTTCAATCGTGTTTTCATTGACGAAGCGTGCGGCTCCGTGCAGCGTTTCAACGCCATTCTTTTCAAGCCCGCCCTCGATGCGCGGCGGCATCTTCTCGGTAAAGGCGCGCTTGTGCGCCATCAACTCGGACCAGTTGATCGCAAGGCCGTTTTCATCAACGCCCTTGCCGCGCATCAAACGCGCTGCATCGATGATTTCGGCGCCGCGCCGCAGGATTTTTTTCGGATCGCAGCCGCGCAAAGCACAGGTCCCGCCATAAGGCAATTCGTCGANNACCAGCCGGCGGACGCGCATTTATTAGCGGCGGTATTGCCAGCCATGCCGACGCCAATCACGATAAGATCCTTTTCAATCATCTTTTTTCCTGCTTCGCTCCCAGCGATCAATAGCGGTCAATGGCCCGACGGGACAATGATGCTCCGCCGTGTGTCGCCCTGTCAGGATAGAATATAAATGATGGATCGAACGCATCTCGCACCCCGGCGTTGCCAGCAAGGCCGCGAGCAAAAAACACAAGCCGAGATGCGCGAAAAGATAAAGCTCAAAGACCCAAATTGCGCGGGCGAGCACAAGCGACTCTATCGCGCCCGTTTGCAAATATCCAACGCCGAGCGCAGCGAGCAATAACACAAAACTCACAAAGGCCGGCCATTTTTTCCAGTCGCGCGAGAATCCGATATTGACGACATAGCTGATCAGAAACAGCGCCGGCAGGATGCCGTTCCAGACCAGCGTTCGGATCGAGCCGTCACCTATCAACAGGTCGTCTCGGACGCTCCACAGACCGATAACGTAATAGATCGACATGGCGCCGAACGCGAAGCGGACGAAACGGCCGATTGGACCCGGTTTCGGCAGACTGCCGGGCTCTTCAAGTTTAAGATCGGTTGTCGCCATGGGCGCGCTCCAGTTCAACCCGCGCAGCAGGAAAGTTTGGTCACATCCTTGCCGAACCCTTGCGCTGCGAGTTTCAGCCCTTCGACGGTAGTGAGATACGGAAAGATCGTCTCGCCAAGTTCCGTTGCGGTCATGTTGTATTTAAGCGCCAGCACGATGGATTGAATCGAGTCCGCCCCTTCCGGCGCCAGAATTTGCGCGCCAAGCAAGCGATCCGCATCGGCGTCAGCGACAAGTTTGATAAGCCCGCGCGTATCACGGGCCGCAAGGGCGCGCGGCACCTGATCGAGTGGTGCAATTGAAGTTTTGACATTGAAGCCTGCCTCTTTGGCCTGGCGCTCGCTCAGCCCTGCGCCGGCGACCTGCGGATCGGNNCGGTGAAGACCACCCAGGGCATCGCAGCGTTCTCGTAGACATGCGAATTGCTGTTGAGCGCATTCTTGGCGGCGAGCTTTGCGCCATAAGCCGCCATGTAAACGAACTGATCGCGGCCTGTAACATCGCCGGCGGCATAGACGCCCGGTTTGGACGTGCGCATCCTCTCGTCAACGACAATGCCGCCGTTAGGCAGCGTTTCGATGCCTGCTTCTTCCAACCCAAGCGAACCGGTATTGGCATTACGTCCGGTCGTCAGCAGAAGGTGTTTTGCATTCAATGTCTCTTCTTGGCCATCTACAGAAATCGTCAGAGATACGCCTTCATCAGAATTTTCAGCGCTGACATATGTCAATCCGCGTCGAACCACGATGCCCTCAGTTTCGAAATATTCGGTCAGCGCGTC
>DGNI01000101.1 GCA_002388885.1 Parvularculaceae bacterium UBA4496 | reverse complement strand
GGCGAGCGCCAGCACTTCGCCGTCCGCTTTTTTCACGGCTGTAATCGCTTCGCCCGCCGAGAGGCCAGTTGAAACGATGTCCTCAACGACAAGCACGCGCGCGCCGGGCTTCAGCGAAAAGCCGCGCCGCAATTGAAACTCACCATCCACGCGTTCCAGAAACATGAAGGGAACGTTCAAATGGCGCGCCGTTTCATACCCGTAGATGATGGCCCCCATAGCCGGCGACACGACAAAGTCTATGTCTCCATCAACCGACTCCCGCGCTTTTTGCGCCAACGCTTTGCAAAGCCGCTCCGTGCGGTCGGGATACATCGAGACGATCGACTTATTGAGATAGGTGTCGCTGTGCAGTCCCGATGACAAAATGAAATGCCCTTTTTGCAGGGCGCCCGCTTCTTCAAATTCTTTCAGCGCGTCAAAGCTCATCGTGATCTCCGGCTCCCGTGCGTTCGGCGTCAATGACGTTCGGCGAAGCGCGCACGCCGGCCAGCATCTGCATGAACTGGCGCGTGTCCTTCACCTCGACGTCGATGACAAAATCCACAAATTCCTTGGAACGGTTATGGATGCGAATATTGGCGATGGAAACGCCGTAACGCGCGATTACGCCGGCGACTTCACTCAACACGCCGAGCCCATTGCGCACGGTAACCGTCAAGCGCGCGAACGCCGTCGCTTCCTCTTCCCGGTCCCGCCATTTGAGATCGAGCCAGCGATCCTGCGGCGGGTCTTCCTCCGCCAGCACTTCGCAGAAAATAGTGTGGACCTTGACGCTTCCGTCGCCCTGACGAATGCCGACAATGCGCTCGCCCGGCAGCGGGGTGCAGCAGCGCGCCATCTTCACCGAAACGCCTGGCGTCAATCCCGCAATCGCGGCGCGCGGTTTGAACTCGCGCAAGGACGCCGCGCGAATCTCGCCGCTGCTTTCAAGCGAGGCGCCGGGATAGACCGCCTCCACAACTTCGTTGACGGCAAGGTCGCCGCGGCCGACATTGACCAGCACTTCCTCGACCGATTTCTTGCCCAGCCGTTTTAGCCCTTCGCGCACACCCTTCAGTGAAAACTCAAGATGCGCGCCCGTAAAAACGCTTTCCGCAATCGAACGGCCGAGCGCAAGATGCTCGTCATATTCCATTTTCTTGATGCGCCGCCGTATCGCGCTGCGCGCCTTGCCGGTAAAGGCGACGCTCTCCCACTCCGCGGGGACGGGCGCCTTTTCCGACCGCAATACTTCGACGACGTCGCCGGTATTAAGCGGCGTTCTGAGCGGCCGCTGCACGCCATTGACCTTCGCCCCGATGCACTGGTCGCCCACATCAGTGTGCACAGCATAAGCAAAATCGAGCGGCGTCGATCCTTTCGGCAAGGCAATGACGCGGCTCTTCGGCGTGAAGCAGAAAACCTGATCCTGAAACAGTTCCAGTTTGGCGTATTGCAGCGCCTCGTCCGGGTCTTCGCCTGACTGAAACATTTCAACCAGACGGCGCGGCGTTTCATAAGGATCGTACTGTCCGCGCGCGACAATTTCGATTCTCGGCGCCGATCCGTCGCCGGGGTCCTTGTATTGCCAATGCGCTGCAACGCCGCGCTCAGCAGTTTCGTGCATCTCATAAGTGCGGATCTGGATTTCGATGCGCTGCCGGCGACCATCGTCGCTGGGTGGCCCGATCACCGCCGTATGAATGGACCTGTAGTTGTTTGGCTTCGGCGCCGAAATGTAATCGTCGAACTCCGTCGGGATTATTCGCCAGTTGGTGTGAATGACGCCCACCGCCGCGTAACAGTCTTTGACATTGTCCACCAGAACCCGGAACGCATAGATGTCAGCTAGCTCGTCAAACGAGACGTTCTTCTGCGTCATCTTGCGCCAGATGGAATAAGCGCGCTTTTCCCGGCTCATGATCTGCGCCTTGATACCGTGCCGGTTCAATTGTTCACGTAGCACATTGGCGAGTTCCAGAACGCCGCTTAACGAATGCGTCTGCAGGTCTGCAAGCCGCGCGCTGATGGTTGCATGCACATCAGGGCTGATTTCCTTGAATGAAATATCTTCCAGTTCTTCGCGGATTTTATGAACGCCGATCCGCCCTGCGAGCGGCGCATAAATCTCCATCGTTTCAAGAGCGATGCGCTGACGCTTTTCCGCCTTGGGAATGTGATGCAGCGTGCGCATGTTATGTAGCCGGTCGGCCAGCTTGACGAGCAACACCCTCACATCGTCCGCCATGGCGACCACAAGCTTGCGGAAATTCTCCGCCTGCTTCGAGGCTTCGCTTTTAAGCTCTATTTGCGAAAGCTTGGTGACGCCGTCCACCAGCCTGGCGATCTCGTCGCCGAAGAGTTTCCGGATGTCATCAACGGTGGCGTCAGTATCCTCGACCACATCGTGCAAAAGCGCCGTCGCCACGGTCGCCGGATCGGCGCGCAACTGCGTGAGGATTGCTGCGACGGAAAGCGGGTGAGAAAAATACGGATCGCCGGACGCGCGCGTCTGACCGCCATGGGCCTTCATGGCGTAAACATAGGCGCGGTTCAGGAGGTCTTCGTCAGCATCCGGATCATAGGCCTTGACCCGGTCAACCAGTTCGACCTGTCTGATAAATCCGACGGGCTGTCGGGAGCGCGCGGCGTCAGGCGTCGTTTCCGGTTTTACAGAAGCGCTTTTCGTTTCATCAGCCGCGCGTTGTTCCGCCATATCCTTTCGGCCATCCGAAGTTGAAAGGGCCGAACGATATCTTAGCGGCAGCCAGGAACCGCCGGCCTGAAATGAGTTAGCCTTTCGGCAGGGTCTGCGGCGTTGTCATGCCCGCTGCCTGGATCGCCTTGAGGTACTCTTCCTCGGTCAGCTTATCGAATTCCGGCGCGTCGGCCTTTTCCGGCGCGGCTTCGGATTCGTCGCTGTCGTCGAGTTCCACCTGTTTTTGCAGGGAGACCACGAGGTCTTCCTCGACTTCCGAGGGGACAAGTTCATCATCGGCGATCTCGCGCAGAGCGACGACCGGATTTTTGTCATTGTCGCGGTCGACGAGGAGCGGCGCGCCGGACGACAAAACACGCGCGCGATGCGCGGCAAGCAGCACGAGATCAAAACGGTTCGTGACTTTATCGACGCAGTCTTCAACGGTGACGCGGGCCATTCAATTCTCCAGATCGCACGAAATCATGACGCCGCGCCCGATGCGGTCGGCGGCGAGCCCCCTCATCTATCGCTTGACCGGCCCCGTTACAAGCGCTGCAACGCAAAAAAGAGGGGCAAAAATCCGCTATTTTTCAGCGATCCTGCGAACGTCGCCGGGCCCGATCCGCGCCAGCAGCGTGCTGGCCGTCTCGCCTGTCGCCGGATCGCGCCAGTCCGGTGCGATCTCACACAGCGGAACAAGCACGAAATCGCGCGCCGCCAGCCGCGGATGCGGCAGGGTCAGACCGTCTCCCTCCCGCCGCTCATCATGATAGGCCAAAAGGTCCAGATCCAGGGTGCGCGGGGCGTTGCGGACCGAGCGCCGCCGCCCGAACCCGGCCTCTATTGCATGGAGCGCCGCCAGCAGCGCTTCCGGCTGCATTTGCGTTTCCACCATGGCGACCGCATTCACAAAAACGGGATCGGCCGGGTCCGGCCAGGCTGGGCTCTCGTAAAGCGAGGAAACGCGCCTTACCTCAACCATGCGGCCAAGCGCCTGAAACGCAGATGAAACAATCAGTTGCGAATCACGCCTGCAAAAAGGCAAATTGGAACCTGCGGCGATTAATATCATTTATATCTCAGATGGTTATCGCGCAGAATGCGGACATATTTTAAAGCCACACTGATCAGAGGCGACTATGAACAAATTTCTGGGCCTGCGCGAGCAGGAAAAGACAGCCTTTTTCATCGACGGCGCCAATCTCTACAAGGCCGCGAGAAATCTCGGATTTGATATCGATTACAAAAGCTTGCTGAAAAAAGCGCAGGAAGGATGCCAGCTTATTCGCGCATCCTACTACACCGCCATTCAAGAGGACCGCGATCAGGATTATTCGCCCCTTCGCCCGCTGGTCGATTGGCTCGACTACAACGGTTATACGATGGTCACCAAGACCACGCGAGAGTTCACCGACAATCAGGGCCGCAAACGTTTCAAGGGGTCGACCGACGTGGAATTGGTGGTCGACATGATGCTCCTTTCAGACAGGCTCGATCACCTGATCCTTTTTTCCGGCAATGGCGATTTCCGACGAGTAATTGAGGCGATTCAGGCAAAAGGCGTCCGGGTTAGCGTCGTCTCGACCGTGAAATCCTCGCCGCCTATGGCGTCAGACGAATTGCGGCGTCAGGCAGATAGTTTCATTGATCTAGCCGATCTTGAAAGCATTATCGGCAGAACCGGCGCGCCCCCCCGCAAGCCGAAACCGCCTGAAGATTACGACGAAGGATTCGAAGACGAGTTCGAGGATGATTTCGAAGACGTCGATTAAGGCGGGCTGTTTTGGCGAAATCCGCACTCCTCACCAATCCGCCGCTTGATTGCCCGCTTTGCGAACGTCTTGTCGAATACCGGCGCGAGAACC
>DGNI01000121.1 GCA_002388885.1 Parvularculaceae bacterium UBA4496 | reverse complement strand
GTGTGCTCCGGCGGCAATGGCGGCTGCCATTCTTCCGCGGTCTCAAGTGCGACCTTGATTTCTTTCGGGTTCATCAGCGGCTCGAGGAATTCGTAAGCCGCGCTCGCCTCACCGACGCCGCGTTCTTTTGCGAGGGCGTACATCTGCAGCGCCTTGGTGTTGCTTTTCTCAACGCCGGCGCCTTTCTGATACATCTCGCCAAGGCGGTAGATGTCATAGGCGCTGCCCGCTTCGAAGGTGCGGGAGATCATGTCTTCGGCCTTATCAACGTCGCGCGAACTCATCCGGAAGCGGATGTCGGTCAGGCGCGCTTCCGCCAGGATCTGCGCATTGACCTCTTCGGCCGTCGGCAGTTGGTATGCGGAGAAATCGTGATAGGCGGCGAGTGTGTACCACAACAGCGCCTGCACGTTGTCCACGGGAATTTCTTCCAGCGGCGACGCAGCCGACGATGCAACCTCAAGCGACTTGCCCGAATACACATCGCCGAGAATTTTCTTCGAACGAATGTCGCCCGCTACCGCGAAACGCCGCCACAAATCGAGCGCCTGCGAATATTGACCGTTCTTATAGGCTTCAAGCCCCGCCTCATAGGTCGCATGGGCAGGGGCCGCTGCGAACGCCAGCATGGACGCAGCAACAAGGCCGCCGAGCATGCGGCGCGCTTTTCCAATCAGCATCTTCGGATCTCTTTCCATATCCCCGCTTCCCCTCAACAGAACTCCCCGGCCGATAGTCGCGGCCATCGAAACGCTTGCCTGTCAGTCAGCTAACCTGACGGTCAGCTAATCCGCCATGGCCGCAGCGCTTCGAGCTTATTAAAGCACGCCTCGCCGCGTCTCTCCACATTAACCTTTACCATTAACGAAGGCAAAAGGGCGCCCCCGGCTCATTCCCGCGGGCCTGATTTACGCCCCTTCATCAGGTTTCGGCCCGCGCGTGACCAGAAAGACGCAGACAGGCTGCGAAGCTCGGCCCTCGTCGGGTAGGCGTGTGCTTAAGTGGCCGGATTCCTTACAAAAATGCGGGATATCGATAGCTGCCAGCGGGTCATCGGCGCGGATAATAAACTGGTCGCCTTCCTGCGCGCGTCTGAGCGCCGCCTCCATCCGTATCACCGGCATCGGACAGCGATAGCCCACGGCGTCAATTTCTGTAGGGTTTTCAATGGATTGCATGTCGTGAAGTGGGCTGGCGATTGGAGGGGTGTGTGTAGCCGGAAATTCGACAACAAAAAACCCCCGCAAGTCGCCTTGCGGAGGCTGATTGATGTTTGCCTGTTCGCCTAGAGGCCCAGCTGAAGCTCCAGACCGACAATCCGGCCCTTGGTGAGGGGCGAGAAGGTGCCCCCGCCAAGCGAAGCCGGAAGCTGCGTATCGCCGCCATGGTTGACCTCGTGCAGGAGGTTCTTGCCGTAAAGCGAGACGTTGACCTGTCCGTCAGCCAGCGAAAGCGTGATGCTCGAATCGATGATGTCGAGCGCGTTCAGCGTGCCGAGGTTATTGTCGGTATAGAACGACATGTCCCTGTGAGAATAGCTGAACCGCGTATTCACAAGCGTGGATTCTGTCACCGGCAGGGTGTGAACGAAACCAACGCCGTACGTCCAAGGAACAAGGCGCGGGATTTCGAGTGCAAAGTCCGCGTTGTCGATAACGCCGCTCGTGCCGCTGATGTCAGCGAAGATCTTGTCGTACTCTCCGTCGGTGTAGCCAACATAACCTGTCAGCAACAGACTGTCAGTGACGGCGACATTACCTTCCGCTTCAAAGCCCCAGATCGTGGCGTCGGCTGTATTGTCGATAATCTGCACGACGCCGGTGACCGGGTCGGGCAGGTTGATTTCACGCTGCATGCCGTTGATGTCGTTGTAGAAGACAGCCGCATTCAGCGTCGCGCGGCCGTCGCCCGGTTGCGCTTTCAGGCCCACTTCGAACGCATTGACCTTTTCCTCGTCCCACGGGCCCGGATCGAAGACGGTGGTTGACGTGTTGCGGAAATTGTATCCGCCGGAACGGACGCCTTGTGTCCAGTGGGCGTAAACATTCACATTGTCCGCAGCGGCGTATTCGAGGCCGAGTTTGGGCGTGAAGTTCGACCAGCTCTCCGAATCCGCGAAATCGACGGGGCAGGAGCCGTCAACGACGCCGCAACCCGGCACGCCGAATACCGTTGTGGCGATATTGCCGTTGGCGCGAATGTTGGAGATTGCGACGTCTTTTTCTTCCTTGGTCCAGCGTCCGCCGGCTACGAGCGTCAGATTGTCGGTCACATTGTAATCGAACTGGCCGAAAAGTCCGAGGACGGAGTGATCCATGGCGCCGCCGCCGGAGAAGTTTTGGAATCCGCCAAGGATGAAGCGGCGTTCCGTATACGCAATATCTTGCGTGAAGTAGTAGAAACCAGCAGTGACGTCGAGGGCGCCGAAGGTGCCGTTGTAACGGATTTCATTCGACCACTGATCCTGTACCGTCTCGGAGTTTGAGTGGAACAGGAATAACGGCGTCGCGTCGATGTCGCCGCCGGTTTCGCCCTCAGAGTCGCGCCATCCGAACACGTTTGTGATAGCGCCATCGCCGAATGGCACGTCTATGGTGAGTTCGGCCGTAATCGAGTCGACATTCGAAGTATAAAACCCGTCATTGTCGATCGAGAATTCGAAGTCGTTACGGTCGGCCTCAAAAAAGAAGTTGCCAGCGCCCGATCCAGCCGCGTGGTTTTGGGATGCTGGTCCGTCGCCTTCGCTATCAAAGTGCTCGTAGCTAACATGGAGCTCAACTGAATCCGTAGGACGGAACGTGATGGATGGGCGAATGATCCAAGTCTCGGCAGCGCCGAAATTGGTGAAGTCGTCAACGCCCGGACCCTGAACCAGTCCACCGACCAGCGGGCCAAGCATTCCGCCAAGCGCACCTGTATAAAATGGCGTCGCAAGCGCGTTCGGCACCGGGCCGCCGAGATAGCGGCGGTGATAACCCTTGTCCTCATTGTAATAGACGGAAATGCGCGCAGCGAGCACGTCTTCAACGATAGGTCCGCCGACGGCGCCCATGAGGTAATAGTTTTCGCCGGTCGAGCGCAGGCCGCTTTCAACGGCGGCTTTGGCTGACGCCTCAAAGCCGTCGAATGTTGGCCGCTTGTAGTTGATGAGCACTGCGCCGCCGGTCACGTTCCGGCCGAACAGAATGCCCTGCGGTCCGCGCAGCACTTCGATGGATTCGAGGTCGAAGATGTCGAGCACGACGCCAGCGTTCTGGCCCAGGTAAACACCGTCCTTGAACACACCCACTGTCGGATCGATTGCCGGGATCGATGAGTTGATGCCGATGCCGCGGATCGAAAAGTTCGCAACACCCCGGGTCGTGCCGATGTCGTCAAAAGAAACGTTCGGGATCGACGTCGTCAGGTTCTGCAGATCGCGCACCTTGAGGGCGTCAAGCTGATCGGCGCCGTAAGCGGTGACGGCCAGCGGCACGTCCTGCACGTTTTCGGCGTCTTTTTTCTTGGTGCCGGTGACGAGAATGGTGTCGCGCAACGTTTCAACAGCCGACTGGGCGTAGGCTGCGCCCGGCGCCATTAAAGCAGCACTCAGTGCAATCGCGGATGCTCTTACGGCGAAGCCGTGTTTCATTGGTAACCTCCCTGTACGCGCTTTGGTCGATCCAAGCGTCAAATCGTTTTCAGCGAGAGGATGATGACTGAGAATGCTGGCGCCGCCAACTGGGCGGCGCAGCCGAAAACTCCAATAATCCTATTTATGCGGGCGATTACAGCCTATCGGCGCACTAGTGTTGCGATTTTTCAACACTTTCGTGGCCTCGGTCTGATGGTTTGCCACAAGCCACAAAGGACGAAAGGTTAAAATTAGAATTCCGGGTATGGAGCCTTGTTCCGCTTAATGACGCAGCCTCTCCGCCAGATCGGTTAGGCTGAACGGGAAGACGATGGTGTTGGTCCGGTCCCCGGCGATGTCCTGCAATGAGTTGAGGTAACGAAGCTCCATGGCTCCGGGCGACGTGGCGAGCACCTGCGCCGCTTCAGACAGTTTCGCCGCCGCCTGATATTCGCCTTCGGCCAGAATGACCTTCGAGCGCCGCTCGCGTTCGGCCTCCGCCTGTCTGGCAATGGCGCGGATCATCGACGGGTCGACGTCTACATGCTTGATCTCGACGTTCGAGACCTTGATGCCCCAGGCCTCGGTCTGGTGATCGAGGATTTCCTGAATGTCCTTGTTGAGCTTGTCGCGCTCCTGCAGCATTTCGTCGAGGTCGTGTTTGCCGAGCACGGAACGCAGCGTTGTCTGGGCGAGTTGGCTGGTGGCCGCCATGTAGTTTTCGACCTGGACGACTGCGCGCACAGCGTCGACGACGCGGTAATAAATGACGGCGTTCACTTTCACCGAAACGTTGTCCTGAGAGATGACGTCCTGGGTCGGGACGTCATGGACGAGCGTGCGCATGTCTACCTTGCGCATGGTCTGGATCACCGGGATCAACAGAATGAGGCCCGGCCCCGAGGCCTTGCGTCCGACACGGCCCAGCGTGAAGATCACGCCGCGCTCGTACTCTTTCAGAACCTTGATGACGCTCGTTAATATAACGACCGCAAATGCAAGTAGGGGAATTAGAAAGCCTATGCCGCCCATGAAATCTCTCCTTCAAAAATTTGCAGCGCGTCAACGCGCTAGGATTGATGCTTTTTCACCTTCAACAATAGTCCGTCTACGGTGCTTACCTTGACCTTGTCGCCAGGGGCGAGCACGTCTTTAGATGTCGCGCGCCATAATTCGCCGCCCGCCGAGACGTAACCTTCTTCGCCTGACCATTCCACCACTTCGGCGCGGTTGACATTCATTACCTCGCCGACGCGGAACGGCGTTTTCCAGCGCATGAAGATCAGACCATAGAGCTTTGCCAAAGCAACGGCGCCGAACCCTAAAAGAGCGGCAATCAGGAAGAACGCTAGCGGGTTTTGCGGAAGCCCTTCGATCTCAAACATGCGCCGTCTACGCCTCTTTCGGCTGCAGGACGTCCAAAAGGCCGCCTGCTTTTGCCTGCTTCACTGTCACAATCAGGCCGTCGACGCTGACGACGCGAACCTTGTCGCCGGGCGACAGGGGGCGGTCGCTTTTGGCGCGCCAGCGTTCGCCTTCAATGATCACCCAGCCTTCATGGCCGTTCCATTCCTCGACGACGCCTTCACGCCGCCTGACCGCGTCGCCGCCGATCATGGGGCCGTGACTGCGCGAACCGACAATGGCGAAGAGAATGACGCCCAACAGCGCGCCGGCTATGGCGAGGATGGTTCCGATAACGCTCGCCGATACCCTGAAGCCCTCGGGGAACACCACAAACAGGCCGAATCCGAACACGACAAGCCCTGCAAGCCCGACGAGTCCGAAGGTCGGGGTGTAAGCCTCAATCACGATCATGATCGCGCCGAGGCCCATGAGCATCAGGCCGAGCCAGTTAAACGGCAGCACCTGAAACGCATAGAGCCCCATGATCAGGCAGAGCGCGCCGACAACGCCCGGGAAGATCGACCCGGGGTTCCACATCTCGATGATGATGCCGGTGGTCGCCAGCGACATCAGGATGACGGCGACATTCGGGTCGGCGATGAAGTTCAGGATTTTTTCGACAAGCGTCGGCTCGACCCGTTCGAGACGCACATTCTCCGTATCCAGCGTTTTCTCGCCGGAGGCGACAGCCACCGTACGGCCGTTCATCTGCGTGAGGAGGTCGTCAATATCGTCGGCGACAAAGTCGATGACGCCAAGATTGAGCGCCTCATTGGCGGTAACGGAGACGGCGTCGCGCACGGCGCTTTCGGCCCAGTCGGCGTTGCGGCCGCGTTCTTCGGCCAGCGCGCGGATATAGGCGACGGAATCGTTGATGATCTTCGCGCGCATGGCGTCAGGCGAGGACAAGGGCGCAGCGTCCCTGCGCTCGACCTTGGGCAGGTCTTCTTCGGCAAGCTCTTCGAAGTCTTCCGATGTGACGGCGCGGTCTCGGTTCCGGGCCTCGCCGGGCGTGCGGGTTTCGGCATTGTCAAGTTCTTCAGCGTCCGAACCGCCCTCGACGCTGTTCGGGTTATTGACGCCGCGCGTGTCTTCAGCGGGATCGGCATCCGGCGCATCATCGGCAAAGCCCGGATCGTTTTCATCGAACGGGCTTTCGCGCGACGGCGCGCCGCCCACTTCAACGGGGGTCGCCGCGCCTGTGTTCGTCGCCGGCGCCATGGCGGAGACATGCGCCGAATACATGATGTAAAGGCCGGCGCTTGCCGAGCGCGCGCCCTGTGGCGAAACGAATGTTGCAACCGGCGTGTCCGACGCCAGCACCGCCTTGATGATAGTCTTCATCGAATCCATCAGCCCGCCGGGCGTGTCGATTTCGATGATGATGATTTCCATGTTGGCGGCTGATGCGAGTTCAATCTCACGGGCGAGATACTGCGCTGCCGGCGGAGTGACGGCGCCGTTGAGCGTCAGGATGACGCCTTCTTTTCCTGTGGTGTTCTGTTGTGCGAAAGCGGCGAGTCCCATCAGCGCTGCGCCTATGGCGAGAAGCCCTGCAAAAAACCGGATCCGTGTTTCCCGTTTCATCATGCTCCCGCCCCTTTTCGCCTGATCTAAAGATAAGCGGCGTGAGCCGAGATTCAACGGAAAATACAACATGCGATCTTCGGCGTTGCTTGCGGCCGTTGCGGGCGCCCACCTTGCGCAAATGTCTAAAAAGGTGATGGTTATCAGCAGCTTCGCTGTTTTTGCGGTTTGACCTCCTGCGCGTGTCACATAGTCTCGACTCGCGTCGTCTCAGGACTAAGTTATCCAGACCCGGAGAAACGCATGCGATTGATTATCTGGTTTATCGCCCTGAGCTACGCCGTTAACGGCGCGATCATGCTGACCGAGCCGAAACTCTGGTACGATATAATTCCAGGGGTTTCGATGCTCGGGCCTTACAACACCCACTTCATTCGTGATGTGGGCATCCTCTATATGGTCACGGCGGGCGGTTTTTTCTGGGGGCTGCGCTCGGGTCAGGCGAATGTCTTGCTCTTCGCCTGCATCTGGCCTGCAATGCATGCGATCTATCATTTCAATATGTGGTTCGGGCGCGGCTTTCCGTTTGACACGGTCGCGTTTGTCAATCTCGCGGCGATACAAGCCCCCGCATGGGTCGCGCTATGGATTGCCTGGCGGGTGCACAAGTCCGGACGCTGAAATTCCGACCGCCTGATCAGTAAGCGGCGATCTCGACCTCGTAGCCTTCGTCTCGGAGGTTGCCGATGATCCTGTCGAGATGCTCCTGACCCTGAGTATCGATCGTAACGTCCATACAGGTCATCTTTGCGGGCAGGTCGGAATAGGTGCGGTGGTGGCCGACGTCGATGACGTTGCCGTCCTGATTGGCTATGATTGTCGCCACCTTCACAAGCTGACCCGGCATGTCGAGAAGCTGGACGCGCAACCGCGCCAGCCGGCCGGCGCGGGCAAGATCGCGCATCAGGATCATAGATAGAAGCCGCGCGTCGATATTGCCGCCGCACAGGACAAGCCCCACGGTTTTACCGGTGTAGCGTTCGGGATCGGCGAGGATGGCGGCGAGCCCTGCGGCGCCGGCGCCTTCCACCAGCAGCTTTTGCTCCATCATGATGATGGAAAGCGCCCGCTCGAGAATGCGCTCGTCCACAAGCACGATATCGTCTACGAGTTCGCGGACAATTTTCCGGGTCAACAGGCCGGCTTCCTTGACGGCGATGCCTTCGGCAAGCGTGTTGCCGCCCGTGGCGCGCGCGCCGTTGTCGACCGCGTTCGCCATGGATGGAAACAGCGCCGCCTGAACGCCGATGATTTCGGTATTCGGCGTCGCGCCTTTCACGGCGAGCGCCATGCCGGAAATCAGGCCGCCGCCGCCGATAGGGATGACCATGACATCGAACGCTGGCCCGTCCTCCAGCATTTCGATAGCAAGCGTTCCCTGTCCGGCGATGACGTCGGGGTCGTCGAACGGATGAATGAAAGTCAGTCCACGCTCTTTCTGCAGGCGGGACGTTGTTGTCTTCGCTTCGTCGAAGTCATGACCCGATAAAACAATCTCGGCACCGAGCTCGCGTGTTTGCCGCACCTTCACATCCGGCGTTGTCACCGGCATGACGATTGTTGCGGGAACGCCCAGCGCTTGCGCGTGCCGCGCTACGCCCTGCGCATGATTGCCGGCGGACGCGGCGATGACCCCGCGTTCGCGATCGGTTTCCGGCATCAGCATCAGCTTGTTGAGCGCGCCGCGCTCCTTGAAGGCGCCGGTATATTGCAGGTTTTCGAGCTTCAGCCAGATGTCTGCGCCTGTGATCGCAGACAGCTTTCGCGCATGGACAAGGGGCGTGCGCTTGATCCGGCCGGCAATGCGCGCCGCGGCTTCGCGAACGTCTTCTGCGGCAGGTATTCGTAGCGCATCCATTGTCTTGTCCTGTCCAAGGCTGAATTCGAGGCGCGCCTTCGCGCTCGCAGCAAAGACGGCTTTTGGCGGAATTGTTCAGTCTCGTCCAGTTTTCTGGCGAGAAATTATGTTAACCCTGCGATTTTTAGCACAGTTCAGCTCACAATTCGCCAATCCGGCGATGCCTTTGCAACTATTCGACGGCCAGGATCTGTTCGATGAGTGCGGGGTCGTCAGGCAGAATATCCGACGCCGGCAAGCGCGGAATGAGCTCGCGCCACAGCGGCCAGGCGTCGAACGCTTCTTTGAAATACGGCAGCGATGCTTCGACGTCGCCCGCGCCCGCGAGGGTGACGGCGCGCCAGAACACCATTTCATGATTGCCGGGCGCAAGTTCGGCCGCTGCGGCGTAAAGTTCATTCGCCTTTTCCATGTCGCCTTCGGTCACCGCCGCGTCGCCGGCGTTCATCAGATTATAGGCGCGATTTAAAATCATCAGCCTACGAAGTTCCTTGATGGGTTCCGCGTGATCTTCGATGCGTAAATCAATGACGCGGCCCTCCCACGGATTGTCTTTGCGCTCGCCCTCAACGACGATCATCGATGCTGACTGCTTGCCGCGGATATCGCCGCCGGTTGACTGCGCACCTTCAAGCGCCGCCATCATTTTTTCCGCCAGATCGCCGTCTGATGCTGCAAAAGCGGCCGCCATGGCGGCGCACACGGTGTCGTTCTCCATCAAATTCGCCTGAACTGAATAGCCCTCGCCCTGCTGGTCGCAGGCGTGAATGATGGCTTTGTCGCCGGTATGCGCTGCGATGCGGCCCTTAGAGTCCACAAACGCCACTTGCCGGACATTTTCGTTTTCGTCCCTGGCGATGAGGTCGCTGAGCGCCTTTTCCGGCGCCGTGCCTTTTCGTATGGCGTCGAGGCCGCGTGGGCCGTAAGCGGGTTCGACGAAAGACTGCGTTGCAACCGCCCCGACGCCGGCTTCGGCCCATGAAACGATAGAGCCGACGGAAAACCAGTGCGACTGAACCGCGACGCCCATCTCGCCGGTTTCAGGGTCATGCGCCACAATCGAATAGGTTGCAATTGGGCGGCGCGGGTCCGCCGCGCCGAAATCTTCTGCGGCCGCCAATCCCGGCAGTAACAGTGTTATGGCGAAAGTAGCGGCATATAGACGGTTCATGGCGGCGTTCCCTCTGATTTCCATGTTCAGCTTAAAGCAGCGCTGCAAAACGTAAACGTCTGACGGTTGCGCTCATGCGCCGGACTGATCACTTTGAGGCGGCATGAACAAGATTCTAAAGACTGAATACAAACCGGAGACCGCGTTTGCTAAGGTCGGCGCCGCCGCAGGCGCGCCCTTTTATGATGCTGTTGAGGCCGCGGCGTTCCCGAAGCATATTCTGCGATACCGCAACCAGCGCTGGGCTGAGAGGGTCGGGCTGGGCGGCCTAATGGAAGTAGAGTGGATCGATCATTTCGGCCGGTTCAAGCCCTTGCCGGGCAATCTCGAACGCCCCCTGGCAATCCGATATCACGGCCATCAGTTTCGCACCTACAATCCGGACATCGGCGACGGTCGCGGGTTTTTGTTCGCGCAACTTAAGGATGATCAGAACCGGCTGCTCGACCTCGGCACGAAGGGATCGGGTCAGACGCCTTACTCGCGTTTTGGCGACGGGCGGCTGACGCTAAAGGGCGGCGTGCGCGAGATTCTCGCAACGGAAATGTTGGAAGCGCTCGGGGTCTACACCTCCAAGAGTTTCAGCCTGATCGAAACCGGCGAACAATTGCAGCGGCAGGACGAACCCTCGCCCACGCGCTCCTCAGTGCTGGTGCGGCTGTCGCATTCCCATGTGCGGTTCGGCGCGTTTCAGCGGCTGGCCTATGAGAAAAACGAACAGGCGATTGAAGAGCTGGCCGACTATTGCATTGCGCATTTCTATCCGGCGCTGGCCGGCCTCGAAGGCGATGAAAAAATCATCGCATTATACAAAAGCATTATTCAGCGTGCGGCGCTACTCGCCGCGCAATGGATGGCGGCGGGCTTCGTGCATGGCGTGCTGAACACCGACAACATGAATGTCACCGGGGAAAGTTTTGATTATGGGCCGTGGCGGTTCGCACCAACGGCGGACCCCGGCTTTACCGCCGCCTATTTCGATCAGACGGGCCTTTACGCCTTCGGACGGCAGGCCGAAGCATGCGCCTGGAATCTCGCACAGCTCGGCGGCGCGTTGTCGTTGCTCTGTGAGATCGATGCGCTGAACGACGCGCTGCAGACATTTTCAGATCATTATGAAACCGCCATGGCGGACGAATATTTCCGGCGTCTGGGCGTTGAAAGAACCGGCGCGGAAGATTTCGCGCTTGTCGCCGACCTTCTGAAATGGATGACTGAAACTGGCGCGCCTTATGAACAGGTTTTCTTCGACTGGTTTTGCGGGTCTGTGTCGGAAGAAAGGGCGGCGCAAAGCCCCGCAGCGGAATTATACGAGCAGGAAAAATTTGCAGCCGTTAAAAAGCGCCTCACCGATCTTGAACCGCGAAACCCTGAGCGTCTGCAGCATGATTATTTTCAGCAACGTAAACCCTGCACCATGTTGGTCGACGAGGTCGAAGCGATCTGGGCCCCGATCGCAGAAAATGATGACTGGTCGATATTTGAAGCGAAGCTTCGCTATATTGAGAAAATGGGGCGTGCCTACGACTTTGCTGCGTCGCGTTACGCGAGAACCTAGACGCCTACTCTTCGCCTAGCCCTGGAAACCGCTTGCCGCCGCGGTGAAAAATGCAGGTGGCTGCGAGGGCCAAATTCGCGCCGATAAAGCTGAAAATGACCCACTCCACCAGGCTGAACATGCCAAAAATGCTGATCATTGTTCTCTCGCCTCCGTCCCCGATAAACACGAGTCTCGGCCAAAGTGATGAAAATTTTCTCTAATTTTTCAGGGGTGTTGCCTAACGGCCCGCTAACCGGACAACCGCCTGATTTCTCGCCGCTTTGCGGGCCAGGGCCGTTTCCGCTTGTTCCCTTGGGGGCGTTTTCCCGCTAACATCTAGCCCTCGCGCCGCCTTTTCGGGGCTCTCCCGGCTGCAAAGGCGTGCGCCGATGGGGTATGCCGATTGCGTCGGACCGATGATCGGAACGGCGCGCGAAATGGGGGATCGTGAGGGGTCGATGACGTCGGAAGTCGTGTTGATGAACCGCCAGGCGGTGGCGATGGCGGCCGACAGCGCCGTGACCATATCCGGCGACCGTTATCTCAAAACCTATCAGTCCGTCGACAAGGTGTTTCCGTTGGTGGAAAACCAGCCGGTCGCGGTGATGATCTATAACAACGCCGAGATCATGTCGACGCCATGGGAAACGGTGATCTCGCTTTATCGCGAACAGGCGCGCGGTCGCCCGCTCGATACGGTGCAGGCTTACGCCGAAGATTTCATGGAGTTCCTTTCAGGCAACCCGGACCTCTTCCCGGCGGAACATCAGGATACGGAATTCTTCAAGGTCGTTGCGGTGGTCTACACCGTACTCGCCGAAGAGTTCGATCACCAGGTGCATAAATTCGCGGAGTCCCATCGCGGCGGTGTGCGCGACCACATCTCTTCGATTTTTGAATTCGTCGTTGGCCAGCTTCACATGGATTACCAGCGCTGCCCGGACGACAGCCCTCGCGACGACCTTCCCTGTTTCCCGAAAGGCATGTCCGAACAGGTGCGCCGGCGATATGGCGGCGAGATCGATCAGTTGATGCACTCCCTCGTCAGCTCGTTAAAGCAGGAATATCCCGGCCTCGACATCAGCGAAGGCACGCAAGCCAAGCTCCGCGAGATCGCCGTCTTCGCCGTGGTCAAGGACGCGTTCTTTGAGCACTATACCGGCGTTGTTTTTTCGGGCTTTGGCGCGAAGGAAAAGTTCCCGTCCATGCGGTCCTATCTCGCATCGAGCGTCATTCTCGGGATATTAAAGCGTAAGCGCGACCGCCAGGCGGATATCGGCGCCGATACGGGTCCCGTCTTCCAGCCGTTTGCGCAGGACCGGATGATCCGCACCTTCCTGACCGGGATGGACCAGTATTTGCGGATGTTCATCTATTCGGAAACGCTGAAGCTCTCCATGGGGCTTGTTTCCGATATTGTCGGGCGTACGCCGAACCTCACCGACGCGCAGAAAAACGCCATCTATCGCGACTACAGCCAGAACAATCTCGGCGTCGCGCTCAATGAATTTTTCCGTTCTGTCGATAATTATCAGTATGCGGTGCATACGCGGCCGATCCTGCGCGCCATCAATTCCCTGCCGAAAAAGGAACTAGGCGAGACGGCGGCGTCGCTGATCAAGCTGAATTCATTCCAGCAAAAAGTGATGCATTCGGTGGAGACGGTGGGCGGGCCCATCGATGTCGCCGTCATCACGCGCAATGGCGGCCTCGAATGGTCGCGCGAGAAACCGGAGCTTTAGTCATGAGTGAACGGCTGAAACAGATCTGGTCCGGATTTTCTTCGGAAACAACGCGCAAGCTGACGGGCCGCGGCGTCGAGAACATCCTCGTGCCGCATCGCACCGATTATGCGGCGACGGATGAAAGCTTTCTGCCGGAAAATTATGACGCCCCGGCTGAGGCGGCGTTCTCTGCTCTGCGCGAAAGCCTTAAAGCAAAAGAAAAGAAATTCGGCGGAAAGAAAGCGCAGAAGGCTAGCGCGCAACTTTCTTCCGAAGCTGAAGACTTCTCAGCTGCGACCGCGTTTTCTTCGGCGAGCGATGATCTGATCCGCGGTCTTCGCGCCACGGCTATGCGGGTCGAACGTCCGGATCTCGACTATGGCGCGTTTTTCGAATCGTCCGAAGGCAAGGCGCAGTTCAAAAAACACAAGAAGAAAAAGCGCTTCGGCCTGTTTTGATCCCGCGGCGCGAACGCCTCGCCGCGCATTTTGTTGAATTCCCGGATGCAAGCCCCATCTCTTTCTTTGAGGAAAGGGAGGCTTGTCCATGATTATAACGACCACTGACGGCGTGCCGGGGCGCGAGGCCTATGAAAGCATCGGCGTCGTCGCGGGCGAGGCGATTTTAGGCGTCAATATTTTCCGCGATCTGTTGGCAGGGATTCGCGACATTATCGGCGGACGCTCCGGCGGCTACCAGAAAGCCCTGCGCGAGGCGCGAGATCACGCCATGACGGATATGGAGGCCGAAGCCGCAGCCCTCGGCGCGGACGCGGTAATCGGCGTCGATATCGATTACGAAGCGGTGGACACGCAAAAAGGCGCCATGCTGCTCGTTTCCTGCAACGGCACGGCGGTGAGGCTGCGCTAGTGTGCTTCCTCGGCGGCGGTTTCGTCTTCGCCGTGATCTTCCATTTCCTCTGAGGCAGTCTCGCTAGCCTCTTCGCCTGCGTCAGAGGATTCCTCTGCAACAGGCGCCGGTTCCGGGAATGGAACCGGATCGCCGCTTGTCAGCGTTGAAAGATACGCGAGAAGGTCAGCGCGCTGATCGTCGCGCGGGAAACGCTGCACCATGGCGGTGCCGGGTACGTATTCTTGCGAATTTTTCAGATACCCGTCGAGCCGTTCATAAGTCCATGTCCCGCCGAGTTCCTGCAGCGCGCCGGTGTAATTAAACCCTGCGGTGTTCGCCACCTGACTCCCAACAATGTTCCACAGATTCGGCCCCGTGCCGTTGGCGCCGCCCTGTTCGAATGTGTGGCAGGACTTACACAAAGCCGCCCGCCTCTCACCGCCCGCAGCGCTTGCGTTCGCGAGCAGCGTGCCAAGGTCGACTTCAGGTTCTTCTTCGACCGGCCCCGAAGTTTCAAGCTGGATGTCGCCGCCATAGGCGAGGTGCAGTTCGCCATCGCCGCCGTGATGCCCGCCGCCGAAAATCGCCGCCGTCAGTTGCGGCAGGCCGAAGATGAGCAGCAGCGCGGTCAGAACAGCCGCCGCAACCTTGTTGCTGAAAAGTGGGTCTTTCATGGAGCCGGCCCCGATGATCCTGATTGGCGGGCGCCCATCTTGAGGGCGCCAATGCGAAAAGTCGGGCGGTTTCTAGCGGCCTTCAGCATGGCGTGCAATGCGGCCCATCGGCCTTGGCGGCGCGGCCTTTGGGCGCGGTCCAAATGGGCCGTTGCGTTGAGTGGAGCCAATCGTGCATAAGCCTCGCCGCGCCACAGATGCGGCGCAGCCTTCAGCGGGGAGCGGCAAGTCGTGACGCAAGCGGGAAAAAGCGAGCAGGGATCTATTGCCTATCAGGGCGAGCCGGGGGCGTTTTCCGAACTCGCTTGCCGGAAATACGCGCCCGATCTTGCGCCCATGCCTTGTGCGACGTTTGAGGATGCGTTTGACGCCGTAAAATCGGGCCGCGCTGAAAAAGCGATGCTGCCCATCGAGAATTCGCTGGCCGGGCGCGTCGCCGACATCCATCACCTTTTGCCATCAGCCGGACTGCACATCATCGCGGAGTATTTTCTCCCCGTTGAACATCATTTCATGGTCCGGCCGGGCGCCAAACTCGAACAGGTCAAGATCGTGCGCTCTCACGCCATGGCCCTCGGCCAGTGCCGCCGCTTCATCAAGGAGCACGGACTGAAACCGGAGGTGGCCGGGGACACGGCGGGCGCCGCCCGTCACCTTGCCGAGGAAGGTCACGACAACGAGGCCGTGATTGCGTCTTCATTGGCGGCGAAGCATTATGGCCTTGATGTGCTGGCGGCGAATATCGAAGACGAGGTTCACAACACCACGCGCTTTCTGGAAATGTCGCTGGAGCCGGACGACGCTTCGCCGGATGACGGGCCGGTTGTCACGAGCTTCGTTTTCGAGGTGCGCAACATTCCGGCAGCGCTTTACAAGGCCATGGGCGNNGCGTCAACATGACCAAGCTTGAAAGCTATCAGCTCGACGGCGCGTTCACGGCGACGATGTTCTACGCAGATATCGAAGGTCATCCGGCGCATGAACCGGTGCGGCTAGCGCTCGAAGAACTCAGTTTCTTTTCTTCATCGTTGAAAATTCTCGGCGTCTACAAGGCGGCGCGCGCCAGGTAGACGCCGGATTCGGATTATCTGCCGAACAGGTCGCCGAAGAAATCGCCTTCGTTCCATTCGGGGCGCTCATCTGCATTGGCGATACTCTCGCCTAGCCGGTACTGGAACTCGACGAACTTGGCGCCCGCGACATAATCGAACGGTTGCGCAAGGTCGTCTGACGGCTTGTGGTAATGCTGACCGAGATAGGTCTGGAACGCTTGCTCGCCTGCATTCGTGCCATCCGTCGCCGTGAAGCCCAGCAACATGAACACGGAAGGAACGCCCTGCTGCACAAAGCGATAATGATCGCTGCGAGTGAAAAACCCTTGTTCCGGGTACGGGTCCGCCATCACGCCCAGCCCCATCAGATCGGCGATCTTGGTGAGATGCGCCTTGATGGTTGAATGCGTATCGCCGAACGCCAGCACATCGGCGAAATCGAAAAACATCATGACGCCGTCGCTGTTGATGTTCGCGACGATGTTTTCGATTGGCGCCGTCGGGTGATGTGCGAAATATCCGGCGCCGCGGAGACCCTTTTCTTCGGCCGTGACCAGAAGAAAGATGACCGACCGGCGCGGCTTCTTTTCAGCTTCAACAAATGCGCGCGCTATATCGAGCACCACGGAAGAACCGGAAGCGTTATCGACGGCGCCATTGTAAAGGTTGTCGCCGTCGACTTCCGGTCCGTACCCGTCATGATCGAGGTGAGCGGTGTAAACCACATATTCGTCTTTAAGGTCGGGGTCGCCTCCTTCTAACATAGCGGCGACGTTGGGGCTTGAAACCTGTTGGTGACGAGTGCGTTGGGCAAGAGTCGCTTCGCCGAGGAGGTCGAAGCTCGGCATTGCATCCCCGGCCGCTGCAGCGTTGCGCAAATCCGCATAGGCGGCGTCAGCGCCGTCAAAAAGCTGCTGCGTTGCTTCGGGAGCCATAACCGCTGAAGCGCGTATCTCGGGGTGGGCGGCGTGCGCTTCGCCATCAGGGCTGATCCATGTCATGCCGGAACGGTCAGACAAGGCGGCAAGCCGCTCAAAGGAGTAAATCTGCTCGAAAGCCGGCGTGTATATTGAAATCATGCCGACTGCGCCTTTCGACGCAGCAAGCGCCGCCTTGGTGGCGCCGCTGCCAAAATGGGCGCGCTCTTCAGCGGGCAGTTGCGGCGGGCCGCCGCCAAAGAGGACGACGATTTTTCCTTCCACATCGATATTTTCGTAGGAATTGACGCCGAATTCCGGCGCCTCTACGCCCCAGCCGACAAAAACCATGGGGGCGGTGACGTCGCTTTCTTCGTGGGCGCTTGAGCTCGTTACGATGAAATCTTCAGCGTACGTCAGTTGCTGGCGCCGCCCGTCGCGAATAAGCGCCATCTGCGCGCCTGCCGCGTCGCGGGTGATCTTCAATAGGGGCACGTTTTGCCAATAGGAGCCTTCATCGCCGGCAGGCTTGAGGCCAAGCGACGCGAAATAGTTCGCGGCGTAAAGCGCCGCCACGTCATAGCCGCGGCTGCCTGCTTCGCGCCCTTCGAGAAGGTCGTCGGAAAGAAATTGCATATGAGCGCGCAAGGCTTCGGCATCGCCGATCCAACCATCCGCATCGTTCGTCGACGTGGCGCCCTGACTTCTGGTCTCGGCCGCCTCATCCTGCAGCATTCCGGATTGCTGCACGCCGAAAACCGCCGCCAGCGCGGCAACCGCGCCAAGTATGAATTTCCACATTTCGCCCCTCCCTCGTGATGATAGCCCGGCATATTAGCTGGTGGAGGGGAAGTGCTGCAATCTGCCAGGCTTGTTTTTTCCGCGCCCTGTCGCAGGGTCTGGTTTGTCAGGGCCGGACCCAGCGCTCTATCAGTTGCCGTGCGATCGTGAATTTCGGCGGCAGGAAGAAGTCGCGTTCTTCGCCGCCAAGGACGGCGAGAATATCCGGCTTCCCGATCCAGCGCGCCTCGGCCAGTTCGTCCGTATCCACCGTAATGTCGCGACTTTGCGCCTCTGCGATAAATCCCATCATCAACGAACAGGTGAACGGCCACGGTTGCGAGAAGAGATATTGCACATTGTCGATGACGACGCCGGCTTCTTCGAAAAGTTCGCGCCGGGCGCATTCTTCCGGCGTTTCACCAGCCTCCACAAACCCTGCGAGCGCTGAAACAAAACCCGGCGGGAAATTGTGGCCGCGCCCCATCAGGCAGGCGTCGTCATGAATGGCGAGCACGATTGCCACCGGATTGGTGCGCGGAAAATGTTCCGTTTCACACGCCGGGCAGATGCGTTTCGCGCCGCTCGGGCCCGTGTCGGTCGCTGCGCCGCAATTTGCGCAATGAAGATGTGTCCTGTGCCATTCGAACAGCCAGCGCGCATGTCCGATGATGGCGATATCGTCGCGCGGCAGCGCGCCTGCCGCCATGCGCAGGTTCATATATTCGCCGATATCCGCAAAGGGCGCCGCGTCCGGCGCCGGTGCTGCGGATACATCAACGCCGAAATATGCTTTTCCGTCCATGACGCCGAGCAACGCCACGGGCGCAACTTTCGGGAATTCGGAAAGCGCCGCGGCGGACAGAAAGGCGGCTTTTCCTCCACTTACAAGCGGGTCGCCGCGCCATAATGGGATAACGAGGCTGTCCGGGTCTTTCAGGCGTTCTGCGACGAATGCGCTTTGGTCTTCTTCAATGTTAATGCGCAAAAGCGGACTGTTTGCGAACCAGTTCGGGTTTTGGCCATGTTTCATGGCCGGGTTTGTCGCAAGCGCGTCGCCCCCGCGCAAGCCTTATGCGCTGCCGGTTTGCTTTGTGAATGCGCCTGTCAGCATTCCAATGCTGGAGCGGTGAAGAAACAGGATGATCAGCGCAAACAGCCAGCTTACGCAGGCGGCATAAAACAGCGCCGCTGAAAATTTCGTTGGAGTATCCCCGTTCCACTCCACCGGCGTTTCAATACCGAGCGGCGTGAACAGGTGAAACACAATCGCGCCGCTCATAATGCCAAGCGCTATAAGCGCGCCCAAAAACTGCGACGGCGCGACCAGTGTTTTTTTGTTTATGAGCAAAAACACCACCGGCAATCCAATCAGCAACAACGATGACAAAAGTTCGCCAAGGCCGATGATCCACGGCCCGGCCGGAAAGAACAGGCCAATGCCCGACCATTCCCGCAAGGTTGTGAAGATATGTTCCGGCGTCGGATGGCCGGTGAATTTGAACCGCAGCGAGTCGAGAAAGATCGCCGAGATGAAAAGCCCGCCTGCCCACGGAAAATATTTTGCAATGACGTTCACGGAGGTTCTCCCTTGCCTGCGCGCCCCATCAGCGCGCCTTAACCGCGGCTGGCTATAGTTCAAAACTATCATCACGCGCGATCACATTACGCCCCCTTGCAATCACGCCATAGAGCGCAGATATTCCGCCGCGGAAGGCTGGCGGACGCGGCTCTCGCCAACCCGGTCAGATCCGGAAGGAAGCAGCCGTAACGAGTTTTCGCCGCGGGTCGTTTCAGCCTTCCACCTCTCCCAACAGTTTGTTTTTGTTGAATTATGGTGTTTTGAAGTAATAAATACATAACAGGATGTTAAAAAAACTTGACATTAGGTCGATCAAACCATACATCAGGTCCGTAACAAGGAATTACTGGGTCAGGAGGCCAATGATGAGTTTCAAGGAAAAAAGCGCATGGATCGTGTTGGTCGCCATGCTGTGGATTTTCGGCGGCTATACTTGGTCGCTTTACAAGGCGGGGAGCTTCGGCGCCGGGACGACGGGCGTCATGTTCGGGACCATTATCGGGTTCGTTATCCTGGTGGTTATCGCGCACATTGTCGTGGCGATCTTTTCCGCCCGTCCGGGCGATGAACAGGAGGATGAACGCGACCGCCTGATCGAGCTGAAAGCCGACAGCCTGTCCGGCTACGCTCTCGGGGCGGCCACATTGACGGCGCTCGCCCTCGCCCTGTTCGAGGGCGCATATCTGATCGCCAACATCCTCTTTCTCGGCCTCGCGGGATCGGAGATCATCAAGAACGCATGTCAGGTCCTGCTCTACCGCAAGGGAGCATAAGCCAATTACATGGCGAAAACGCCCATCAGCAACAATATCCGCGTCCTGCGGTTTCACGCCAACGAGATGACGCAAGAGCAGCTCGCCAGCCGCATCGGCGTGACGCGCCAGACGATTGCCGCCATCGAGAAGGGTAAATACTCTCCTACGCTCGAGGCGGCGTTTCGCATTGCCGCGGTCTTTGGCGTCCCTTTTGACGAGGTTTTCCGCTATGAGCCCCAGGAAGACGCACAATTCATGAAGCGGTTGAAAAAGGACGGTTGAGGCGGCGCGCCCGCCTCTCCATAATCGGCTGCGTTGAATGCTCAGGGTATGATGGCCGACAATACGAAATCAGAGACGAAGGACGACGCTGGCGCCTATCGGGTGCTGGCGCGCAAATATCGTCCGCAGAACTTCGATGATTTGATTGGTCACGGCCCCATGGTGCGGACGCTGAAAAACGCCTTCGCGTCGGACAGGATCGCCCATGCTTACATCCTCACCGGCGTGCGAGGGGTGGGGAAGACGACGACGGCGCGCATTCTCGCCCGGGCGCTCAATTACGTTGGCCCGAACAGCGAGGATGACGGCCCGCAAATGGAGCTGAAAGAAGAGGGCCGTCACTGCCGCGCTATCGCTGAGTCGCGCCACCCGGACGTGATGGAAATGGACGCCGCCTCGCGCACCGGCGTCGGCGATATCCGCGAACTGATCGAGGGCGTGCGCTATGCGCCGATCGAGGCGCGCTACAAGGTCTACATC
>DGNI01000211.1:55340-55553 GCA_002388885.1 Parvularculaceae bacterium UBA4496 | reverse complement strand
TTTTGTCGTCGAAGGCGACAACGCGTTCGATCATTTCCCGGCGCGCCTTGTCGAGCGTCAGGGCCGCATCGCCGTCGCCATTGCCAATGGCCGCCGCAAGATCGTCGGGCTGCGAGGGCTTGCCGATCATAGCGCGAAAACGCGCAATAAGGCTTTCCCGGTTACTGTCGCCCTCTTCCGTCTCTTCGTTCGTCATATCCCAAGTCTGTTTAT
>DGNI01000211.1:0-55334 GCA_002388885.1 Parvularculaceae bacterium UBA4496 | reverse complement strand
CCCGGCCTTCCATTGCCGCCGCCTCTTCATCCGCCTGATGGTCGTATCCGGCAAGATGCAGCATAGCATGGATAATGAGATGGGCCGCGTGATCGCGCAATGCAACGCCCTTTTCCGCAGCCTCGGTGACGCAGGTTTCCCGCGCCAGCGCAATGTCGCCAAGAAACCCTTCCGCCTCGCCCGACGGGAACGACAGGACATTGGTCGCCCTGTCCTTCTGGCGGAAACGGGCGTTCAGCGCCCTGATCGCAGCGTCCTCGCACAGGAGCAGCGCCGTTTCCCGCGCGAGAGCGGACTCAAAGGCGGCCGCGGCGCGCTGGCAGCGCTCTGCAAGGGCCTCGGCCTCCGGCAAGGCTTCGCGCCAGCCTTCGTCCTTGATAATGACTTCGATCATGGTTTTGGCGAGCGCGCTTCGCGTTTGTCGTACGCGCCAATAATGCGCGAAACGAGCGGATGTCGAACGACGTCGGACGCGGTAAACCGCACCTCCGCGACGCCATCGACGCCTGAAAGGACGCCAAGCGCATCAGCCAGCCCTGAAATCTCGCCTGACGGCAAATCCGTTTGCGACGGATCACCGGTGATCGCCATCTGCGAACCTTCGCCGAGACGGGTCAGAAACATTTTCATCTGAGCCGGCGTCGCGTTCTGCGCCTCGTCGAGAATCACCGCCGACCGGGCGAGCGTGCGCCCGCGCATAAAGGCGATCGGCGCGATTTCAATATCACCCGCCGCGATGCGCCGCTCGACATAATCCGTATGCATCATATCGTGAAGCGCGTCATAAAGCGGGCGCATGTAGGGATCGAGCTTTTCGCGCATCTCACCCGGCAAAAAACCGATGCGTTCGCCCGCTTCCAGCGCCGGGCGGGAAAGAATGATGCGTTCGACCTGTCCTGACAACAAAAGGCCTACAGCGTGGGCGACGGCAATATAGGTCTTGCCCGTGCCCGCGGGGCCGACGCCGAATGTAAGATCATGATTGCCGAGCGCGCGAAGATATGCCGCCTGATTGGGCGTGCGCGCAGAGATGAGCCGTTTCGGCGTTTTCACTGACGGCGAAACCGACTGAACTTTTTCCGGCGTTTCGCTCAACTTCGCAGCCGCGCGCACCTCGCCAGAGCCGACGGCCTCGCCTTTCTGCAATTTTTCGTACAGAGATGAGAGCGCGCCGATAGCGCGCTGACGCGCGGATGCGGCGCCAGAGATCGCGAAACGATTGCCGCGTGGGTCGATTCTGACCCCGAGGCTTTCTTCCAGAATGGAAAGATGAGCGTCATGTTCGCCGGACAGGGCGGCGACAAGGCGATTGTCGTCAAAGTCGATATGCTCAATCTCGCCTGCGGTTTTCTGTTCGCTCAAGCGGCCGCCTCACCCTGTTTCGCCAAAACACCGGCGAGCGCATTTGGAGTCACGCCCTTGATCTTCACCGGCGCAATGGAACCTAGCATGGATTGTGGCGCCGAGACATGAACGCTTTGCAAATAGGGCGAACGGCCAATGAGCTGGCCCTCATGGCGGCCCGGCTTTTCAAATAACACCGGCAGCGCCTTGCCGATCTGCCGGGAATTGAAATCCTGACGCTGCGCCTCAAGCAGGGCCTGAAGGCGGGCGAGACGCTCGTCTTTTTCGGTTTCGGCAACCTGTTTCGCCATCACAGCGCCCGGCGTGCCCGGCCGGCGTGAATATTTGAACGAAAACGCCGAGGCGTAGCCAATGGCTTTGGCGAGGACCAAAGTCTCTTCAAAATCCGAGGCCGTTTCGCCTGGGAAACCAACGATGAAGTCGCCCGAGATGGCAATGTCGGGCTGGGCGGCGCGGATTTTTTCGATCAGCCCGTGATAGTGCCCGGCGGTATGGCCGCGATTCATGGCTTTCAGCACCTTGTCGGCGCCAGCCTGCACCGGCAGGTGCAGATACGGCATCAGCTTTTTTTCTTCGCCAAAGGCGGCGATCAGCCCGTCATCCATGTCGCGCGGATGCGAAGTCGTGAAGCGGATGCGTTCGAGCCCGTCGATCTTAGCGAGATGACGGCACAACTCACCAAGTCCCCATTCGTCTCCGGCCTCGCCCGCAGGCGGTGTCGAACGCCACGCATTGACGTTCTGACCAAGCAGCGTGATTTCCTTGACGCCCTGCGCCGCCAGTGCGCGCGCTTCGGCGACAATGGCGTCAATATTGCGCGAGACTTCGGCGCCGCGCGTGTAAGGCACGACGCAAAACGTACAGAACTTATCGCACCCTTCCTGAATTGTCAGAAACGCCGTTGGGCCTTCGGCCTCGCGTTCTGCAAGCCGGTCGAATTTTTCATCCACTGCAAAATCGGTTTCGAGAATGTCGCCGTCATCGCGCGCGGCGCGCGCCAGCAATTCCGGCAGGCGGTGATAGGCTTGCGGGCCGACAACCATGTCCACCTGCGGTGCGCGCGCCGTGATCTCCGCGCCTTCTGCCTGGGCGACGCATCCTGCGACGGCGATTTTCATATCGCCGCCCTGGAGCGCCTTGTTGGCTTTCATCCGCTTTAGCCGACCGAGTTCAGAATAGACTTTTTCAGCAGCCTTTTCGCGAATATGGCAGGTGTTCAAAATGACAAGATCGGCAGCCTCCGGCGCATCGGCGAGGCCGTATCCGAGCGGCTTCAGCAACCCCGCCATACGCTCGGAATCGTAGACGTTCATCTGACACCCATAGGTGCGGATGAATACGGATTTTCCCTGTTTTGGCCGCGTCTCGGTCATTTTTTACCGGTTTACTGAACGAGCGCCGGTATTTAGAGGCCGAAAGGCCCCGATGCAATCACCGCCCTCGCGCGCTTGTGAGAAACCTTGGTTTGATCTCATATTATCGGCGGCGCAAATTGTGCGCGGGGAGGGAGAATGCGTAATATTCTCTTGTAAGGGCTCCAGTATGAAGTGTTTCGGGCGATTTATTTTGGGATTAGCCGGTGTTCTGGTCTCGTTGACGATGTCGGCGGCCTCAGCCGATGATGCCGCAATTGCTGCGCGTCAGACCGACAATGCTGCGGCGCCCGCTACGAAGTCCCCTGTCGTCGTCGAGATGTTCCTTTCGCAAGCCTGCAGCTCCTGCGCGCCGGCTGCGAAATTGCTGCCTGATCTGGCGGCTCGGAAAGACGTTATCGCACTCAGCTGGCATGTCGATTACTGGAATTTGCTGAACACCAAAAACGGCCGCTGGGCGGACCCTTGGGCCGACCCCGCCTATACCAAGCGGCAGAAAAGCTACAACTTGGCGCTTCGAAATCGCAGTTCAGTCTATACGCCGCAGGCCGTCATAGACGGGTCGGCGGAAGCCGTCGGCTCTTCCGGCGACAAGATCAGGACGCTGATTAATGAAGCCGCTTCCCGTAAAAACCGGGCTGAAGTCGAAACCAGCGCCAATGATAATGGCGTGCTTTTTCGAGTTGGGAGAAGTGATTCCGGCGGGAACGCTTTTCTGGTCACATTTAAAAAACACGCGACCACGCCCATTCCGCGCGGCGAAAACGCCGGACGCACATTTGAAGAAGTCAATATCGTTACCGGACTGCGCCCACTCGGCGTCATCCTGAAACGCGGTTCGGAACTGACCGCCGAGCCGCCCGCTGCGGGCGAAGGCTGCGCGCTGATCGTACAGGAACCAAAGCAGGCGCGGATTGTCGCCGCTGCCTACTGCCCGACATCCAGCTAGGGCGGCTCTATTCCGCTGCCGCTACGCCGGACGAGCCGAGCGCAGCAACTTCCTCAACATATGCCTGACGTTTTTGCTTGTTGATCTCATCGAATTCTTCGGCGCGCTTTTCGTCATTCGCCGACAGGGCGTTGTAGTCGGTGTCGGCAAAACCAATGACGCCCATCTCGGCGTAAGCCGCCTGGATTTTATCAGACCACAGACCAATATCGCGGACGATCGGCACAATGCGCTGGAACAGCATGGAGCGGAATTTGCGCTGGAATTCAGAATGACGGTGCGCCTCAACCACATCATCAACTGGCAGGTCAAGATGCTCGTATAGCTCACGCGCCTCGAACCGGTCCCTCATGTGATAACAGGCTTCAACCAGAAACTCTTCGCGCTCATCCCGTTCTTTTTGCGTCAACTGCGGGTAATATTCCTTTAGCGTCAGACGCCCGAAGGCGACGTGGCGCGATTCATCTTCCATCACATAGGCGTTGACCTGTTGCGATAACTGGTTCTTTGAAATGTCGCGAATATTGCCGAAGGCGGCGAGCGCCAGCCCTTCGATGACCACTTGCATGGCGAGGTACGTCATATCCCACCGGGAATCGCGGAGCGCCTGGTCGACCAGCGTTTGCAGCGGCTTGGTCATCGGATATGCAACGCCCATCACGCCGAGATATTTCTTGTACGCCTCGACGTGACGGGCCTCGTCCATGACCTGCGTTGAGGCGTAAAACTTGGCGTCGAGGTCCGGCACCTGCTGCACGATCTTCGCCGCGCAAATCAGCGCCGCCTGTTCGCCCTGCATGAACTGGGACATTGTCCATGACTGGCTATGGCGGCGAAATTCAGCTTTTTGCTTGTCGTTGAACTTCGCCCAGAGCGGCGTGTGGTAAATCCCGCTCAACTCGTCGGGCAATTCCATCGGATTTTCTTCGTCGAGCTCAAGCGTCCAGTCGATGCGGTTGAGCGCATCCCACTGCATGTCCTTGCCCTTTTGATAAAGGTGCATCATCTGCTTGCGGCCGTCGTCATATTCCCAGTCGAAGGACGCTTCGAAATTCTGGGGAACGGTCCAGCACGGATCGATGTCTGGGATCGGGTAAAGCTCGCGTAGAGACGCCATGGGTTCCTCCGGCGTTAGGCTGCTCGCTGGAGGTACACTAGCCAGTTTACTTTAAAAAAGTCAATATTTCCGGCTGTAATTTGAACGATCCGGTTAAGTCGGGGCTAGGAGATTGCATTTGCTCGGATTTATCATACTGCCCTCGAAAAGGTCGGGACCGTGCTGATGAAAGTCACAAAATTTGTTCTGTTAATTCTAGCGCTTTGGCTTGTTTCAATCGCACCGACAACCACGCTCGCAAAATCCCATTCAACTGTCTCTACGACCGCCGGAGCTCAACTCGCTCTATGGGAAATTTGTAATGAGATATCCGCTGCTGGTTATTGCGGCGTGCAGTTTGGCATGACCCAAGAAGAAGCCAACGACGCGGCTCCTAGCGGATTGCATGGTCAAGAAAATATCGGTCCAGATGAATCTGGTTGTTATTATCTTGGCATTGCCGAGAACAGTTTTGATGTCGCTATCATGTTTGTCCAAGGGCACGTGCATCGCATTGATGTTAGCGTTTCTAACATACAAACGCCTGAAGGCGCTCAAGTAGGCATGAAATTAAAAGAAGTAAAAGCACTTTATCCAGATTCAACTCTGAAACCCAACTTCTATGTTGGTTCAAGGTATGACTTATTCGTCGATTTAGGCGATGAATTGCTTGCCGTATTCGAAACCGACGATAGTGACGTTGTCACGTCATTCCGTATCGGAACGGACGGTCCGGCTCGCTATGTTGAGGGGTGCGCTTAATCTTTCGCCTTATTCATCGGCACGCCGTAAAGCTCAAGGCGGTGATCCACAAGCTTATACCCATGCTCCTCGGCGATCTTTTTCTGAAGCGCCTCGATTTCCTCATTGACGAACTCAATGACCTCGCCGGATTTCAGATCGATGAGGTGGTCGTGATGGCTTTCGGTCGCCTCTTCATAGCGCGCGCGGCCATCCTGAAAGTCGTGGCGCTCAACGACGCCCGCCTCCTCAAAAAGTCGCATGGTCCGGTAAACCGTGGCGATGGAGATCTTGTCATCAATCTCGCTCGCACGGCGATGGATTTCCTCAACATCCGGGTGATCTTCGGCGACAGACAGCACGCGCGCGATGACGCGGCGCTGTTCGGTCATGCGCATGCCTTTGTCGATGCAGAGTTTTTCGAGCCTGTCCATCGGCGCTCTCCCGTATCCGTCCTTTGCGAGCGGGGCCTTTATCGTCGCGCTTGGCCCTGCGCGCAACTCGAAAGCGAAAAATTGAGAATGATTACAAGCTGCAGACCATGACGGCGGCGTCCCCGCCGTCGCGATAATAGCTTTTACGTGCGCCGATTGTTGAAAACCCGGCCCCTGTGTAGAGCGCCAGCGCCGCGGGGTTTTCATCAGCTACTTCCAGATAGACTTTCTCTGCGCCGGCGGTCTTCGCCCGTTCGAGCACTGCGTTCAACAGACTTGCGCCAAGTCCCCGTCGGCGCGCTTCCGGAACAACACCAATCGTCAGCAACTCGGCGTCTTCCCCAAGATCGCGCCACAGGGCGAAACCTCTTGGCGCTTCATCATTTTCGCCGCCCAGCAAGACCGCCACACCACTCGCCTGAAAGCTCGCCATGATGCTTTTCGCCCCCCAGCTTCGCGCCGCGAACGCCTGCGCTTCCAGCGCTGCAAGCAATTCAGAGTCTGCAGGCGAAGCGGTCCAGACGCGCCAACCGCTCACGATGGCGCGCCCATTTCAAAAACGCCAGGCTTGCCGGGCTTTGCATCCGGCGGGCGCAAGTAAAGCGGTGCGGGCGGGCCCGCCGGCAACGGCGCGCCAGCCGCAATGCGCGCAACCGTCTTTGCATCAATCTCCGCACCGCCATCTGCAGACTGATCGAGCAGCGGCGCACCGGATCCCGTCAGTACGAATTTTTTGTTGCCGGCGGCTTCATGCAAGCATTCGAGGGCATGCTCAGGCGTCTCGACGAAGGGCGCGAGGATGCAAGCGCCCGCGCCGTCATAAAGCGCTGCATAAACCTGCCCGCGGCGCGCATCGATTACCGGCGCGACAAGTTCAGAATTCACGTCAACATCCGCAGCAAGCGCCGCCAGTGACGTAACGCCGACAATTTCGATCCCGGTCCCGACACCGAGGCCGCGCGCAAACGAGAGCGCCACGCGCACGCCCGTAAAACCGCCTGGGCCAACGACAACACCGACACGGTCAAGATCACGCACCCCTAACCCGGCTTTTGACAAGGCTGCAGACGCCATCGGCGCCAGATGCTCAGCGTGGCCGCGCTCCATGCCTGCGCTTTCATCCGCCAGCACTTCGCCCTCGCGCAGAATAGCGACGGAACACCGCTTCAGCGCCGTATCGAGACCCATGACATACATGGCTTCTTCCTAACCGCCCGCGGGGGGGCGCGTCACGGCTTCTTTCGNNGCGCGACACACAGTGACTGACCGAAAAACTGCGTCGGGCCTTCGAGAATCTCGAACCCCGCCGACAACAACGCGCGAATATAAGCTTCAGGGTGATACGCCACAAAGATGCGCGATCCTTCCCTGACACCGCCGCGCACCACCAGTTCGCCTGCATCGAACTGAGCCTGCTCTTCAGGGAGAAGCTGATCGGGATTCAGCGCCATATGAAACGCGCCGAGGAAAACACCGCCCGGCGCAAGAACACGGTAAATCTCCTTCACCCAATCTTGGTGGGCCTGAGCGGAAAGGTGAGTAAAAACAGACAATGCATAAAGCGCATCAAAAGAAACGTCTTCTGCAGGAAGCGGCGGCGAAAGATTGTTCCTGGCGAATCTGACGCCATCAATATGCTGCGCATCCCATTCAATCGCATCAGCGTTATAGTCAAAACCGAAACGCTCATACCGTTCCGGCAAATGCCGGATAACGCGGGCGAGGCCGCAGCCCCAATCGGCGACCTTGGGCGCTGAACCTTCTAGATACTTGTCGATTTTCGACGTCAGCGCCGCCGCCGTTTCCCGCCCGGTTCGCCAGTAAAGCGCGTAGCAGGTATGCCTGTACATATCATGCATCCACCACAAGGGCGGCGGAGAGAAGCCAGGATTTGCGTCGAGAAATTCGCGGTTATTCTTTGCGCTTTCACGTTTCGCAAGCAAAAACCTGACGGCATCGAGTGCCGGAAGGAGTCTCGCGGCGCGCGCAATGGCGACCAGCCGTTGCTTCATCGGACGCAATCAGACGATCTCGCATGCTTCATCGAAGGAAAGCCGCGGGCTGCGCGGGAACAAGTTCTCATCCGTTCCGTAGCCGATGCTGCAAATGAAATTCGATTTGACAGACGTACCCTTAAAAAACTCCTCATCGACTCCCGCGTTGTCAAAACCTGACATTGGTCCGCAATCAAGACCGAGAGAGCGTGCTGCAATCATGAAATAGGCGCCCTGCAAAGTACCATTCCGAAACGCGGTATCAGCGATCTTCTTGTCGTTGCCCGAAAACCACGAACGCGCATCCGTATGCGGAAACAGCTGCGGCAGCTTTTCATAAAACTCCATGTCGTGCCCGATAATGACGCAGCAGGGCGACGCCATGGTCTTCGCCACATTGCCCTTGTCGAGATGCGGCTTCAGACGAAGCTTGCCTTCGTCAGAAGTTACGAAAACAAATCGTGCGGGCGAACAGTTCGCCGATGTGGGACCCCATTTCATGAGATCATAGACTGCCTGCATCAGCGTCGTAGTGACCTTCCGTTCTTCCCATCCATTTCGCGTGCGCGCGTCGCGAAATACGATGTCGAGAGCTTCATCATTGATCATCTTGTCAGACATAGGCGCGCGCTCCTGAACTATCTCACTCGCGAATCGTTGTGCTCTTTTTCGCAACAGATGCCAAGGTCCGGCCGGTTTTAGGCGCTTATTCCGATATAGCTCTGGTAACGGCTTCCATGGAAAAGGCCGGCATGGAATTTAGCTCGCCATACCCTTTGGTTTTGCACCAAAGCGAAAGCGCAAGCATTGCTTTCGGCTCCGCCTCAACGACCTCCATAAAGTCGTAGGCACCTTGCGTGTAATAAACCGTTTCGAGCGTGATGTTCAGTGCGTCGAGCTTTTCGTGCACGGCGGCGACGCGCGCCTTCGGATCATCGCCCCAATTGGGCCCGATCTTGCCGATGATGACGTATTTCATGTTGCCCGCTTCACTGGCTCGCAGAAAACTCAATGTCAGACATCGCGCATATTTCTCGCGATTTCAACTCTGCTAGATAGTCATGCAACGCCGGAATAAGCTGTTACTGCAGCCTGGCGAGCGCCTCTCCAAAGCGGTTGTCATTTCGATAAACGAATGAAGCGATCTGCAGCGCCATACTTGCGGCGTCCGCGTCTCCCTCTGCGACCAGCGCTTCCGCGAGTCTCAACACGTCATCGGCGTAATAGTGCTTTTTCGCATCCGGCGCTCCAAGCTCCTTGATCAGTATATAGTAAAATGCAAAGCCGCCGCCCTCACGCAAGGAATGTTCAGCGAGGTCCATAACTGCAATTTCCCTGGGCGCCGCATTGATGAATTCGAGCGCAGGGTCGCGCCCCGTAAAATGATCTGAAGCTGAAAACGGGGCGGCGTAGTGCGGCGATGTCGATTGCCGACGGTCAATGGGGATCGGGCTTGAATGCTTTACCGTAGATATTCGAACGCCGAGGCTGCTCTTCTCCAGTCTAAACATTTCAGCGTCGCCAAAATGCGTCGGGCGTGCGCCCGTAGGCTGTCCGACGAAAATAACCCGGGCATGAAACTCCAAACTCGAGACCAGAAGCTGCGCAGCTGAAAACGTTCTGCGGCTGATCAGCACAAAAGAACGCCCGTATTGATTCAATTCCGCCGATTGCAAAATGGCATGAAGTATGGAGCGATTATAATCTCCCGTCCCGCCAGGATTGTCCCTCAAGTCAATGACAATTCGGCTGTTGCGCCG
Source organism: Parvularculaceae bacterium UBA4496 (assembly GCA_002388885.1). Classification (GTDB taxonomy): domain Bacteria; phylum Pseudomonadota; class Alphaproteobacteria; order Caulobacterales; family Parvularculaceae; genus Hyphococcus. The sequence goes on along the minus strand of DGNI01000211.1, from coordinate 45,622 downwards.
CTCCGCCAGGTCTTTTGCTTCGCGCATAAATGTTGCGAGCGGATAGTCGTCGTTATTTGCAATCGCATCGATGCGAACATAAACGATATTTTTCTTTGCAAGATAGAACTGGCAATATTGCCTTTCCGGACCGCATTTCAGGTCGTCATTAGCGCCGGTATTGTTGCGAAAATCATAACCTTGCCACGCCACTGGCCCGACGCCCAACGGCTCAAGTTCGACGCTTTGCGTGTTCCCATCGCTCGTTTCCAGCACCAGCAGGGTTTTTCCGGCAGCGCCGAAGCCAAGCCCGGCATGAGCGCTGGGCGAGGTAAGATAAGACATTGCGATTGAGGTTGCGCTATATTCATTATCGTAATGTGTAGCATCATTAATTTTACTTATAGCCTCTTGAACCGAAACGCCGTTCACCGAGACGAGCTTTTTTCCGATATGATCAGCGTATTGCGTGGTCCCTGCCGTTATAAAAACGCCGTCTGCGAAGCTGTTGAACTTTACCGGGAGACTGCTCAGGGAAAGTTCCGGGCGAGGCGCGCTTCTCGGCTCGGCGTCATCCACCGTCGGGTATGTGAAGGTGGAAACCATGCCGCTATGACCATCATTCAGCATACCAACCAAAGCCTCCATGCCGATGAAAATTTCTGGCGGCGACAGGCCTGGAACCTGCTGCTTCAGTGAATCAACGGCAGCATCAAAATCGGCTTCGCTTACAGCGACAAACGGATCCGGGTGCGTCTCCCTAATAATTTGCTCCAACTGGTCGATGTCTTTTCGCCAGTCGGCATCCGTCATTGGCGCTTCTTGCGCTTTTGCACAAAACGAAACCACGGACAGCAACAACAAGGCGGGCCAGCAAACCCGAAAAGAACAGACCATCTTCATCAACACATTCTCCGGCTGCGCCGACTTACCGCGCCGCAATAAAAGGACCTTAATTAAGTCGATTAGCACTATTTACCAGTATAGCGGAGCAGGCAAGCAGCGCAATCTTCGCCAAGATCGCCCTGCCGGTATTCCTTCCCTTAAATCCAGTTGATCACATCACCGCTTCGACGCTGGCGACTTCGGGCACATAGTGCTTCAGCATGTTTTCGATGCCGGACTTCAGGGTCATGGTTGATGACGGGCAGCCTGCACAGGCGCCCTGCAGGGCGAGAAAGACGACTCCGGTTTTCGGCTCGAAATGCTTAAAGACTATGTCGCCGCCATCCGCCGCGACGGCGGGGCGCACGCGCGTTTCTATCAGCTCGATGATTTGTTCGACAACCTCCCGGTCTTCGCCCTCGTAATCTTCGAGCGGCGTCGCCGGTTTGCCAGAACCTGTTTCCATCCCTTCGGTCACAACGGGCAAACCCGCCGTTAGGAAATCAGCAATGGCGCCGAGGATTGCCGGCTTGATATGCATCCACTCAACCGCTTCGGCTTTGGTCACCGTGATGAAGTCCGCGCCGAGATAAACGCCCATGACGCCGTCTGTCTCGAACAGGGTTTGCGCCAACGGCGAAGCGGCGGCCGATTCCATGGTGGGAAAATCAATCCCCAGCGCACCATCGCCCAGCACCGGCTGGCCGGGAACAAATTTCATCGATTGCGGATTCGGGGTATCTTCGGTCTGAATAAACATATCTGGCCTGGCTGACTACACCCTCAACTAATCAGCCAGAGCCAAGCGCACAAGATGTGACGGATGGACGAAAGGCCTATTGCCACCGTAAAAGGCAAAATTTGCCGGTCTTACTTGCTTACTTGAGCGCCCTTGCAATCGCCTCGAGATATAGATCACGCCCTGAGACATAGTCAGCATAGGCTTCCTTGATCCTGATATCGGGCTCAATGGCTCCCATTCCGGTCTCGAACACCCGCGCCCCCCACCAGCATTCTTCGTTTTCCTCACAGCCGTCGACAAGATCGTGGCGGCCCGTGGAATAAACGGCGTAAATACCGGAATGCGGCAAGATCACGTGATCGCCTTCAGAACGGAACTGAGGAAAGTCGCCGACCGGCTCCCCAACCAAAACCACACGATGCCGGCCTGCGTGTTTTACAATCATATCGATTGTAACTAGCGCAGCGGAAAATGTGGCGCGATTGACCAAAATGAAAATCTTCCCGTCATCAGACGTAAATTTCGGCAGCGCTTGCGAAAACCCGACCATTTGAAGAAAGTTTCCACCCTGATTATATCGAAGATCAAGAATGGCGTTTTGCGGCTCATCTTCCGACAGGCTTTCCATCAAATCGAAAAGCGCAAGTTCCAGGCTGCCAGGCTCGCCGAAATTACTAATGCGCTCAACGCGCATATAAGCTGCCTGGAACTCCGGCATAAGCTCATAAAAGATACGGTCATCCCTAGAGAGATAAGCGGGGCGTTCTTCAACCGGATCCAAGACGTGGGGCCAATACGCCCTATCAGGACTTTCGGGCTCCGCCTCTGACTCGCTCTTCGTTCTATGAATCGCTTCTTTCCATGGCTGCAAATAAACATACTCACGGACCGCTTCCGAAACCGCTGGAAACGCCGCACGCTCGCCGCTTCCATCCTGAAGGCGCAACGTCAGATAAACTCTGCCCGGGTCTCTTGTCAGCCCCAGCGCGTGCAGCATGTCAGGCCTGTCAAGCCACACCGTCGCCAGATAGGTTTTCCAGGAGTCGTTTCCGGCGACATATTCTTTCATCATGCTAAAGGCATCATCAGCCGTTACATCTCCGCCGAAGAACTCTACCTTCGCCCCCAGATATTTGGTGTAATCAGGGTGTGTCTTTACAACATAAAGTCCGTCTGAAAATCGCCAGAACCGCAAAGGCAGCCGGTCGAATGTTTCCATGTAACCTAGGGCCGCAAGCGTATGCGCGTTATTTTGAACGGCGTTGACTTTCATAATGCCCATGACAAATTCGCCGACACTAAGCTCGTCCGCTCTTGCGATAAGGTCATCAAGTTGATTAACAGCGCTTTTGCGTTCTGATGGCGTCAGCCACTTGTTGCCTCCAACCCATTCCGTTTTCATGAATTCCAGATCTTCTCGCATCTGAGCGGGCGTTGGATCATGCTCAGCGGCGAGCGCGCAAGTAAAGCAACCCAGAAGTCCAAAAAAAATCGCTAACAATCTTATCTGCATCTCATTCAACCTTGTTCTCAATATTGACTACGTGTGACGTAAAATAATCCGAAAAGTATTATGCGAGTTAAATGCGAAAATCAATATCTTGCGGTTCTGTACCCGGCGCGTAGCAAATAAGGACACACTGTACGCAGGAATTCCACTTTCGAGCTACGCGTGCGCTCAAGCCTTCTCACGGTAAATTTCCGGGAAAGGATCGCTTGACTGACTTTTAACTGCGGGCGCTTTCAAGATACGCTTTCAGCACAGCCGCGCTGTTGCGTTCTTCATCTTTCGCCGCGTATACAAACGTCACCGCGCCTGCTTCGCAAAGAGCGCGCAGCCTTGCAACTTCTCCCTTGTTGGCTTTCAGTTCCGCGCGGTATCGTTTTTGGAAATCCGGCCATTTCTCTGGATCGTGACCATACCATTTTCGCAAGTCCGGGCTTGGAGCGATTTCCTTGAACCACTCATCGAGCTTCGCGGCATCCTTCGTCACGCCGCGCGGCCAGAGACGCTCCACCAGTATTCGCTTCCCGTCTGCTTTCGCCGGCGCCTCATAGGCGCGTTTCAGCCTGATCTTCATCGAACCCGCCGTTTCCTTGCGTCACGCCTAAAGGCGGCGTAAGCGCTTAGGCAGGCATAAAAGAGACGGTCATGGACGACAATTCAACAAAATTCACCGATCAGGAAGCGCTCGATTTTCACAGCCGCGGCAAGCCGGGCAAATTGGAGATCACGCCAACAAAGCCCATGGCCACCCAGCGCGACCTGTCGCTCGCCTATTCGCCTGGCGTCGCCGTGCCGGTCCAGAAAATCGCCGACGATCCAGACTGCGCTTATGATTACACTTCCAAAGGCAATATGGTCGCCGTCATCTCTAACGGCACGGCGATTCTCGGCATGGGCGATCTCGGCGCGCTCGCCTCCAAGCCGGTGATGGAAGGAAAGTCGGTTCTCTTCAAACGCTTCGCCGACATCGACAGCGTCGACATCGAAGTCGACACCAAAGACCCTGATGAGTTCATCAACGCCGTCAAATATCTCGGACCCGCTTTCGGCGGCATTAATCTGGAAGACATCGCGGCACCGGAAAGTTTCATTATCGAACAGCGCCTTAAAGAGCTGATGGACATTCCGGTCTTTCACGATGATCAGCACGGGACCGCGATTATCGCTGCTGCGGGCCTCTTGAACGCGCTCGACGTCACCGGCAAGTCGATCAAGGACATCAAGGTCGCCGTCTCCGGCGCCGGATCGTCGGCGCTTTCGGTGATCGGACTGATCAAGGCCATGGGGCTGCCGCCCGAGAACGCGCTCGTCTGCGATTCCAAAGGCGTTCTTTACCAAGGGCGTACAGAGCGTATGGATCAGTGGCGTTCGGCGCACGCAGTTGCCACTGACAAGCGCAGCCTTGCCGAAGCCATGGACGGCGCCGATGTCTGCCTCGGTCTCTCGGTCGCCGGCGCGATTTCCAAGGACATGATCAAATCCATGGCGAAGAACCCGATTATTTTCGTCATGGCGAACCCGACGCCGGAAATCCTGCCTGAAGAAATTCGCGAAGTACGCAATGACGCCATCATCGCGACCGGCCGCTCGGACTACGCCAATCAGGTGAACAATGTTCTCGGCTTTCCTTATATTTTCCGCGGCGCGCTTGATGCGCGGGCGCGCACCATCAACGAGGAAATGAAAATCGCCTGCGCCGAAGCGCTTGCAAAACTCGCACGCGAGGACGTGCCGGACGAAGTCGCCGCCGCCTATGGCAAGCGTCTCAAATACGGACCCGGCTACATCATCCCGACGCCGTTCGACCCACGGCTGATATCGGAAATTCCGCCCGCCGTTGCGAAAGCCGCTGTCGATACGGGCGTTGCGCGCAAACCTATTACAGACCTGAATGCCTACAAACACACGCTGGCTGCTCGGCTCGATCCGTCAGCATCGTTCCTGCAGAGGATCTATTCCTCGCTTAGAGGCTGCGAGACGCCGAAACGCATTGTCTTCGCCGAGGGCGAAGAAGAAGCCGTTGTGCGCGCCGCCTACGCCTTTCAGCAGGAAGGGCTGGGGACGCCGATACTAATCGGGCGTGACGACAAGATCAAAAACGCACTCGCCGACGCCGGCTTGCCCGTCAATCACAAATTCGAAACCTACCATTCCCGCACGTCACAACATAGCGATCTTTATACGGACTACCTTTACAAGCGCCTGCAACGCAAAGGCTACCTCTATCGCGACGCCGTTCGCCTCGTGAACACGGACCGCAACGTCTACGCCGCCTGCATGCTGGCGCAGGGCCATGCCGACGGCATGGTCACGGGCATCACGCGCCACTATGACGTCGCGCTGTCGAATGTGCAGCTGGCGCTCGATCCGCGCCCCGGCGAACGGATGATCGGCGTATCGATTATCTTGACGAAAACCCGGACATTGTTCGTGGCGGATACAAACGTGACGGAGCTGCCAAGCTCTGAAGAGCTCGCCGAAATCGCTGTGCAAGTTGCTCACGCCGCACGGCATCTGGGTTTCCCGCCGAAGGTTGCGTTCGTTTCCTATTCCAATTTCGGCAACCCGGATACGGCGCATTCGCGCCGCGTCGCCGGCGCCGTCGAACTGCTCGACAAGCGGGGCGATATTGACTTCGAGTATGAAGGCGAGATGACCCCGCGCATGGCGCTCAATGAAAAACTCCGGGGCGTTTACCCGTTCTCGCGCCTGAAAGGCGAGGCCAACGTTATGATCACGCCCGGCGTGCACTCCGCCGCTGTCTCAACGAAACTCCTCGGTGAAATCGGCGGCGCACTGGTGCTTGGCCCTGTTCTCATCGGCCTTGAACGTCCCGTTCAGATTGCGCAGGTCGGCGCCGGCGTCACCGACATCGTTACCCTCGCCGCCATGGCCGCCTATGAGCTCGACGCCGAACACCGCGTCTGGGCGGAGAAGACCGCCTGACTCCTAGCGCGGCGGCGATGCGTGCATCGGACCACGAAACACCGCGTTCATGAAGATGACGTTGAGCCCGTCAAGATAGGCGCGCGCATTCGGATCCTGTGTAAAACCGATCACCTGCCCGGCGCCGCGCCGCTCAACGATCGCAAACGGTTTGTAGGCGAGTTGATCGCGCGTTTCCGACCATAAATGTCCGCCGGCGACAAGCTCGTCAGGTCCCGCAAACCGAACGACATTAACTCCGCTGTTGAGATCAGCCGGCGTGTAGATATCACCGCCGCGCGCCAGCACATGCAATTCGCGCGCGACGCCTGCTGCAAGCCAGTGATCACTGTCCACAGTCGCCTTGACGAGCACGCCGGCGGATGCGTCAGGCGGCTCCTGGCCTGGCTCCACGGATGCGAGATAGCCTTCTTCCGTCTCGATCAGACGGCCATCAACCGTCGCGCCCTCGCCGCCGCCCGCCGAGCTGCTGTCCTTTGCGGCGTTCTCCCGTCGTACGGAGAGAAGGCTTACCTCCGGGTCTGCAAGAAACCGCATGGCGCGGCCAGCGCCGACCAATACGCCGCCGCGATCCACCCATCCCTGAAGCCGCTTAACGCCTTCGGGGCCGAGTTCATCAGCATACGATCCTGCCGCTTCGGGCAAAATCAACACATCAAAGAGGTCGAGATAGCGGCTGCCGAGCTGGCTTGTGCGGATCACTGTCACGGGATAATCGAATTGCCGCTCGATGACGAACCGCGTATTGCCTGCAGACAGTCCTGAAGTTGGCTCATCCCAAGCCATCGCTATGCGCGGCGCTGGCATCAAACCGGCATTATCGGATCCGAAATTCGGGCCATCCGTCACCCAGCTATCACTGACCCCGACAACATCTGCTCCGGTTTCCTCGGCGATCTCGGCAAGAATTGCGGCAAGATTATCCGGGTTATCTCTCACCTTGAAGATCAGCGCGCCGGCGTTGAAACGTCGATCGCCATCGGCAAGCGTGAAGGCTGCGTCTGTCGACATAACCCTCAGGCCTCGCCGGAAAGCGTGCGCAAGAAACCGCACCGCAGGGCGACCGCCCCAGTTCACAAGGTATGCGACACTGGCCTCAGGATTGGAAACGCTTCCGGCCGTCGCCGCACCGTCAAAAACAGAAAAATCTCCGGCGATTATCAATGAACCGCACGCACTCATTTCTACATTGAACATCTGAGCAAGCGACCAGGCCGTCACATCGTAAATCTGATCCGGCAGGTTTTTGGCGCGCAATCGCTCCTGCTCAGCCAGCCAATCCGGTTCGATTTCAACTTGCGCATCTAGCAACGAGCGCAACAGCCGTTTTGACGGCTGATTAAGATTAATGACAAAGGCGCCCGCCTCGTAAGGCGCGCCGCAAGCCTGAAACGCGCCGTTCGAACGGATCACTTCCGCGCCCTGCTCGGTCAAAAGCCGCGCGATTTTTTCCGCGCCCGCTGGATCGCGCTTCGCAGGAAAAATATAGCTGCGCACGCTATCAGAACGCCCTTCGGCAATCGCTGAGGACCGATAGTCATAAAAATCTCGCAGGAACTTTTCACGGTTGTTTGCCGTGACTTCCGCCGTCGACAGCGACGTCACGAAATGCTGGCGCACAGTATCGCGGTAGTGAAACTCCTCGCCGCTCGACTTGCGCGCTCGCAAGCCCCCCGCGGAGGCTTGTTCGTAAGTTGACGTGATCGCGCCGTAATGCGCCGGCCAGGAATCCCCGTAGCCTGGATAGAGCGCGTCAAAAACCTCACGCGTATAATAATCTGCGCCAATCGCATCGAACCAGCGCGCATTGTTGCGTCCGATCAGTTCAGCATTCGCAAGTTGCGCTTCATCGAGATTCGGATTGAAAGGCTTTGCCGCCGGCGCGAAGAAATAGGTTGAGTCGAAACCCATTTCATGAGCGTCGATAAAAACCAGCGGCATCCATTCGAGAAGCGCCCTCACCCGTCCCTTTGTTTCTGGCTGCGTCATCGCAAACCAGTCGCGATTCATGTCAAAGAAATAGTGGTTCGTGCGTCCGCTGGGCCACGGCTCGTTTCGCTCTGCCGCGAGCCGGCTCGATTGCGGCTCCAGCCCTTCGGCCATTTCGAAATTATGTGTGAAACGCGCCCGACCGTCGGGGTTTTGTACGGGGTCAATGAAGACGACTGTTTCTTCCAGTATTTTTGCAATGCGTTCATCGTTCTGCGCCGCCAGAAGATGATACGCAGTCATGATGGCGGCGTCCGTAGATGAGATCTCGTCGCCGTGAACGCCGTATGCAATCCATGTGGTTCCGGGGAGAGACGAAACCAGCCTGTCCGCTTCGGCCCGGTTCGTAATGCGCGGATCGGATAGTGCTTTCATACCGTCGCGAAGCTCATCCAGTCGCGCAAGATTTTCGGGCGACGATATCGCCGCATAGATCAGCGGCCGGCCTTCCCAGCTCCGGGCATACTCCCGGATACGGATGCGTTCTGGCGCCGCCTCTTCGAGCGCCTTGAAATATTCAACGACCTGCTCCGGCCGCGTAATCCGCTCGCCATTCTTGTGGCCAATGATCGCTTCAAGGGTTGGAATCGCCTCGTCATATTGCGCGCCTGGCCAGAACTCGAAACTATCGCCGTTCTGTGCCACGCCTTGCCCTGAAAGGGCGCACACCGCCAAAACCACGAACGCAAAGCCTATCAATTGACGGATCATAAATCGCCCTTCGTAAATCTGATTTCATGAGTTTGCAGGCGCATTTTCTGCGCGTCAAACGGTCAATTATCTTTGCGTTTGCGAAATTTTTTCGACTGGTTTTTGACCATAGCATGCGCCCAAGGCCGCGGCAGGGCTTTCGCGAGCCATGTCGTGAACTTGTTCCATGCGCCGGGCACATAGACCACATGGCGGCGCTCGACTGCAGCGATAGCGCCCTCAACCACCGGTTCGGCTTTCATGAACATGTATTTCGGCAACTGCGAGACAAGCCCGCGCGTATTGTTGACGTCATGGAATTCGGAATAGGTAAAGCCCGGGCAGAGGGCGGATGAATTAACGCCCGTCCCGTCGCATTCCGCCGCAATCGATTGCGCGAAGCTGACCAGAAATGCTTTCGACGGTCCGTAAAGCGTATGCCCGGCTGATCCGGGAACCAATCCGGCAACGGACGAAACCTGGATAACCCGGCCCCAATTGCGCTCAAGCATGCCGGGAAGGAAAGCACGGGTCATCTGAACGTAGGAATTGATCATCAGTTCCAGAAAACCCCGGTGCGCCGTCCATGCATTTTCGGTGAAAAACCCGGGCAGTCCGTAGCCTGCATTGTTGACGAGAATATCGACCGGCGTCGCATCCTGCGCCAGCGCACCGGAAATGATTTTCGGTGCGGCGTCTTCAGCGAGATCGGCGGCGATGATTTTAACCTTGATGCCGCTCGCCCCCTCCAACTCTGCGGCAAGCTCTCTCAGCCGGTCCTCCCGGCGCGCAACCAGAATGAGATTGGCGCCTTTGGCGGCGTAGCTTCTCGCGAAGGTCGCGCCGATGCCCGCCGATGCGCCGGTAATCAGCGCCCATTTTCCCTGATATTCCATGGGCGTCATGCTTAATGCGGTTGAAGGGCGCCGTCTATCGGGGGCTGCAGCGGCCTAGCACGCCGATTGCATGGTAAATCGCGAGTTTTGTAGGCGGGTTCTTTGAGGCTAATGTCACTGCCTGTTGGACCGCCTTAACGCGCCGGATAGCTGTCGATGGATGTTTTAGAGTTTATATTGATCATCGCCGTTTTTGCGGGCGTCCTTTACTGGTACCTGCAAAACGCCGAGGCAGGCTCGGATGGGCTGAAAGGCTTCCTAGCGCTCACCGACGATCCGGAGGAAGCGACGGGCGTCAAAAAACGGTCCTACCGCTTTAAAGAGCGCGCAGCGCGCGGCGGCGCCGCCATGCGGGACGTCCGTGCCGAGCAAAAACTTAAACCCACCTATCGCTCTAGAGACGGCGATGAGGCGGATCGCGCAGAGCGCATGCGCCGGAAATTTCGCCGTCAGGACGAAGCGCGCTATCGCGTCAAAGACAAAGCCGCGAATTACAAAAAGAAAAAAGATCCGGCGGACGAAGGCTAGCCGCCAAGAGCAACCGCCGCCATCGGCAGCCCCACTGCGAGAACGACACTGACAATGAGCCCGATAAAGGCTTTCACGGCGTCGGAAATCACGATTTTTGCGGTCGCCCCGACCGTGCGGACCTTGTCGATGGTTGCAATGGCGAACTCACGCCCGGCGATCAGCCCGAGGAAGACCCAGGTTGTCGACATCGGAATATTGTTCATTTCCTTGAAATAGAACAAGAGCGTTGCGTAGACGAAGTTGATGATCGCTGCAGAGCGGATGTCGTCAACGCTCGTTTTCGACTGCAGGATGCGCTGGATCGGCCCGCCCTTGTTCCAGAAGGTAATGCCAAGAAGAACAAGGATTGCGCCAATGGCGAGGATAGCCTCGGCAAGGTTGAGCGCCGGTCCGCCTGATGGATCCACGCCGCGCGGCAGGAAGATGAAGATGTTGGCGAAATCCTGCATCAGCCAGACAGACCATAAATATGCGGTCATCGCCCACTGAATGATCAGCCAGCCGATTGCGTGCTGTTGATCGTGGGTTTTCAAAAACCATCGCTCAAGAGTCGGCGCCAGTATCGCGTAGACAACGCCGCCCGCAATAAACGCGACCACATAACCGAGCAGCGATTTCGTCAGCATGGAATACATGCCGCCCATGGTGGCGAAAATCGACAGCACCATGAACGTCGTCGAAACAGGGATACCGAATCGCGTCAGCACAAAAAGCGCCAATGGCGGCAAGGCGTGATACCATTTCGGCTCGAAGATCGGATATTTGGTCGTGTTATTGAGACGTCCGAAGGACGGGTCGCCGCCGCTTTGCAAATAGCCGTAGAAAAACACGACAACGAGCACTGTTCCCGCAAAGGCGAACAGAACCTGCCACGGCAAATTGCGGTTGGAGTTGATGAACGGGCCAAGGGTTTGCAGCGCATCGTTGCCGACGACCGCATAGGCGGCGAGAATAAACCCGACCGCCGCCCATAAACCGATGTCGATTTCCATGCCCGTTCCTTAAATGCCAGCCCAATTTTCGCTGGACAGCCGCATGTTGGGGCGCACGCTGCGCGCCTCCTCGAATTCGCGGGCACCCTCTATTTTTTTTGTTTCACTATTGTGACAAAAGGCTTGGATTCTGAGAAAATCTTCGCGATATCCGGCCGCATCTGCCGGGACACCGAATGGCGGCATGATGGACGGCGATAATCCAGCAAAGACGGCGACAGGCAGTCACACGCCTCAAGGCCATCCAGCGGTCGCACGAGAGCGTATCGGCATCCTTCTGGTCAATCTTGGTACGCCGGAAGCGCCGGAGGCCGGGGCGGTTCGCCGCTATTTGCGCGAATTCCTGAGCGATGAACGCATTGTCGACCTGCCGCGCGCGCTATGGCTGCCAATCCTTTACGGCGTGATTTTGAATGTCCGCCCGGCTGCGACGGCGCGCAATTACAAAAAGATCTGGCGCGAGGAGAGCAACGAAAGCCCCTTGCGCTATTACACGCGCGCACAAAGCGATGCGCTGGCGTCCGCGCTCGGCGACGCGACCGTCGACTGGGCCATGCGATACGGAAACCCGTCGATCAAGTCGCGCCTTGAAGCGATGAAAGAAGCGGGCTGCACGCGCATTCTGATCGTGCCGCTTTACCCGCAATATTCTGCAACCACGACAGCCAGCGTGACGGACGCCGTATTCGACGCCGTCAAAGCCATGCGCTGGCAGCCGGCGATACGCATCGCGCCGGCGTTTCATGACGAGCCTGCTTATATCGCCGCACTGGCGGCGGTGACGAACCGGCATTTGCAGTCGCTCCACTGGGCGCCGGAGCGTGTGGTCATTTCATTTCACGGCATACCGCAGCGATATTTCGATGCGGGCGATCCTTATTATTGCCACTGCGCGAAGACGGCGCGACTGCTGCGCCAGCATATGGGGTGGACGGAAGAATTTGCACCGCTGGCGTTTCAATCGAAATTCGGGCGCGAGAAGTGGCTGGAGCCGGCGACGGACGCCACGATTGAAAAACTGGCGGGCGAAGGCGTCAAAAATATCGCGGTCATCATGCCGGGCTTTGTTTCCGATTGTATCGAGACTCTTGAAGAAATCGATATAGCGGCGCGTGAGACGTTCATAGCGGCGGGCGGCGAGACCTTCACCGCTCTCCCCTGCCTCAACGACGCGCCGGAAATGATCGCCTTGCTCGAAACCATCGCCCGGCGCGAAACGGCGGGCTGGCTCTCCGCCTGATGCTGCGCAAGCGCCCCGCTTACCGGCGGCGAACTCATCAATGCGACGCCTGATCGCCAAACCTATTGCGTATTTTTCAAAAACGCTGAAGCTGAACGCCGATGGAAATATTCGATCCTGCTTTCTGGTCGTTCCTGTGGGACGGCGAACGCTATGAAGCGTGGGTCGAAAGCGCAGGCGTGTGGGCGCCGGCGATGGCGATCCTCGCCATGGTCATCGTTTCCTTTCTGCCGCTGCCGGCCGAAACTGTCGCCATCGCCAACGGCATGGTGTTCGGCCGCCTCTACGGATTCATTCTCACCTGGATCGGCGCCATGATCGCCGCGGTGATCGCCTTCATGCTGGCGCGCTGGCTGGGGCGGCCGCTTGTCTACAAATTGTTGCCTGCGAAAATGCTGGCGCGGTTCGAAACTGCAGTCGAAAAACGCGGCGCGCCATTCCTGCTTTTCGTGCGGATGATTCCGCTCGTGCCTTATACGGTCGTCAATTACGGGTCGGGGCTCGCGCCGGTCCGCCTTCGCACCTATCTGTGGACGTCTGCCGCCGGTATGACGGCGCCAATTTTCGTCTTCGTCAGCATCGGCGCCATGGTGATTGAGCGCCCGTGGCTCGGCTGGATGTCGCTTGCGGCGGTTTTCGTTCTGGTCGCGCTGGTCGCGTGGTGGTCGCGCAAATGGTGGATGAAAGCCTGAGTCTAATGGTCTTCTCTAGATAAAGAATCACGCTTTGCTTCGATGGAACCTGCCAGTCGCTTCCACCAGTTTCTGGCCTGGGGTCTTAGATAAACATTTGGCAAAGGTTTCCCAAATCGACTTTTCTTCAGTATTCTTTGAACAAGCCATTCGACATCGAACCCAGCCCACTCACCAGCAATACTCCACATATTGAAACCAACAGCGGGCTCGACTTCATTCCAGAAAATTTGTTTCAATTCGTCTAGTGAGTATTTCGAGGCTGCGCATTTATCTACCACCCGCGGGAATAGAATTTCTGGATCCGTATCCATCCAGAAAACCTGCAGATAGTCCCAAATTGGCGTTCTATCATCTATGTCTTGATCAGGCGGCAACACGGCAATAATCCGTAGGACTAATTTAAAGAGATTGCTTCACGCGAGCTAAAAATTCATCCACATCTTGTTCCGTCGTGCGGAACGATGCGATCAGCCGGTTCATGCGGCCGCCCGCCGGATCGCCCGGCGTAATCCACGGATAAAACGGCTCGCCATCGGCGCGCATTTTCTCCGCCGTATCGCCCGGAAAACAGGCGAAGACTTCGTTGATTTCAGTCGGATAGGAAATGTCGACGCCGTCGATGGCGGCGAGCCCGCCCGAAAGACGTTTCGCCATCGCGTTGGCGTGCGCAGCGAGCTTGAGCCACAGACCATCTGTCAGGTAAGCGTCGAACTGCGCCGTGATGAACCGCATCTTCGACCACAAATGCCCGGCGCGTTTGCGGCGGAACTCGAAATCCTTCGCCATGGCCAGGTCGAAAAAAACGACGGCCTCGGCGGCGATGCAGCCGTTTTTCGTGCCGCCGAAACACAAAACATCGACGCCCGTTTTCCATGTCAACTCCGCCGGTGATGCGCCGGACGCCGCAGCAGCATTCGCAAAGCGCGCGCCGTCCATGTGGACAGTCATGCCGCCCTCATGCGCGGCAACGCAAAGCGCTTTCAATTCGTCTGCGGAATAAAGCGTGCCGCACTCCGTCGCTTGCGTCAGCGACAGAACGGCGGGCGGCGCGCCGTGGGGCGGGCGATGCGGGAAGCCTTTAAGCGCCTTGACGAAACCATCCGCCGTCATCTTGCCGCCTGCGCCGGCAACAGGAATGAGCTTCGCGCCTCCGGTCAGAAACTCCGGCCCGGCGCATTCGTCCATCTGCACATGGCTTTCCTCGTGGCAGAAGATCATGCCGTAAGGCGGCGACAGGACCGAGAGCGCAAGCCCGTTCGCCGCGCCGCCAGTAGCGACGAAATAAACCGCGCAGTCACGCTCGAAAATCTCACTGAACCGGGCCTCAACCCGCTTTGTATGATCGTCCGTTCCGTAGGCGGAGACGGCGCCCTCATTCGCTTTCGAAAGCGCTTCTAAAATCTCCGGCGCGGCGCCGGCCCAGTTGTCGGATGCGAATGTCATGGCGTACCCATGGCGCCGCTCACGCCCGAGCGTCAAGCGCACTGATAAAATCAGCAAACGTGCTTACAGATTTCTCGGCCCCCGCGCCGAGAAGACGCTCAGCATGGCCGTCAAAAATATGCCCGCCCCCGAGGAAACCCCAGACGGTCATGCCTGCGGCGAGCCCCGCCCTGACGCCATTCTCGCTGTCTTCAAGCACAAGGCATCGCGCCGGATCAACGCCCAGCCTTTCCGCCGTATAAAGAAAAATATCCGGCGCAGGCTTTCCATGTGCGACCAGGTCAGCGGAATAAACATGCGGCGCTGCGAATTCGTAAAGCCCCGTCCGTTCCAGTTTCGATTTCAAAAAATGCGCGCGCGACGATGAGGCGACGCCGATGCGCCCGAACTGCGCTTTCACCGTTTGCATAGCGGCGGCGGCGCCTTCGATGACCTGCAGCGCGTGGCGCTCACGCCCGCGCCCTTCGAGAATACGTTCCTCGAAGTCGCCCGGCGCGTCCGCTGAAAATGCTTCGCGGAAATCCTCGCGCAGCGCGTCAAAAAACGCGCCGTCATGCAAGCCGACAAATTTCCTGACATAATCCTCCGGCGAGTAACGGAGCCCGAATTCTTCGAGCGCGCCGCGCTCTCCCCTGATCGCCAGCACCTCGGAATCAACCAGCACCCCATCGCAATCGAAAATCACTGCGTCTAACGATAAGCTTTTGTTCATGGCTCGCATATCTTGGGCGCTGGAATGCGCGTTGAAATTAACTACGATTATTTTCGGGATCGAAAAGAGGATCGGCGGCGATAACATATCAGAGGCGGGAAAAACGCAAGGCGTTTACCCGCTATGCGCGAAGGCTTTGTCGGTGCGGCGGAACTGAACCTAAAATCCACCACACGAGTCTTCGTTTGAAATTGATATGTATGTCAATTATCTAAAATTTCCGCGCGGCGTTATTCTTGTAATGAACCCCTCGGCGCGGTAGAAATTTTCCGTCAGGGGGAGCCCAAATGAGCGTCGCGTTCGCGTGTCATCCGCCCGTAAAACCGCAATGGGAATGACGTCATTCCCTTTGCCAGCCCAATGCGCGTCCGATCAAATGGGCCTCGTTGACGGCCCGGAGTGGAGTTAAGCAGATGAACAAGTTGCTAAAGTCATTCACCGTCATGGCGGCCGCGATGATGGCGCCGACGTTTTTGAGCGCGCCCGCAACGGCCGCGCCGGATGAAGATGAGGGCGAGGCCAAATTCAACGAGGTGCAAAAGCTTGGCTATCTCGGCCGCACCAGCAAATCGGCCCTGACGCGCAGCGTTCTTGAGCGTTTGCAAACCAACACCACCGCTCCGTCGCTCAGCGGACCGGCGGACCGGGTCAAGTTCTGGCACGAAGTCGCCCTCGACTCCGTCGCGCTCGATCACACGCCCGACCCGGACACCGGCGACGTGCCGTTCCTTCAGGGGGGGCCGACGCGCACCAGCCGCGCGCTCGCCATGACCATGATCGCGGTTTACGACGCCGCAAACGCGTTCGAACAGGACTACGCGCCCTATAACAGCGTCAAAGGCCCGAAAAACGGCGCCTCGCAAGACGCCGCAATTTCCTATGCGGCTTATCATGTGCTGAAAGCCCTCTACCCCTACCAGAAGGAACGCCTGCGCGACCTTCTGCGGTCGGACATGGACCAGCTGACGGACAGCGGCGTATCCATCAACAAGGGCAAGGCCGTCGGCATGGATGCGGCGAAAGAAATGCTGCGCAACCGCAAGCATGACAATTCGCGCGATAACGAACCGCAATTCGGCGATGGCGGCCGCGTCGCCGACGGCGGTACGAATTTTTTCGGAGAGCCTGTCAACGGCGGCGCCACGAATATCGGCGAATGGACGCCCGACCCGAATACGCCGGAGTTTTCAGGCGACTTCAATCTTTCTCTTGGCGCCTACTGGGGCGGGGTGACGCCGTTCACGCTCGACAGCGGCGACCAGTTCCGACTGCCAGCGCCGCCTGCGGTCGGTTCGCAGGCGTATAATGACGCCTTCGCCGAAGTCGCCGCGCTTGGCGGTTCTCCGGACAACGCGAATACGCCGAGCACATCCACGCCGGAAACGCGCATCATCGGCAATTTCTGGGGTTATGACGCCGTGCCGCTCCTCGGCACGCCGCCGCGCGCCTATAACCAGATCGCCGTTCAGGTCGCCATGCAGGAAGGCATGACTGATGCGGTTGATCTGGCGCGACTGCTCGCCATGGTGAATGCGGGCCTCGCTGATTCCGGCATCGCGGCGTGGGACAGCAAGTGGTATTACAACTGGTGGCGTCCGGTGACCGGCATCCGCGCCAATGACGGCGCGCCCGGAACCGTAAACGATCCGGACTGGGATCCGGTCGGCGTTTCCATCGTCAATGTGGAGTTGCACGCGGGTCAGGCGTTCATCCGCCCGACGCCGCCGTTCCCGGCATATCCGTCGGGGCACGCCACGTTTTGCGCGTCGATGATTCAGATTTTGATATCGTTCTTCGGCGACGACACGCCGTTCACGTTTGTCTCTGACGAATATAATGGCGAGGGCGTTGATCCGTTCAACGGCGCCCCGAGACCGCTGATGCCGGTTCTCTACGAGAACCTCTCGGACATGCAGATCGAAAACGGCCTCAGCCGGATCTATAACGGCGTACACTGGAGCTACGATAATACTGAAGGGCAGGCGCTGGGCGCAAACATCGCCCAACATATCGTGTCGGAGTTCGGACCGTTCCAGCCCGCGGATTAGCGGTCGTCCAAAACTCAATGTATCGTTGCGGATCAAAAAAGGACGGCGGCGGCAACGCCGCCGCTCTGCCGCGCACATGCAAGCCTAGCCAAAAGGGACCGTTATGAGCCGCTATCTTCTGGTGTTTTTGTGTTTTGTCATCGCTGGTTGTGCTGACAACAACTCAGAGGCGACGGCCGCTGCAGGCAAGACCAAAGCCGCACAAGAGGCCCCTCGCGGCGCTATCGAAGGACGCGAGTTCAGCGCCATCGAGTCCGACGCAATGCATCCGGCTTTCACGGAAGTCACAGTGATCAAGCTGAACGCCATTGTCCGGCGCTCTCTCGACACAGCAAACGAATTCACCGGTTCGGTCCGCGCTATACGCGCTTCTGTCGACGCCGCCACGACGGAAAGCGCAAGCGATGAAGATGCCGCCGAGGCGCGAGGAAATCTCAGGCAGATCGGCCGCTGGCATGAGGAAGCCCGCGCGGCGCAAGCGGACATGACCGCCGCCGCTGAAGAGCTCAGAGCCAGTGATGAAATCTACAACGAAGAGATTCTGACGGGCATGATCAAATATGTGGACGACGTTGAACGCATGCTTCGCCAGGAGCAGCAAAACCTATCGTACAAGCTGGGGGAAGCGATCGACGACTAGCCGAAACGCTCGCGTCAAAAAAAAAGGGCCCGCAAAAGCGGGCCCTTTTTCTTCGTTAGTGTTGTGTGCGGCTTATCCGGCAAGCGCTGCGAGCAGGAGAAGCGCGACGATGTTCGTGATCTTGATCATCGGGTTCACCGCCGGGCCTGCCGTATCCTTGTAAGGATCGCCGACCGTGTCGCCGGTAACAGCGGCCTTATGGGCCTCGGAGCCCTTGCCGCCGTGATTACCGTCTTCGATGTACTTTTTGGCGTTATCCCAGGCGCCGCCGCCCGCCGTCATGGAGATGGCGACGAAGAGGCCTGTGACGATCACGCCGATCAGCATGGCGCCGACGGCGGAAAGCGCAGCCGACTTGTCGGCGACAACGCTGACAACGCCGTACACCACTAGCGGCGACAGGATCGGCAGCATGGACGGAACGACCATTTCCTTGATCGCTGCGCCGGTGAGCATGTTCACGGCACGGGCGTAATCCGGACGCTCCGTACCCTGCATGATGCCCGGCTTTTCCTTGAACTGCCGGCGCACTTCCTCAACGATGGCCCCCGCCGCACGGCCAACGGCCTGCATGGCGATGCCGCCGAAGAGATAGGGCAACAGGCCGCCGATCAGGAGGCCCGCAATCACGTAGGGATCGGAAAGCGAGAACGAGACGTTTACGTCCGCAAAGAACGGAAACTCCGACGGGTGTGCCGTGAAGTGTTCGATGTCCTTGGTGTAGGCGGAGAACAGAACGAGCGCGCCGAGACCCGCCGAACCGATGGCGTACCCCTTGGTGACGGCTTTCGTGGTGTTGCCCACAGCGTCGAGCGCGTCGGTGGTTTCGCGCACAGACCCTTCAAGGCCCGCCATTTCCGCGATGCCGCCAGCATTGTCCGTCACCGGACCAAAAGCGTCCAGCGCGACAATCATGCCCGCAAGCGCCAGCATGGTCGTCACCGCCGTGGCGATGCCGAAAAGGCCGGCAAGATTGTAAGCAGTGACAATGCCGACGACGATAACGATTGCCGGAAGCGCGGTTGCTTCCATGGAAACCGCAAGGCCCTGGATGACGTTGGTGCCGTGACCGGACTCAGATGCTTTCGCCACCGACTTCACCGGACGATAGCCGGTGCCGGTGTAGTACTCGGTGATCCAGACAATCAGGCCTGTCACGACGAGGCCGAGTATGCCGCACAGGAACAGTGAAAGCCCCGTAAACGGCGCGCCGCCTTCTGTCGTGCCGATCTGTTCTGAAAAGCCGAACATCTGGAACGTCACAATACCGATCGCGACCAGCGAAAGGACGCCGGTGATGACGAGGCCCTTGTATAGCGCGCCCATGATGTTGGTTGAGCCTTTGCCGAGCGATACGCCATAGGTGCCCGCAATCGAAGTCAGAATGCACACGCCGCCGATAGCGAGCGGGTAGAACATGAATTGCGCTGCGTCTGCAGTGAACAGGATCGAACCCAGCACCATCGTCGCCGCAACTGTCACAACATAGGTTTCAAAGAGGTCCGCCGCCATACCTGCGCAGTCGCCGACATTATCGCCGACGTTATCGGCAATGGTCGCCGGGTTGCGCGGATCATCTTCGGGAATGCCGGCTTCAACCTTGCCGACCATATCGCCGCCCACGTCTGCGCCTTTGGTGAAGATGCCGCCGCCGAGACGGGCGAAAACAGAGATCAATGAGGCGCCAAGCGACAGCGCAATGAGACCATTGACCACCGCGCGGCTTTCCGGCGCGTGGCCGAGGCCCGCCGTCAGGATTGCGTAGTAAGCGGCAAGACCGAGAAGCGCGAGACCGGCGACGAGCATGCCAGTAATAGCGCCCGCTTTGAACGCAACGGAAAGACCTTTAGCGAGGCTCTCGCTCGCTGCCTGAGTCGTACGTACATTCGCGCGCACCGACACGAGCATGCCGATGAAGCCCGCGGCGCCCGACAGGATGGCGCCTATGGCGAAACCGACGGCCGGAATAAAGTCGAATTTAAACGCGAACAGCAAAACCAGAAACACGGCTCCGCCGGCAATGGCGATGGTCGTGTATTGTTTGTTGAGATATGCCTGCGCGCCTTCCTGAATGGCGGCGGCGATTTCTTTCATGCGGTCAGTGCCGGACGGCAGCGACAACACCTGGTTGACGGTGAAGGCGCCGTACAGAATGGCTGCCAAGCCGGCCCCAATGACCGCCAATAGCGCAATGCTCATTTTCTACCCTTCCTAGGATTTTCAGTATGATGAGGTTTAGAAGCCTGACATGGCCGCAGCGTCAGGGGTCCCCCGCGCGCGCTTCAACCAGCTCCCGTTCATGTCGGCGCGGAAACTGGCAAAGCCCTCTTGTAAAATCAACCAAAAGTTATGCGCCGATTGCACCGGCGTGAAATCCCGGACTTGATCCGGTATTCAGAAGGCCAATCAATGCTACGGAAACCGGGCCGCCTAGCCAGCCGCGCCGCGCTGGCGCATTGCCTGCCGGGCGTCAGGCTCATTGTCCGTCAGCTCCTTAACCCAAGGAAATTTCTTGGCCGTTTCGTCTGTGTAACCAAGATTACGAGCCGTCATGCTGCGCTGAGCGTCTTTGGTTTCGGCGTAAAAGGTTCCGAACGCCTTGTCCCAGAAGAACTCGGCGATCCCGAAATTGCCTTTTTCATTGTGGAAATGATGGGCGAGGTGCCGGGCCTTGATGGTCTTCCAGAATTTCGATTTCGGCTCGAACGCCAGATGCTGGCCGGCATGCAGGAATTCCGTGTAGCAGGTCATGACCACAGTGCCGGCGATGGCGGCGCACCCCCCTGGCAAGCCGTTGAGCAGCCACCCGACCGGTCCGGCAACGAACAGGATCGTCGGCAAGGTCGTGTGGAGACCGCCAAAAAGCACGGATAAATCATTGGGAAAGCGGTGATGGTCGTAATGGACCCGTTTCCACAGGCTCGCCAGGAAGGGGGTTTTATACATCCAGCTGCCATGCAGCACGAACCGGTGCACCAGATACCACGCAATTGGGAACATCAGCGCGCCGATCGCGAAGGAAATCGCGAAAAGCGTAAAAGACGTCATGGTCGCAATGCCCGTAATCAAGGCAGCGACGATAATAAGGGCGTAAATCTGGATCGCAGGATAAGTCACATAAGCCTTCACCAGATCGTCGAAAGTCATGCGATTGAGGAGATATTCCTCATCTTTCCAAGCCTTGTAGCCGATGAAAACCCGCATCCGGCGCTTCCTTGTACCTGCTGGTCTGTAATCTTAGCGAAAATGCCGCGATGCCGCCCTAAGGGCGCAAACGCTGCGTTTGCGAAACTAGGCGGGCGAGCCCTGGTATTCAAGCGGGGATTCCTGCGGCAAGTTGCTATTTCTTAACGGAAAATGCTGTCAGGCGCTGTTTGTGGGCAACATGTAACATCCGGCTGCAAATCTTGATGCGGCGCGGCATACCCGGGACTTGCCCGTTGACCCAAGGCCTTGTATCGGCTGAAGATTACCCAACGGGCTGCGTACCGGCGCAGCGCCGCGGGCTTGGGCTGGCGACAGCGAATATAATGAGTTTCAACAAAGCGGCCGACTGAACCCGGTCTGAACGTATCGCAATAAGGCCGGAGCAAACCGGCAAAGTAGTACGGGGGCGTAAATGGCCGATATCCCACAAGAGGCGAACCCAAAGCAGGCGATTATGCCGACACCAAGCAATAACGCATCTTTGCCCAAAAAAGTGGGCGGGTTTTCCACGGTCTGCGAAGCGCTTGACTACGCCGCTCAGGGAGAGACCGGCTATAACTTCTTCAACCTTCGCGGTGAAGCCACCGCTGTGCTGCCGTACCGCGACCTGCGCGACAGGGCGAAGGCGCTGGCCCGAAAGATCGCCGACCGGTTCGAGCGCGGCGCGCGCCTTGCGATNNCTTTATCGTGACGTTTTACGCCTGCCAGTACGCGGGACTTGTTCCCGCGCCAATGCCCATGCCGGTCAATCTCGGCGGCAAAGACGGCTACATCAACCAGATCCGCCAGATGATCGCCGGCGCCCGTGCCGAAGCGGCTGTGGGACCTGAGACCTTGCGCGAATTTCTCGATCAGGCGGCGGCCGAAGCCGGCGGCGCTGATGTTTTCTCCTATGAAGATCTCGACGCCCTGCCGGATGCCGGCGAAGAGCCTGATCCGTTCGGCGCAGATGACCATTGCTATATTCAGTACTCGTCAGGTTCGACGAGCGCGCCGAAAGGCGTCATTGGCGTGCAACGCTCGGTTTGCGCAAACCTCACCGCGATTGCTCGGGACGGTATGTATTTGCGGCCCAATGACCGCGCCTGCAGCTGGCTTCCGCTCTATCACGATATGGGCCTCATCGGTTTCGTCCTTACACCGATGAACGGCCAGGTGTCGGTCGACTTTCTCGCTACTTCGGATTTTGTTCGCAGGCCGCTTTTATGGCTGCGCGTCATGACCGATCAGAAGGCGACAATCACTTATAGCCCGTCATTCGGATACGAACTGGCTGCAAAACGCTCTGCGCGGGCGGAGGAAGGCTCTATCGACCTTTCGAGGGTCCGCGTTGCAGGCATCGGCGGCGATATGGTCCGCCCGGAAGCATTAAATGCTTTTGCGGACGCGTTTGAACCTTTCGGTTTCAAGCGTAACGTCTTTACGCCGAGTTACGGCATGGCCGAGGCGACGTTGGCGATTTCATTCCCGGAACTCGGCGCGCCGGTAACCGTCGATGAAGTAGACATGCGCCACTACACGCGCTCTGGCGTCGCACAGCCTGCGTCAGCGGTTACTTCGCCGGAACACAAGCGCGGCTTTGTCCTGTGCGGACGCGCCTTGCCGGGACACGAAATTGAAGTGCGTGACGAAGACGGCGCCGCCGTCAGCGAGCGCAATGTCGGGCGGATATACATCAAGGGTCCGAGCCTTACGCCGGGATATTTCTCCGACCCAGAAGCGTCCGCGGCCATGTATAGCGGCGAATGGCTCGACACTGGCGACATGGGGTATTTCCTCGACGGCCAGATCGTCATTACCGGGCGCGCCAAGGACCTCATCATTATCAACGGCCGCAACATCTGGCCGCAGGACATTGAATGGGCCGTCGAAAAAGTGGATGGCGTGCGCGGCGGCGGCGTCGCCGCATTTTCCGTCGATGATGGCGGTTCCGAACGGATTGTCGTTGTCGCTGAACGGCGCGGGCTTGACGCGGAAGCGCTTGCGGCGCTGAAGCGCGAAGTCAGCGTGGTTGTACAGAATGCAGTCGGCGCGCCGGCAGAAATCGTTCTCGCCCGGCCCCATTCCATGGTCATGACATCGTCCGGGAAGCTTTCTCGGGCGAAGGTGCGCCAAAAGTATCTCGACGGCGCCTTCACCGATGAAGCGGGCGCGGCGGAAGAGGGCGGCGCGCGAACGCTGGCTGAGGCGCGGGTTTGAGCAAACGCGCAGCCGTTACCGGCGGCACAGGTTTTGTCGGAAAGGCCTTAATCGGTTTACTTCTCGAAGACGGGTGGAGCGTATCTGCTTTGGCCCGCGATCCGTCAAAATTGAAGGACGCACCCTCCCTCACTGTCATTCCGGGCGATCTCGACAACGAGACGGCGCTTGCAACGCTGGCAAAAGGTGCGGATGTCTTTTTTCATCTCGCAGGCGTTACGCATGCACGCGCCCGGGAAGATTATCATCGCATTAATGTCGCCGGTGCAGAGCGTGCCGCGCGTGCGGCACGCGCCGCAGGCGTCCGTTTTATTCATACATCATCCGTGTCGGCGCGGATGCCGGAAGTCTCCCCCTACGCACAAAGCAAATTTGAGAGCGAGCGCGCCGTCGCGAACGCCGCTGGCGAGAACTGGCTCGCCCTTCGCCTGCCCGCCATTTACGGTCCGCGCGACAGTGTAACGCTGCCCTATTTCCGGCTCGTGAAATCCGGGCTTGCGCTTGAACCGAAAACGCAAAGTCCGGCTCGCGCCTCTATCCTTTATGTGGATGACGCCGCCGGCGCCCTTGTCGCAGCGGCGCAATCAGGCGTCGCCGGCCGGACGCTGGAAGTCGGGGACGAAAACGCTGAAGGACACGCATGGGCTGAAATCGGCAATCTGCTAGGCGAGGTCTTGGGACGCCGCGCCCGCGCCATCCGGGTGCCGCGGCCCGTCATTGCCGCCTATCACAGTTTGTTACGCTCTGTTGAAGGCGCATTTGGCCGGACGCCATCGGTTCGCGAAGGACAAATCAACGAATTTTTCCATGATGACTGGGTTGCGCGTGATAATCTCCTCAGCGACGCTTGCGCCTGGCGGCCGCAAACGCCGCTAAAAGAAGGATTTGCAAAAACCGTGAGTTGGTATCAAGAACACGATTTGCTTTAATAGGGCCATGTGCGGGGCTTAAAGCCCGGGCGCGCCTTCAGGGAGACAAAAAGGACATGACCGCCATTCAGGAAGACGACGATCTCGTGTTCCACAAGATCAGTTCGCTACTTGGGCCCTTGAATGAAAAGGGCGTGAAACTGACTCGCGATACCGACATCATCGCCGATCTTGAAATCGATTCCGTATCGCTCCTCGACGTGGTGATGGATATCGAAGACAATTACGACATATCGATTCCGGTAAACACGATTTCCGAGATCAAGACCATCGGCGAACTTGTCGATGCTATCCACAAGATCAAGAAAGAACAGTCGTAAATATGGGCCTGTTTGAGAAATTTGAAGGAACCGCCGCGCAGCTGAAAGGATTGCTTGCCGCAAGCCCGCGCGACCCGTTCAGCGTTTCCATGGACGAAATGAAAGGTCCAACGCGGGCGATCGTGAAGGGTAAGGAGATCGTCCTTGCGGGGACGAATAATTATCTCGGCCTCACATTTCAGAAGGACGCCATCGACGCCGCCAGCGAGGCGGTAAAAACTTCAGGCACCGGCACGACAGGGTCACGCTTCGCCAACGGCACCTACGCCGCCCACCGCCAGCTTGAAAAAGACCTAGCAAAGTTTCTCGGTTACGAGCATTGCATCGTGTTCTCGACCGGGTATCAAGCCAATCTTGGCGCCATTTCGGCCCTCGCCCAGCCGCCACATGACGTCATCCTGATCGACGCTGACTGCCACGCCTGCATCTATGACGGCTGCCAGCTTTCCGGCGCAGAAACCATCCGCTTCCGTCACAACGATCCCGAAAGCCTAGACAAGCGCCTTTCGCGCCTGTCGCGCGACGTGAAAGGCAAGCTCGTATGCATCGAAGGCATGTATTCCATGTTCGGAGACGTCGCGCCCGTCAAAGAATTTGTTGAAGTCGCCCACAAGCACGGCGCTTATCTGCTGCTTGACGAGGCGCACTCCTTTGGCGTGTTCGGCGATCACGGCCAGGGCGTCTGCGAAGCAGATGGCGTGCGCGACCAAGTCGACTTCTACACCGGCACATTCTCGAAAAGTCTTGCATCGATCGGCGGCTTCGTCGCATCCAATCATCCTGAGCTTGAATATTTACGCTTTTCGAGCCGGCCCTACATGTTCACCGCGTCGCCGTCCCCGGCGAATATCGCAGCGGCAAGCACGGCGCTGGCGAAGATCTCTTCGGACAATTCGATGCGTGAGCGTTTGTGGGACAACGCCGAACGTATTCACGCCGCGTTTACGCAGCTCGGATTTGAACTTTGCGCCGGCGTCGGGCCAGTAATCGCCGTCAAACTGGCGAACCGGGAACAGGCGTTCATGGCCTGGAATATGCTGATGGAAAGCGGAGTTTATGTGAATCTCGCCATACCGCCTGGCACGCCGAATGCAACATCAATCCTGCGGCTCAGCGTTTCTGCGGCGCACACGGAAAATGACCTCGATATCGTGGTAAACGCATACACAAACCTGTCGCAAATGCTGGCTAAGGAAAAAGCGGAGACTTGAGGCGACCGGTTTTCACATCTGCGTCAGGATAAAAAACCGCCACAATTTGGCCGCTTGGGCGGCAAGCCCTTGAATTAAATCGGCAGGGTTAAGGATCAACAATCAGGGATGGAACCCATGTTAAAGCGTATCGGGATCATCATGGCGGCAAGCCTCGCGGCTAACGCTTCGACTGCAATCGCAAATGACAAAGACGCCAAGAACGCCGCTGCTTTCGAATTCGAGCATGTGAGCTGTACAGGCGCGGAAAACGAAATCCGCATTATCGTCAGCGGCGTCAAGGGTGCGCACGGCCTGATCACCGCAGACCTTTTTCCAAACAAGGAAGACGGGTTCCTTCGGGGCCGCGGACGACTATTTCAGGTGAAATTTGCAGCCAAAGCGCCGCAAACGAAGTTCTGCATCAAGGCGCCCGAAAGCGGCCAGTTCGCCATGGCCGTATACCATGACGAAAACGCCAATGGCGACTTCGATAAGAACGGCATTGGATTGCCGGCCGAACCTTGGGGCATTTCGAATAACCCGAAAGTTCGTTTCGGCCCGCCCCCCGTCGAGAAGGCGCTATTCGAAGTCAGTGCGGAAACTGGCGCGAAAATCGTGATCGACTTGAACTAGAAAGCTTCGAGCGCTTTCCATTTGGCCTTGTTCGGATTAGGGCTTACGCCTTCTAATCAGGCGGCATTCGCCCGCACGATGAAGGCTGCACAATGAACAAACCTGCAATCGCCCCAGCTTACGACAATACCGCAATCGACATACGGCCGGTCCAGAGCCCCGCTGATCGCAAAGCCTTTATCCGCCTTTCAGCCGGGATTTACAAAGGCGACCCGAATTTCATTGCGCCGCTGGAATTTGAAATCGGCGCGCGTCTCGACCCGAACAAAAACCCCGCAATCAAGAACTCTCCGCACAAGCTCTGGATCGCCTATAAAAACGGCGCGCCGGCTGGGCGTATTTCCGCTATCGTCAACAAGGCCCACCTTGAACGGCATCAAGATGGCGCAGGCCATTTCGGCTTCTTTGAATGCATTGACGATCAGGCCGTTGCGAAAGCGCTTTTGGATACGGCAGGCGGCTGGCTCAAGTCTCAGGGAATGCAGAAAATAGCGGGGCCCTTCAGCTTTTCCGTCAACGAGGAAATCGGCATGCTCGTCGATGGCTTCGATACGCCGCCTTATATCATGATGCCGCACGGGAAGCCCTACTACCCCGGCATGCTTGAAGCGTTCGGCTACACAAAAGCTATCGATGTTTTCGCATTTTGTTACCTGCCTGAAGACGGCTTTATCCCGGACAAGCGGTTACGGTTTATAGAAAAGGCGCTTTCCAATCCGAAAGTCAGTTTTCGCACCCTCAACATGGCCGAATTCAAGCGGGACATTCAAAGGGTCGTCGATATCTTCAACGACGCATGGTTTGACAACTGGGGGTTTGTTCCGTTCACCAGCGAACAGGTTGAACATATGGCGAATGAACTCCGTCCGATATTAAGCCCTTATAACGTTGTAATATGCGAGTATGATGGCGAGCCGGCGGCGTTCGGGCTCGTCCTGCCAGATATCAATCACGCCATTCGCGATTTCGGCGGCAAACTGTTGCCGTTCAACTGGGCGAAACTGATTTGGCGGCTGAAATTCAGAACTATTCCGCGAGCGCGCATGCCGCTCATGGGCGTAGTCCGCAAACTACATCGTCGCCCGGTAGGAACCGCCCTTGCCTATAAAATCATTGACATGGTGCGAACCGCAAACCTTGAGCGCGGCGTCACACATTCCGAGCTGTCTTGGATACTCGAAAGCAACGAATCCATGGTTTCTATGCTCGAAGACCTGGGTGGCAAGCGCTACAAGACTTATCGTATTTATGAAAAGGCGTTATGAGAATCGCGCTTTTCATATTTCCACTTTTGGTCGCAAATACATGGGCGAACGAACCCGCACAGCCTGTTATTTATGACCACCGCATTCTAGAAACCTATCCGCACTCGACGGAGGCGTTTACCCAGGGTCTCTTTTTTAACGAGGGCGCGCTTTACGAAAGCACCGGCAATTACGGACAATCCTCATTGCGCCGGGTTGATCTTGTAACCGGCGACATTCTGCAAAAAATCAACCTGCCCGGCGCGGTATTCGGCGAAGGCGCCGCAATCATCGGCGATGACATTTTTGTTGTGAGCTGGAGGGAACAAACCGCTTTCCGATTCAATGCGCAAAGCTTTACGCTTGAAGAAAGCTACAGTTACGACGGCGAGGGGTGGGGGCTTACGTCCAATGGCGAAGCGCTCATAATGAGTGATGGCACGGATGAACTACGCTTTTTTGATCCGGAAACTTTTTCGGAGACCCGGCGGATTAAGGTGACGCTGGGCGGCAAGCCATTGCGGTTTCTAAACGAACTCGAATGGATTGACGGGCGCATATACGCCAATGTCTGGCCCAAGCATGCGCTGGTCCGCATTGATCCGGAAAGCGGCGTTGTGACAGGCGTGATCGACTTAAATGGCTTGCTGCCGGAATCCGACTACGTGATCGGCAAAACCGATGTCCTGAACGGCATCGCATACCGTGGCGAAGAAAACGTACTTTACGTTACGGGCAAGAACTGGCCAAAACTGTTTAAAATCGAACTTGTTAAAAAACCAGATTAGCGGCGGCTGCCTCAGTATTCCGACAGGCGCGCCCGTAATCCGGAAAAACGCCGGCGGCTAATGGCGAGCTCTCGTCCGCAGTGAAGACGTACTGCCTGCTCGCCGCCGCCCTTGGAAATCAGCCTCTCAATATGCTCGATATTGACAATGGTCTTTCGATGAATGCGATAAAACCGTTCCGATAGTAAGTCTTCCTCAAGCCGTTTTAGCGAGTCGCGAACCACGTGCGTTTCAGGCTCGGCGTAAACACAGGCATATTCGCCCGCCGCCTCCACATAGGCGATATTCTTTTCGTAAACGCAAACGATGCCGTCGCCCACATCGAGTTTCAGTGTTTTTTGAGCAGCGGCGCCGGCCGGATCAAGATTTTCAACGGCCGACTGTAATTCCTGCGTCAATCTCAACTGCTGGCGCTTTTTGTATTCATCGCGAATGCGTGTGATTGTTCTTGAAAGACGGTCGGGCGCGACGGGCTTCATCAGATAATCGATGGCGTCGGTTTCAAATGCTTCAAGCGCGCGGTCGCCATAAGCGGTCAAAAACACGATCAACGGCGCGTCATCGCCGGCGAGGCGGCGCGCCACCTCAAAACCGTTCTTGCCGGGCATGGCGATATCGAGAAAAACGACGTCAGGGGTCAGGCGCGCGGCAAGCGAAAGCGCCTCATTACCGTTTCGCGCCTCTCCGCAGACTTCAATATCACCCGTCATTGATTCAAGGCGCCGCATCAGCGCAAGTCGGGCGACTTTTTCATCGTCGACGACAATCGCTCTTATGCCTGCCGCTTCATTCATTCTCATCAATCTCCGGCTCATACGGAAATCTCAGTTCAACGTCGAAAATACATTTCGAATTTTCCGTAACTGTAAGGCTGGTATTCCCATCAAAAAACATCGCCAAGCGCTCTTCAACGTTTTTAAGGCCCAGCCCGAAACAGACAGCGTCGCCGCCATTTTCATCAAATCCGTTTTCCGGGATTTCGTTGCGTATGTTGATGACGCCATCATTTCCCTCAGCATGGGCGATGATGGAAACTTTGCCGCCTTTCGAGCTTTTCGAAAGCCCGTGCTTCATGGCGTTTTCGACGAGCGGCTGGAGCAATAGCGGCGGCAGCTCGACGGACTTCATTTCTTCAGAGATCTCGAAAGCAATCTCCAACTCATCGCCGAACCGGGTCTTCTCCACATCAAGATAGAGTTTAACCCGGAAAATCTCCTGCTCGAGATTGATGCTCGCCGCTTCGCCGTCGCTAAGGCTGAACCGCAAGAGCCGGGAAAGGCTCTGGATCGACTTGTCGGCGGAAGCCAGATCCCGGTTTAGCACATGGCCGGAAACCGTGTTCAGCGCATTGAAAAGCAAGTGAGGATTGACCTGATAGCGCAGCATTTCTGATCGCGCTTGCGCGGCGGCCGTTTCGAGCTCCTTCGTTCGTGCGCGTTGACGCATGGTTTCACTCAAGAAAACGATTGAAACATAGACAGAGGTCCATACGCCAAGCAGCACGAAACGCGACGGCGCGAAGGGAAGCCAGTACCGCCACGTCCCGAGCGGCGACTGATCGACATATCCGTAAAGCCACTTCATCCAGTACTGTCCGATGGCGACCGCAAGGGACCCAACAATGCAGGCAATAACCGCTGCGGCGATAAAGCGCCGCTCAGGCCAGTGAACAATGCGAACGAACAGGAAGCGGAACGCGCTTGTGACGAAAAAACCCGGCAGCGTCGAATAGGTTGATTTTTTGACAAGCTCGCCCATGACAATGGGAAGATCATTGCCGCGACGGAATTCGATGCCCTGATAGATTTCCAGAATCGCAAATGCGGACCAGACAATGATCTGAATGATCCAGAATTGATATCCGTCGAAAAATTTTCCGGTTTTCCTGCCCGTTGTCGCCATNNGAGAAAATTTCCGGTTTTTCTGTCCGTCGTCGCCATTATTCGAGTGCCCAGCCGCCCTTAAGGCCGATTATGGCCACGGGAAGCCCTTCACGCACCGCCGTTCGCCGCAAAATGCCACCGTTCGTCGCAAGGACGACGGCTTTGCGGACGCTTCAGGGCTGGTTACCGGAAAAACGGCTCGTCGAAACTTCTGAGCTTGCGGGAATGGAGCGTACCGGCCTGCGCCTCTTCGCGCAGGACTTCGATTGCCCTAATGCCAATTTCCAGGTGCTGGCTGACGCGCTCCTGATAGAACGCATCGGCCATGCCGGGCAGTTTCACTTCGCCATGGAGCGGCCGGTCGGAAACGCATAAAAGCGTGCCGTAAGGGACGCGATAGCGATAGCCGTTCGCCGCGATGGTCGCTGACTCCATGTCGATGGCGATGGCGCGCGCCTGATTGAGACGAACGGCGCTGTTCTCAAAACGCAGCTCCCAATTCCGGTCGCTGGTCGTGACGACTGTGCCCGTGCGCAAATGTTCCTTCAGTTTCTTTCCTTCTATGCCGGATACTTCCTGCACGGCGCGGGTCATAGCGAGCTGGACTTCGGCAAGCGTTGGCAGCGGCACCGATGGCGGCAACACGTCGTCTAGCACCGCATCTTCGCGTAAATAGGCGTGCGCCAGAACGTAATCGCCGAGACGCTGCGTACGGCGCAAGCCGCCGCAATGACCGATCATCAGCCATACATGCGGACGTAAGACCGCCAGATGATCCGTAATCGTCTTAGCGTTCGAAGGCCCGACGCCAATATTGACCAACGTGATGCCCTTATGCGCTTTCTGCACGAGGTGATAAGCAGGCATTTGAGGCAGTTTCGCCGAAGGCGGGCCGGCAGGTTTTGAAGACTTCGTCGTGATGCGGTCGCCGGGCTCAATCAGCGCTTCGGCGCTTCCCGCCTCAATCTCACCGCGCGCGTATTCCACGAACTCGTCAACATAGCGCTGATAGTTCGTAAACAGAATATAATCCTGAAAATGCTCGGGTCTGGTTGCTGTATAATGCTGAATGCGATGCAGAGAATAATCGACACGTTCCGCCGTAAAAAGCGTGAGCGGCATCGCACCATGTCTTTGCAGGATATAATGTCCATCGACGATGTCGTCATTGGTGGCGACAAGGTTCGGCGTGTGGAAATGATGCTGTAGGCGCGTACGCTTATCCTGTGTCAGCGACGCGGTCGCCTTTTCAAGCGCGAATGTCAACGGAATAGGCGTATGCGACCGGCCAACGAAAATTTTCGCGGAAAACCGCTCGATCACCCTATTCAGCTGTTCTTCAATATAACCGGCGAAAAGCGCAGGCTGCGTTACGGTCGACCCGTGCACGCTGACGGATGCGATCTGGCCGAGCGCCAGTTTCGATGTTTGCGGCGCGGCCTCAGCCGGCACCACCACGCACAGATAGGGATAAACGGCGTTGTCGCCTGCCTCTATGTCATTATCCCCCGCGAGATAACGTTCAAACCGCCGTTCGGTGATCCTGTGCGCCTCGTCGTAAAGCGCGATCAGGCGTTCAATGGCGTCTTTGGGGGTATCGCAAGCGACAAGGTCGCTCGCCGGGGCGTCAAAAGGCAGCGTTGGAGCCATTCTTCCTCCTTAAAATCAAAAAAAGTCCCGTCCCTTACACCAGCATGAAGAAATAGGCCAGCGTTGCGGGTAAGCTGCCTTTAGCGGGCAAGGCGCTCCGTGACGCGCCGCGCGAAAACCACCACGCCATCGCGCAACGGAGAGGCCCCAGGGGCCGGCGGGTGGAGCCCTTTCGCGCGCAGCCAGGCGTTGCCGAGCCGCAAGCGCGCCTCCCGGTCGGAAGCGTTGCTGCGCCATGTGATCGACAGCGAAATCGATACGTCGTCACCGACCCTTACCCAATGGGGCGTTTTCACAGGCACATAGAGAGCATCGCCAGGCGTCATCTCAAACGCCTGTGCGTATTTTTCAAACTCCTCCCTGTACGGCAGGTTCCGATGACCTCTATCGCCGTAGAACGCCTCGTGCTGTTCGTCGGTAATAATGGCGTCTGCGCTGTCCGGATAGGCGCGAAACGTTTTCGTCCCACGCAGCTGCATCAAGATGTTATGTTCCGGATCCATATGGAACGGCGTCACGGCGCCCGGCGATGAAACGAAAACAAATCCTTCCCGCTTGTACATGACGCCGGTCGCCGGGCGCACTGTCGGTTCGATTTCGCCAAGGCACGCATTCAGAATTTCGTTATACTCAGCATCCTGCTCAATGTTTTTCAAAACCATCCATGAATTGTTCTCAGCAATGCGGCGAACGGTTTCTTCGGCGCTCAAACCGTTCATCGGCGTCTTCGCCGGATCCTGACTGACTGGCAGGTCGCCCGCATTGTATTCGACGGACTGAGACGGTAGCGCGCCTGCAAGCTGCGTCAGGCGCGTGATTTCAAAGAGCGGGTGGCCGATCAGGTCATGGCGCAGCGTGGCCAGCTTGCCAGGATAGCATGACTTGAATTCTTCGACATCGGGCGCGTTGAAAGTCATGGCCGGGCCTGCACAGCCGGCAGCCGCGCCCGCGCACCCTCAAGCATGCGGCAAAGCGCTAATGCCGCGCGCGAAGTCAGCCCCTTGCCGCTGACATTGAGCCCGGTCACCTCGCGCCTTGCTCGCCACAAGCCATTGATCATCGAATGATCCGGCGCGGCGCAGGAATCCATGAACCTGAAGTCGGGCCTTTCGAGAAGCGACCGCATGGCTTCGATTTCCACCATCACGCCCGGAGAATACCGCGCAAACTCAGGGTCATGACAAATCTTGAGGGAATAGCCCGCACCGCCCGATAGAAGGCTAACGAGCATGGCGATCGGCCGGCCGTCAAGATCAATCCGTATAAAGTGCAATTTGCCCGCGTCGCGCGCGCCGGCAAGGGTTTGCCGAAACCACGCCGCATCGGCGTCGTTCGCTTTTAGCGACGTGCCTTTTTTTGCCTTCCACCCGCTATGTTCAAGCGACAGGAACGCGTCGGTCCATGCGGTCAGATCGTCGCCGTCTGAAAACTCGCGCACATCGACCTTGCCCTTTTCCTCCAGCCGGTTGCGTAGTCGCTTCAGCTCTTTGCGCTTTTTCTTCCGGAGGAAAACCGCGAGCGTCGCTTCGGCGGATGCTCCGGCGCAAAGCAACGCCCGCTCCGCGGCGCCGGCTTCGTAACAAATGCGCCCCTCACGCAACGCCGCCGCCTGTGCAGCGCTCATCAATGGGCCGTCCCGGTCCATGCGTGCGAACCGTAAAAAACCGCGCGCGCCGCCGCCCTCGCCTAACAACGCAAACAGCGCATTGAAGACCGGTTCTTCCCATCCCGTTCGCACGAGCGGCGCGGCGAAATAGCAGTGCGGATGGGTCCAGCTTTTCCAATAGCCAAGCGGCATGCGCGCATAGCCGCGCACCGCCGCGACCGGCAAAAGTCCAATGAGCGTTTCGCCCGACCAGACGCAGGCAAGCGACACGCGCCCCCGGCCAAAACCGTCCAGCGCCGGGCCGAGCGACCATGGCTCATAAAACGGATTTTCTTCAACAAGGTCCGAGCAGAGCTCTTCCCAGGCGCGCAGCAGCGCGGCGTCAATCGCGCCATCAACGACCGGCGCCAGCATCGCGCTGATCTCTCCGGTATCGCTCACCATTGCTGCGTTTTGATACATTCCGCGCTGGCCGCCCGCCGGCCGCCCGCCAGCGCTCCCCATTCTGAGCTTGTCGACGGGCGCATTAACTTTAACCTGCGCCGCCCGGCCTGAAGCAATGCATAAGCCGGGCCGCCCTAAAGTCCGCGCAATTCCTCGTCGCTGAGCTTGCGCGCCTCATCGATCAGCATGATCGGCACGCCGTCGCGGATCGGATAGGCGAGGGCCGCCTTCTTGCTCAAAAGCTCGCCGCGCTCCCGGTCATATCGTAGCGGGCCCTTGGTCTGCGGGCATACGAGAATCTCGAGAAGCCTGGGATCGACTTCCGCCGTGCTGTTCTTGTCGTTCATCGCATCGCTCATTTGCGCCTGCGCCTATTGCAGTAACGACCCGTCGTCGCTGCTTTCATCGGCATCTGAAAACCTCATCAATGTTATCAGGCATCGGGCCTGTTCCGCCAGTGTCGGCGTTTCCAAAAGCGCCTGCTTTTCATTGGGCTCGAACGGACACCCCATAGCGAGCGACACGACCAGCGCTTCTGTTGGCGCCGACGCCGCCTGATCCCACTCAACTTGCAGGCTTTCCGCGTCAAGATAACGCTCAAGCGCCCCGAGCAACTCGTCGCGGTCAATATCATCAACCGATTTGTCTTTATGCGCATCAATCTCGAAAGCCGACCAGTCGGGACGCGCCAGCCGGTAGGGCGTATCGCTTGCAAGCTCCTCAGCAATTCTGAAGCGGCGCGTACCGGTGAGGTTGATCAGATATCGTCCGTCATCGGTCTCGGCGAACGACGTAATGCGGCCCGCGCAACCGACACCGTAAAGATCCGGCTTTGAAGCGCCCTCATCGCCCTTCGGCTGGATCATGCCGATGAGCCGTTCGTGGCCCAGAGCGTCATCGATCATGCGCAAATAGCGAGGCTCAAAGATATTCAGCGGCAACTGCCCGCCCGGCAGCAATAACGCGCCCGTTAATGGAAATAGCGGCAGCGTTTCAGGCGTTGCGCCGCGCCGCCGGAAGCGAGCCGCGTCCGTCATGAAAACAGGATCGAAGAAAGCTTGCGCCGGCCCCTCAATGTAGCAGGGTGCCCTTGCCCGAGCGCTTCAAAAACCGTGAGCAGTTTCTTACGCGCTGCCTCCTCGTTCCACTCCCGGTCGCGTTCGATGATCGCCAGAAGCTGCTCCATCGCCTCTTCCATGGCGCCGGCGCCGAGCTGTGCGCCAGCAAGCTCAAAACGCAAATCGAGATCATCAGGGTTCGACTGAAGCCTTGCCTGCAACTCGCCGACATCGCCGTCCTGATTGTCTTCGGCAAGCGAGAGCGCCGCCACGACGCCCGACAAGGCAGGATCTTTGTGCTTGTCCTCCGGCGCCATCGCCAATGTCTGGCGCGCCTGCTCCTTGTCGCCGAGGGCAAGATGGCACCGCGCTAGCCCTGCGATCGCGGCGAGGTTTTCAGGATCGGCCTGCACACCCTGCGCAAAGAGCTGTGCGGCGGCGGCGACATCGCCGCCTTCAAGTGCTGCTTCGCCTATCGCAACATAGTCCTGTTCCTGATTGTTCGGCTGGCCTGTGCCTGCAGCGCCGGCGGCTTGCGTCAGACGCTCGATAAATTCCTTGATTTCGCTTTCCGGCACGGCGCCCTGAAAGCCGTCGACCGGACGTCCTTGAAAGAAGGCGTAAACGGTCGGGATCGACTGGATGCGCAATTGCGAGGCGAGCATCTGGTTCTTGTCGATATCAATTTTGACCAGCTGCACCTTGCCGCCTGCCGCTATCACCGCGCGCTCAAGAACGGGGCCAAGCTGTTTGCAGGGCTGGCACCAGTCGGCCCAGAAATCGACGATCACCGGGACGGTCATGGAGGCGGCAAGCACGTCCGATTCAAACGTCTCGATGGTGGCGTCCTTGATCAGATCGCCGTCGCCCGCAGCCCCTCCAGCATTGTTGTCGCCCGCCGGAAGGCCGTTTGCGCCCAAAATTTCGCTCATGCCGAAGTCTCCGTCATTTCGTTAACTAAATGAGGGCGCGCGCGCCGAAACGCAACAGCTCAGGCGCTCAGAGGCGCGGCGAGATCGACAATTTGCGGCTGAAACCCGCATGCCTTCACGAATGTGGCGAGCCCGTCCGGGGAAACCGCCGTCGAGGCCGTGTTCTCCAGGGGGTGGAACCACACCGGGTCATGGGCGAGGAGCGCCCTATCGAGGATCACCGTTTCAAGTGCGCTGGCGGTTTCGTTTATCAGCGCGAAAGGCGTCACCGCCCCAGGAATAACGCCCATGGTCGCCGTCATCAGCTCCGGCTTGCCAAAGGAAAGCCGTCCTTTCGCGCCCAAACGCTTGCCGAGCCCTACAAGATCGACGCGCGTTTCGCCAAGCGCAACAGCGAGAAAAAGCGCGCCCCTCTTGTCCTTTAAAAAGAGGTTTTTCGAATGCCCGCCCGGCCATTGCCGTTTCAGTTCGCGGCCCTGAGCGACGGTGAAAATCGCCTCATGCTCGACCGTGCGATGGGCGACGCCCAGCCGGTCCAGAAACACGAAAAGATCGCCGCGCGACGCCGCTCCCGGCGGCGGCGTTACTGTGTCCGCGGTCCCTTCGCTCATCGGCATAAACCTTAGAATCTTCCGCTTGCAATGGGGCGATCCCTCGTGCATATAGCGGCCCCTGCTGGTCATCAAGCATGGCCGAAGGAACAGCGAGCGGGCGTAGCTCAGGGGTAGAGCGAAACCTTGCCAAGGTTTAGGTCGTGCGTTCGAATCGCATCGCCCGCTCCAATTTCCAAATTATCATTCTGCTCCGATTGCCTCGTCGAGCGCCTTCGCAAGCGCTTTCGCTTTCGAAAGCGCGGCCCGTTCCTTTTCCTGATCTGAATGGGTCTCCGGCCCATGCCCGGCAGCAACAGAAATCATGCACCGAATGGTATCGTCGCCTCTTGATAGAACTATCGAAAATTGGTCCGTTTCACCGTTACGCGATATTTCCAGTTTTTCCATTATTATCCCAAAATCCTAGCAATATTTTCGGTGGCGTCGCACGGCTAAGGGAAAGGGGCGGCGCCGATGTGTACTTGTCATCGCCTGGCTAGGTTTGAACCAGAGAAGATGGGCTCGAAAAAAAACTTACCTTGAACCCTTCATCGTCTTCATTCGTTGGGCCTGCGCGACCGCGTCTTTGAACTCAGTGTATCGGAAGCCGTGAATGTAGAAGTAATCAACAGGAACGCGCGTGATACCGTATTTCCTCAGCTCTGATTCTAAGACTTTTTCACTGTCATGTTTTACTGTTTCATCAATCATGCCTTAATTCCCTAAAGGCTCATAGATGGCTATCAAACCTTTGCGGATCAATGCGCTTTTGCGTTTTTGGCGAATTTAGCGACGATCGCTGCAAATTTTGTTTGAATACGGAAAATATCTTGCAAGTAGAGAATTTTAAGCGCACACCTTTAAAGACTATTGCGCGTTAAACGCGGCGGCGAAAGCTGAGCATGACCAAATGCGCCGTCCACTCGTCGTCTCTTAATAATGCTGCTTTCTAAAGGCTTGGGGGAGAAGGATCGCCTGCCGGTGTTCTCATCCGGCGGGCCGTTCTCCCGCCGCACATATTAGAAAAGGAATTCTTACATGGCCAAAGGTCAAAATCGAGGCAATCGAGAGCCGAAGAAGCCGAAGCAGAACAAACCAAAGAAGACCGAAAGCACGCTTTCCGCCGTAGCCACAACCTTTCAGGACAAGTCCACCCCGAAGCCCAAGAAGGGCGGCAAGAAATAAACTGCGCCTTCAATGGCAGGAGGGACGAAAAATTGATCTGCTTGCGGAAGGCCGCCGCATGCCTTGGTGGGGTTCAGCCAATGGCGCATAGAGTTTGTTTTAGTGTGCGCGGAGAGGGAATGACGCCCCCTCCGCGTAGCGCTTTATGATTTTTTGGCGTCGTTTGCCGCCTCGGCCTTTTTTTCCGCCGCTGGCGCAGATTGACTGGCCGCCGGTTCCGCTTTGGAACCGTGGTCTTTGGTTTCTTTTTTCGGGGTTTTATCGCCTGGATTATCGCTTTTCTTAAACATAAGATTATGACTTTCATTTTGCACGGCAATGATTTGCTGGTGCATCCACCAAGTGGGCGACTCACAACCGAATTACAATGGGAACGCCTGGATTACGAATTTATTTTTGTACGGATATTTTAAAAAGCCGGACGAAAGCGCGCTTTTACAGGCTTTCCTGAATGCCTAATGGCGATCAGAGCCGCCGGATCGTCGCCTTGTTGCGCTCGAGTTCCTCGCGCATTTGCATGTATGCGCGCCCGTAACGGTAAAACGGAATGCGCGGATGCAGGTGGTGAACCAGATGATAGTTCTGATTGACCATCGCCGCGACCAGCACCGGCTGCATGAGGCCCTTGGCGAACCAGACGTTGGTGTTGCGATATTTCTCGCGGCTCTGATGCGGATAGTGGACGGCGAAAGCAAGGAAGCCGAGCGCGATCATCACCATGAGGCACGGCAGCGTCCACAGCATGAAGACTTCATAGCCGACGCCAAGCGCAAACGCGGCGGCGATAATGCCGAGAATGACAACCCGCTGCACCCAGATCGAGATGATGGTGTTGCGCGTCACGAAGCCCTGCTTCGCAAGCCGGTGCAGAACGATTTCGTAGCCGACCAGCAACCCGGCGGCGCGCCCCAGAACGTCAAAGAAATTCTTGCCCGCGAACCACATGTCGCCATCAAGCGTCGGATGATTGGTTAACCGGTGATGGGCGAGATGCACCGCCTTGAATGCCGAGAACGGCAGGAAGAACGGAAACGATCCGATGTGCCCCAGCGCGTCATTGAACCACTTCCATTCCGACCGGGCGCCGGAAATATTTCTGTGCGTTGCTTCATGGTTGAAATCGGAAAGAACGTAAAACAGAACGAAATTCAAAAGCGTGCCCGCCCAGATCGGGATGACGCCGCTTACCGCCGCCCAGGAAACGCCAATGAGCCCGGCCCACAGCACAGCAAACATACCCACAAGCGGCCACGCAATCTCATTGGAGATCGTGAGCGGCACAGTCCTATTGCCATCACCCGGAACCGGAAGGTTTACGACGCTCGAGTCCGCCCCGCTGGCGTTCGCCGGGACGGTTTGAGGCTCATATGTTCGCGCGGTCTCTGACATTAAGATAATGTTAAGCCCTTTTCTTCTTGAAACAAGAAGCGAATGCGGCTTTGCCGCAGCGCCTTAAATTTCGTTTCCGGAACAAAACGCCGCCAACAGGGCGTTAACCCTCTTACGCTAAACCTAGACATATGACCGGTTCCGCCACGTCAACGCCGCGCAAGCCGCGCCGCCAGGGGCCTATGGAACGCTTTCGGGCCATGCTCGAACGCGACGGTATTTCTGCGTCCACTACCCGGTTTAAAAACGCCGAAACGGAAGCCAGTTACGTCACCTCGCTGGTCAAGGGAACACTGCCCACGGAGCGCTATCTTTGGGCGTCGGTTATCTGGGCGTATTTTTCTTTCGGCATTCTCGACGTCCTTACCATTAGCGACAATTTCGAACACATTCTGTTCGTTCGCCTGATCACCGGCCTCGCCGTCATCGCACTTATTCCGCTGTCGTTTATTGAGCGGCTTAAGCCGCATTTCGGGTGGCTCTCCGCCGCAGCAATCTTTATTACCGCGCAGGCGATCATCTACATGATTTACGTGATGCCCGCCGCAGGATCGCCGCCCTATATCATCGGCGTCCTCGTTGTCTTCATCGCTACGTCCTGCCTGATGCGGATCCCGTTTCGAGTCGCCGCCAGCGTCTATATCGCGTCGTCGCTTTGTTATTCCGCCGTTTTGAATTTCCACAAGGATTTCACTTCGGTCGATATCATTTCCGGCTACTTTTTCATGTTCTCGATCGTCGCCGTTGCGGTGGTTACAATCTACACCCAGGAGATTCGCGCGCGCATGATCTGGCTGCGCGACGAACAGCGCCAGCGCGACGCGGAGATCATTGAAAAACTGCTGATCGAAGCGACCGCCGCCGACCAGTCGAAGATCAACTTCCTGTCGATGATGAGCCACGAACTCAGAACGCCGCTGCATCAGATCATTGGCTACACTGAAGTCGTCACCAATTCCTGCAAAGCTGCCAATGACGATGGCGAGAATGTCCGCCATCTGAACGAAATTCATGGCTCGGCCCATGTGCTTCTGTCACGCATCCAGAAGATGCTGCGCTTCGCCGACGCCACCGCCGGCAAGATGAAATATGAGATCGCTGAAACACCTGTGGCGGAGCTAGTCGACGTATCTGTCGAACAGATGCGCGGCGGCATAGAGAAAAAAGCGCTTCGCATCGATACGAGCGAACTTGAACACGCCGACCTCGAAATCGACATCGTGCACACATGCTACGCGCTGAATAATATCTTCGAAAACGCGATCGCCGCCGCCCCCCGAAACAGCGTGATCTGGGTAAGCGGAAAAACAAATAAAGTGGGCGGCTACCGGCTTGTGGTGCGCGACGAGGGGCGGGGCATGTCCGCAGAACAAATCGACAAGGCGCTCAAGCCGTTCACGCAAGGCGAGCACGCCCTTTCGCGAACCCGCGAAGGCATGGGGCTCGGCCTTACCCTGGCGAA
Source organism: Parvularculaceae bacterium UBA4496 (assembly GCA_002388885.1). Taxonomy (GTDB): domain Bacteria; phylum Pseudomonadota; class Alphaproteobacteria; order Caulobacterales; family Parvularculaceae; genus Hyphococcus. The sequence goes on along the minus strand of DGNI01000211.1, from coordinate 4,972 downwards.
CAGGATTTTCCGGGATCAGCGCGCCGGCATCAGCCTTGAATCCGAAGAAGGCTCGGGGCTAAGCGTCGTCATTGAGTTCGCAGCGCCGAAAGCGAAAAAAGCGCCTGCCGAACGGGCCGCTGGGTGAGACCTGACTACTTCTCGGGCTTTTCAACAATAAGAAAATAAACCGCGTCCATCGGGTCCGGAATGACGGAAACCTTCGCATCCGGAATTTCGCGGGCCATGGCCCGCATTTCATCCTCGTCGCGAAAATAAAGGCTCCAGTCGGTGATGTATTCCAGCGGCCACATCATCCCTGTGGGCTGGTTATTGACGTTGCCGACAATCACGCGACCGCCCGGTTTGACGAAGTCGTAAAGCCGTTTGACGAAACGCTGAGCGAGAAGCGGGTTCAGATAATCCACAAATCCCGATGAATAGATTATATCGTTATTGACGAACGCGGCGTTGTCCGGCGTCGGGCGCAGCATTTCACGGAAGGAAATATTCAGGCCCGTAACCTGTAGACGATCGCGTTCTGCAAGGTTCGCAACACGATCAAATGCATAATCGAGCGCCGCGGGCTCCTGATCGACCAGCGTCACGCGCCAGCGAACATCGGCCTTCGTTCCGTCAAGAATGTCCTCGAGTTCGCGCGCTGGCCCGCAGCCGACGCTCGTGATCGAGAATTCATCGGTCTCCGAGTGCTTGTGGCTAGTCGCGTAGTCGCAAATCAGGCTCGCCACCATCTCCATGCGGGTAATGATGGCGCGCGACGCGATCATGCCGAGAAGATGAAGAAACTTTTCAGCGACGACGGCGCCTTCCGGCTTTTGTTCATAGCCGTAGTTCATGATCTTGTAGTCGCCGGGATAGCCCGCCGGTTTGAAAAGGCACCGCGCCCAGCCGGGACCCGCCAGAAGCATTTGCGTAACGGTGCGTTCGGTAAACGATTTGTAGCCGATGCGCTTTTGTTTATCCGTATGGATTTCGTTGACCAGCGTGGCGCCCTCTCGCAGGAGGTCCAGCCATTCCGCTTCTGCGGCATTGGCCAGGTCGCGGGCGATGTCATTGCGCTCGTCCTCGCTCAGCCGCCCCTCAATCGGCGCAACGTATTTCTGGATTCGCTGCAGGTACCCGCCGATGAATGCCGAGCTCTCTGCACAGAATGTCTTGTAGGCGGCGGACGGTTCCGGCGTCTCAACCGCCAGCGCCTTTTCCGTACGCGCAAGTATGCTGGCGTTCTCACGGATCAGCCAGTCGAGATCGAAGCTGTTTTCTTCAAGCTCGAAACCGGCGCTGACCCCGCCGGGGCCGGTCGAATGGCGCGCTTTTCGTGCGGCGCCCAGAAAAATCTCCCGGCCCGCCTGCGTAAGGCGCAATACGCCCTTGGCGCCCGGCGCGGCATAAGGGTTGTCGTCGCGGCGTTTGCGGCTGATGCAGCCAGCGCCGCGAGAGCTGATATTTTCCAGATCGAAAATCTCGTCTTCAAAAATGAGACGCGGCGGGCGGCCTGAAAAAATTTCAGCCGCTTCATACCGGCTCGGCCGAAAAAATCGGGCCTTGCCGGCAGCGCCGGGGAGATTCTCATAACTCTTAGACATTACGCCACCCAGTTATGCACCTCTCCCCTCGCAATGAGTATGCCTAACAATTCGTAAAGATCAATCGCAGGCGCAGCAATTAGCGTGTTATTCAAATCGTTAACGCTGTTTTTCTCTTTCGATACTGAAGAAGCGCACTTGGTCCAAAAAATGCTGTCTATCGGAAGTTGAATCATCAGGCTGCATCATCGCCTACAAGGATATCACGCTTGCCTGCATGATTTGCGGCGGAGATGACGCCTTCCTCTTCCATTTTTTCAATCAGAGTCGCCGCGCGGTTATATCCGATCTGCAAGCGCCGCTGGACGTAGGATGTCGATGCTTTCCGGTCGCGCAGGACAACCGCAACGGCGCGGTCGTAAAGCGCGTCGCCGGAGTTCGTGTTGCCGCCGAGATCGAGACCGGGGATGTCCGGCCCCTCGTCGTCGCGCATTTCGGTGACCTCCTGCACATAGTCAGGCGCGCCCTGTTTTTTCAGGAAATGGACGATTTTTTCGACTTCATCGTCAGAGACGAAAGCGCCGTGGACGCGGCGAAGGCGGCCACCGCCGGCCATGTGCAGCATGTCGCCCTGCCCGAGGAGCTGTTCGGCGCCCTGCTCTCCCAAAATCGTGCGCGAATCGATTTTCGAGGTGACCTGAAACGAAATGCGGGTCGGGAAATTCGCCTTGATGGTGCCGGTAATAACATCCACCGAGGGACGCTGCGTCGCCATGATAAGGTGTATCCCAGCCGCACGCGCCATCTGCGCGAGGCGCTGGACCATGCCTTCGATGTCCTTGCCGGCAACCATCATCAGGTCCGCGACCTCGTCGATGACGACGACGATGAACGGCATGAATTCGTATTCGAGCTCTTCCGACTCATAGACCGGCTCGCCGGTGTCTTCGTCATAGCCGGTATGAACGGTGCGCGTCAGAACCTCGCCGCTTTCTTCCGCTTCGCTTATGCGCGCATTGAACCCTTCGATGTTGCGGACGCCGATCTTCGACATTTTCCGGTAGCGCTCTTCCATTTCGCGCACGGTCCATTTGAGCGCAACGACAGCCTTGCGCGGATCCGTAACCACCGGTGAGAGAAGATGCGGGATGCCCTCATAGACCGAAAGCTCGAGCATCTTCGGATCGATGAGGATGAGTTTACATTGCTCCGGTGACAGACGATAAAGCAGCGACAGGATCATCGTGTTGATGCCGACCGACTTGCCCGAGCCCGTCGTGCCCGCAATCAGCAAGTGTGGCATGCGTGCAAGATCGGCAAAAACAGGCTCGCCGCCGATGGATTTGCCGAGCCCAAGCGTCAGGTCGCCGCGGGAGTTTTCGTATTCCGTAGCGCCCAGAAGTTCCCGCAGGAAGACCATTTCACGGTCCTGATTGGGCAGTTCGATCCCGATCACATTGCGCCCCGGCACCACCGCCACACGCGCTGCGACGGCGCTCATGGAGCGGGCGATATCGTCAGCGAGACCGATGACGCGCGAGGATTTGACGCCGGCCGCAGGTTCCAGTTCGTAAAGCGTCACCACCGGCCCGGGGCGCACATTGATGATTTCGCCACGCACGCCGAAATCGCCAAGGACGTTTTCCAGCATCCGGGCGTTTTGCTCGAGCGCCTCGTCGGAAATCACGGCGCGCCGCGCCGGGTTCGGCTTTGCGAGCAGGTTTAATGGCGGCAGTTCATAATCGTCTGCAGAAAATACCGGCAATACCGGCTGTGCTTCGCGGCGCTCGCGCCTGCTCTCTTTCCGTTTTGCCTTCTTGCGAATGATCTTGCGCTTGCGTGCCGTTTGCTGGCGATGGGGCGCGGCGAGCACCGGTTCGCCGGCTTCGTCAAATTCCGCGGCTTCTTCCTCATCGTCCTCGTATTCTTCACCGTCTTCTTCTTCAATCGCTTCGCCGCGAAGGCGCGCATAAGTCTCCACGGCAAAATCACGAACGGCAAAGGCGGAATCTTCCAGCGCCCACCACGCTTCGACCAGCCGGTCGCGGGTGAGGCCGCACAAGATCGAATAGGAAACAAGCGCAACAACGGCAAAGGCGCCCGCGGTCAGCGCTTTTGCAAATCCGGTCCCGAAAACGCCAAGCAGGCCCGCAACGGCGTTCATCGCCAAATCGCCGAAAAGTCCTCCCGCGCCAACCACAAACGGCCAGTTTGCCGGCGGCGCCCATGCGGCGAGAACGCAGGCCGCGGCAAGCAGCGCCACCGGCGCCGCTGCAATCCTTCGCCAAAAATCAACCGGGGTTTCTTCCGGCGCCCCCTTCATCAACGCGAAGCCGCCCCAGATGGCGAGCGGCGCGACAAGTAATACCGAAGCGCCGCCCAACAACTGCAGCAGGAAATCCGCCGCGACCGCGCCAAGACCGCCGGCGAGATTCTGCACCGGCGCAGGCGTCGCCGTGTTGAGGCTAGGGTCGGAAATCGTGAAGGTCGCCAGCGCTGCGCCTAGCCATATGGCGAGCAGGATCATCGCCCCGCCGCCGGCGCGCATCAGAACATTGCGGGCGAACGCACGCACGCGCTCGGCGAATTCCGAGAACGGGTCGCGCCGCCTGGAGCGGGGGCGCGAGGAACTGCGGGCATAAGAGCGGGTGTGTCGCGGCATAGCGAATTACGAAATTGAGCGAGTTACAAAACCGGTCAGCGAAAATCCTTAACGCACCTTGCCACGGCTTTAATGAAAAAGGGTTAACGCGGATTAACCATTCGCGGGTCCGTTATTCAGCAGGCTCATCAACGGGAACGGCGCGCACGCCCACCGTATATTTGAGCGCCACCCAGACAAGCAGGCTCATGAAAAATGAAAAGCCGACAATGGCGACCGTGCCGACAACCTGACCCGAAAGGCGGCTTTCAACGCTCGGCCAGAAGGAGATGAAACAGCCCCAGATTCCGCAAAAGCAGTGCGCGGGTATGGAAAATCCCGCGTCATCAATGCGGAAGCGATCAAGAAACGGCGGCGTCACCGTGACGATCACCCCGCCGACGGCGCCGATCATCGCCGCCTGCCAGATGGAGGCTGACAAAGGGTCGGCGGAAATCGAAACCAGCCCAGCGATAGAGCCGGTCATGGCGGAAACGAGGCCGGTCCGCTTGTAAACCGTCTGTGTCAGGAACATCGCCGCCAGCGAGCCGCCAGCGACCGCCATGACGACATTGACGCAAATAACGCCGATCGCCGCCGCAGCTTCAATCGACGTATATGACCCCTGAAGTCCGGCGATGACAATCAGCAAACCCGCAATGGCAAGCGTGACTCCGAACGAAGAAAGCGGCAGCGCCGTTGACGGCGCCATCCGCGCAGGCCCATGCGCATAACGTCCCTGCCGCGGGCCTATGACCATCACCGCTGCGAGCGCTGCAGCGCCAGCGGATGCGTGAAGCACGCC
>DGNI01000210.1 GCA_002388885.1 Parvularculaceae bacterium UBA4496 | reverse complement strand
CCACCTTTTCGCGCAACGTCTCAGGCTCGTCTGCGTCGTCGTCCTGCATCCTCAGGCTGCCGAGCGTGTCGAGCAGCCGGTCGACGGGCGCGCGTTTGGCTTCCTTGCCGTCCTGGGAAAACGACAACAAAGACGCAAGCGCCGCAGGGCCGCCGAGAATTTTCGGCGATCCCCAGCCGCCTTCAATACTGTCGGTGTCATCTTCCCAGACAAGAACAAGACCCGGGTGTGCGGAAAGAACCGAATCGGACTTTTCAAGCCGAGCTTCCATCTCCGCAAGTTTTTGCGACCAGTTGAGGGATTGGTTACGGGTCGCCGCTGAAACGCGCAGCGCCCAGACGACGGCCGCAACAGCGAGCGCAATGGCGCCCGCGGCGCCGGCGACAATCGGATCAATCGCGCCGGCGGAACCGGTTGTGTCGACAGCGGCCAAGGCCTGACTTTGGGCGAGGAACATCGACGCGCCGCCCAGCGCTGTTCCGCACAATAGTTTTTTCGCCTGTCGCTTCATCGCCGCTGCACTTTCCGCGCGCCCGCCGTCAGGTCGCGTAATTGGCCGTAAACACAACAAAATAGGCAGATTCGCATATTTTTGCGTCAGCCGAATTCAAGACTTCAATATGTACTGTGTTCGTGTGGCGCTTCTAGGCTAATTCAGCGAATTCGGACCGCCGCCCTGATGAAGTTTTCAACAGGTTGGCGGTCCGTTCCCGGCCTGCCAAGAGCCAGCGCAACAATTCCGCAGCGATACAGCCAAGGCAGATAATCAGACGTCAGCTTGCCCAACAGCGATGCTTTTCCGGCTCTTGTCTTTAAGATCAGGGCCGTCTTCGTATCGGTATGGCGAAAGCAACGTCTGAGCATCTGGTTTTCGCCGGGTTTGAATATCCCAAGCGGGCCCTGGGGGTGCTATTCGACAAGTTGGAAGCTGAAGGTTTCGACGACGCCGTAACGCGTTGCAGCACGGCCATTGGTGGATGCAGGCGAATATTTCCATTTGGAGACGGCGTTTCTGATCGGCCGGTCGAAACACCGGTCCGGAGAATGTGTGACTCGAACATTGGTGACGTTTCCTTCGGGCGTGACGTCAAATTCGACGATGACGACACCCTCAGCGCCTTTCGAGCGGCAGTTTTCGGGATAGGTGGGCGTCACCCTTATAGATGGTCCGCTGACCGGGATACCGCCGGTTCCTTGTTCAACCTCGACCGGCCCCGGTTCGGGCCTGACGTTCGGGTTTATTGGTCGTTCGCCGCGTGTCGTCTTGTTGATGATTGGTTCGGGCGGGTCGTTTGGCAGAATTGGGCGGACAGGCTTCACAGGGCCCGTATTTGGCGGCGGCAGGTCGACTGTTATTTTCAGATCGGGTTTGGGCGTTGGCTCTGGATAATCGATATGTTTGTTCCTGATCATCTCGGCCATCATGAAGAACAGAGCGGCGGTGATCAGGGCGGCGGCGGGCATGCCAAGCAACCATCGAAACAATGTCATAGCGCATTCCTTTCATGCGAACGCTCAACTTGAGCCATGCGCAGCCCGGAAAGGCGTGAAGCACGCTACCCTTAGCACGCCCCCGTGCTACATGAGTCGCATAATAGAGTTTTGCTACAGGTGTAGCAAGGGCATTCTGCGTTATTCAGAATTGGTGAAGCAGACGCGGCGCCGACAACCATAAGAGGGCGTTTGAGCCTGAATCCCGCATTTGGTGGATAGATATCCACGGGTTTCGGGGAGGCCTTATGATGCCTTCATGAAATCGTATTCAACCAGACCTGTCATTCTGGTGCGTACAAGAACGCTTGGGCAGAAAGCTGAAACCGGACGACGGATTCCGGGCCCGGCCCATGACTGCGCCGGAATGATCAAAAGGAGGCGGAGCGGATTCCGGCTAACGAAAAAGTTGTACAAACATTGTGGCGAAGTTGCACAACTTTTGGCTGAACGCCTTGAAACACGCCAGAGAAGCAAGGCGAGAAAGGCGTGTTGTACAACTTCTCCGTGGCGGCCCCGGCGCGGGGCCGCTCGCCTAATACCGGTAGTGGTCCGACTTGAACGGGCCGTTCACATCAACCCCGATATAATCGGCCTGTTCGTCAGACAGCTTCGAAAGGTGCGCGCCGACTTTCGCGAGGTGAAGGGCGGCGACTTTTTCGTCGAGATGTTTAGGAAGAACATAGACTTCGTTCTTGTACTGATCGCCCTTGGTCCACAGTTCGATCTGCGCCAGCGTCTGGTTCGTGAACGATGCGGACATGACGAAGCTCGGATGGCCGGTGGCGTTGCCGAGGTTCAAGAGGCGCCCCTGAGACAGAAGCAACATGCGCTTGCCGTCAGGGAAGGTGATCATGTCCACTTGATCCTTGACGTTCGCCCATTTGAAATTCTTCAGGCCATCGACCTGAATTTCATTGTCAAAGTGACCGATATTGCCGACGATCGCCATGTCCTTGAGGGCGCGCATATTATCGACGGTCAGCACGTCCTTGTTGCCGGTGGCCGTAATGACGATGTCGGCGCGCGGACAGCCTTCTTCCATGGTGACGACTTCGTAGCCGTCCATGGCCGCCTGCAGCGCACAGATCGGATCGACTTCGGTGACCATGACGCGCGCGCCGGCGCCTTGAAGCGAGGCGGCGGAGCCTTTGCCGACATCGCCGTAACCGGCGACCAGCGCGACCTTGCCAGCCATCATTACGTCGGTGCCGCGGCGGATGCCGTCGACGAGCGATTCTTTACAGCCGTATTTGTTGTCGAATTTCGACTTGGTAACACTGTCGTTGACGTTGATTGCCGGGAACGGAAGCGTGCCTTTTTTCTGACGCTGGTAAAGGCGAAGCACGCCTGTGGTGGTTTCTTCGGTGACGCCTTTGATGTTGGCTTTGACTTTCGAATACCAGCCCGGCTGTTTGGCGAGACGGCGCTTGATCGTATCGAACAGAGCGGTTTCTTCTTCATTGGATGGATTGTCGAGAAGGGAGGGGTCTTTCTCTGCATCCGCGCCAAGCAGGATAAGGAGCGTGGCGTCGCCGCCGTCGTCGAGAATCATGTTGGCGGTTTCGCCATTCGGCCATTCGAAGATCTTGTCGGCGAGGTCCCAATATTCTTCAAGGTTTTCGCCCTTGAACGCAAACACCGGCGTGCCGGCCGCTGCGATGGCGGCGGCGGCGTGGTCTTGAGTCGAATAGATATTGCAGGACGCCCAGCGCACTTCGGCGCCAAGCGCCTGCAGCGTTTCGATCAGGACCGCCGTCTGGATCGTCATGTGAAGGGACCCGGCGATGCGCGCACCCTTCAGTGGTTGCGCGGCGCCATATTCCTCACGGGTCGCCATCAGGCCCGGCATTTCGGTTTCCGCGATTTCGATCTCGCGGCGGCCATAATCGGCAAGGTTGATGTCTTTGACGAAATAATCGTGATGCGCTGGCGCGTTCATATGGCGGTCCTTTTGATCTGGAAACAGTTGAGCGGCGTATATCAGGGCCATTCAGCGGCGCCAAGGGGCATATAAAGATTTCTTTATATGATTCAGTTGGCGGCTGGAACTCGCGGGATTGTGTGGTGTTCGCGTCCCGAAAACTCGTAAAATTAGGACGGGCCGGGCGAATAGAAGGGAAAGACGATCATGAAAAAGCTCATATCGCTGATCGCCGCCGCCGGTCTGGGCGCAGGCGCGATGACCGCGTCCGGTTTTGCCGGTCCCAAGGACGGCGCCGAAAATGACGGCCCGGATCCGCGCATTGGCGAGGAGGTCAATCGAATTTGTTTTGGCAGAAACATCAACGGCTGGAAGCCGGCCAAAGGTCATGACGACGCCGTGTTGCTCGAGCGTGGCGTTAACAACTGGTATTATGTTGAGCTTCTTGGCGCGTGTGACGAGCGGTTGTTCCGTTTTGCGCACAAGATCGGCATCGACAGCCGCCCTGGCGGCGGATGCGTTTCAAGCGGCGATGTGATTATCGTTGAAGATTCTCCGGGCTTTAATCGCCGCTGCACCATCACCGCCATGTATGAGTGGGATGAAGACGCCCTCGACGAAGTCGTTGAAGAAGAGGAAATGGAAGATATCAGCGACGAAGCGTATTAACGGCTTGATGCTTCCATCTCGAATATCGCTTTAAGACCATCCCTGTATGTTGCGTATTTTAGCGTAACAGCAAGCGCGTTCTTCATGCGTTGATTGGAGACGCGCTTGTTGTCCGTATAGAAACTTTTCGCCATTTCTGACAAATCAGCGCTTTCAAGTGGCGTCAGCGGCGGTAGTTCAACGCTCAACAAGCCACAGGCATATTCGATCACATCCTGCGGCGGCGCCGGTTCGTCATCGGCGAGGTTATAAAGATCGAGCGCTGGCCGGTTCATCAAGCTGGCTTCAAGCGCCGCCGCTATGTCTTCAACATGCATCCGCGAGAACATCTGACCTTCCTTGTAAATGCGTTTTGCTTTTCCGGCGCGCACCGTGTCCAGCGCTGACCGTCCGGGCCCGTAGATTCCAGGCAGCCGGAAAATAATCAGCGGCAGGTCATGAGCCTCGGCAAAGGCCCGCCAATCGTTCTCGGCTTTTATTCTGCGTCTTGCGCGGTCCGTCGTGGGCCGTAGCGCGCTGGTTTCATCGACCCATGCGCCACCGTGATCGCCATAGACGCCGTTNNAGCCGAGCCATGTGATGTTTGCAGCCAGCGCCGCGAGGGCAGAACCGGCCGCCTTCAACGCCGGACAGCCGCTTTCATTTGGCGGTGTTGAAATGAGGACAGCGTTGACGCCATCAAGAGCGCTCACATCGAATGCGCCGCCGTCCCATACGATCGCTTCAACGCCATCTGACCAGATCTTTTCGGCCTTTTCGGCTGAACGTGTTGTGCCCGCAACAGACCATCCTTGTTTCATGAGCGCAAAGGAGAAAAAAGACGAGGTGTATCCGTAACCGAAGCAGAAGAGCTTATTTTCAGGCATCTGGTTCCTTCGAGGTCTTTCTCGACATCACGCGCAAAGTTTCCTATGGCGGAGACATAATCATACGCTTCATGAATTTCCATGCATCGTTTATTCGCCGCTCTCGAAATCCCTGAAATCGTCGCAGACGCGCTGACCGTCCTGCAGTCCGGCGTTGATGGCGCGCGCTGGCGTCCGGCGGAGAATTTTCACCTGACGCTTGCCTTTATTGGCGAAACCGACAGGCATGGCTTCAATGCGGCGATTGACGCGCTGTCAACGGTCGATGCGCCGCCGTTTGAATTGCGCCTTAAGGGCGCTGGCTTTTTCGGTGATAAGCAACCGCGTGCGCTGTGGGCCGGAATTGAATCTTCTCCGGCGCTCGATCATTTGCAGGCGAAAACTGAGCAGGCGTTGCGTCGCGCCGGATTCAATCTCGAAAAGCGAAAATTCAAGCCACATGTGACGCTCGCATATTTGCGCGGGGTATCACTGGATGCAGCCGCACTCTATGCAGCGCAGCACGGGCTGTTTTCCTGCGGGCCGTTTCCGGTCGACGCGTTTCATCTTTATTCGTCGCAGCTCGGCAGTGATGCGAGCGTCTACAACATTGAGGCGAGCTACGCGCTGTCTTCCAGGTGATTGAGAAAGCCTTCGGCGCCGCTTTCAATCAAATCAAGCACGCGCTCAAACCCGTCGCCGCTGCCGTAGTAGGGGTCCGGCGTTTCACGCGTGTCGCCATCCGAGAAATCGAGAAACAGGCGAATATCGCATTCGCGGTTCGGGGGCGCCATTTCCAACAGGTTGGAGTGATTGGAAAGATCCATAGCGAGCAGATAATCGAACTCGTAAAAGTCCGAGAGCTCGACCCGCCGCGCCCGCTGAGAGGAGATGTCATAGCCGCGCTTCGCCGCCGCCTTGATCATGCGCGAATCGGGCGGGTCGCCCACATGCCAGCCGCCTGTACCGGCCGAATCGATGGTCAGTTCAACACCGCGTTCATTGGCCTTTGCGCGCAATACGCCCTCCGCCGCGGGGGAGCGGCAAATATTGCCAAGGCAGACGAAAAGAATTTTTGCTGACACGGGGGCTAAGCTAAGCTGGCGATCACATCTTTGTCTTTTATGTCTTTGGCCCTTGATGAGTGCGGCGTCAAACCCGAATTTACGCCTCATCATCAAATGAGGAGAAACCCGATGAGCCTTTCCCTGTCCCAGATTGCGAAAACCGCAACCGCACAAATGTTTGGCGGCCTTGAACGCACCTTAAAAAAAGGTCACGCCTTCGCCAAGTCAAAGGACGTGGGAGACGCCGTGATCCTTGACTGGCGTATCGCGCCGGACATGTTTCCCCTGAAGCGGCAGGTGCAGATTGCGACGGAATTGCCCGCGCGCTGCTTGTCGCGCCTTGCCGGCGCGGAGCTGCCGAAGTTCGACGATAATGAAGCGACTTTCGAGGATCTTTATAACCGCATTGACCGCGCGCGCGATCTTATCGCTGATTATTCGGATGCGGATATCGACAAGGACCCTGAAGCGAATATCACTGTTCCGATGGGGCCAGATCGGGAGATGACATTTACGCGTGCCGCATATCTGCAGAATTTCGTCCTGCCTAATCTCTATTTCCATACCACTGCGGCGTATCTGATCCTGCGTCATCTCGGTGTTGACGTCGGCAAGATGGATTACATGAATGCGCCGCAGCAATAGTGACGCAACCGAAATACATTGTCGTTCTCACCGGCTCCGGCATTTCTGCGGAGTCCGGTGTGGCGACGTTTCGCGATAAAGACGGTGTTTGGGCCAAGTATGACTTTCGCGAGGTGGCGACGCCGGAAGGGTTCGCCGCCAATCCTGCGCTTGTCCATGATTTCTACAACGCACGTCGCCGCGCCTTGCCATCGGTCGAGCCGAACGACGCTCATCGCGCGCTTGCCGAACTCGAATCCGGTCTCGCAGCAAAGGGCGGCCGCCTGACGCTCATCACGCAAAATGTAGACGATCTGCATGAACGTGGCGGCGTCAAAAACGTTCTGCACATGCATGGCGAGCTCTTGAAGTCCACATGTGGCGCCTGCGGCGACATACGCGATTGGCGTGAGGATTTATCAGCCGAGCTGGTTTGCAATGCATGCGATCGCTCAGGCGCGTTACGCCCGTATGTGGTCTGGTTCGGCGAGATTCCGCGCCATATGGATGAGGCCGCTGATGCAATCATGAGCGCGGACCTGTTCGTGTCGATTGGCACGTCGGGTTCGGTTTATCCCGCTGCGGGGTTTGTTTCCGAAGCGCGGGCGCTGGGCGTGCCGGCAACCGAAATCAACCTCGAGCCATCCGAAAATGCGGCGCTTTTTAATGACAGCCGCTACGGCCCGGCGACGAAAGTCGTGCCTCAGTGGGTTCGCGAAGTGCTCGGTGAAGGCTGAGCGTCGTTCGCCGAAACGCCTAAGATCTAAGACGAATTCGATATTTGCTTTCATAGTTGTTGCATGAGCGCCGCATCCGGCGGCAATGGCGCGCGCAGGCGAATGCCAGACTTGTCGCATGCGCGGCCAAGACCTTAGGCTCCGCCCAACAGAATCACCTGAGGGCCCATCCATGAAAACATCATACGCCTTTCTGACCGCGCTTATGCTTGCGCAGCTTTCTCTTGCTTCGCCACTCGTTGCACAGGATGACGCAGAGGAAACTAAAGAAGACGAAAAGTGGGACGTTTCCGCGCCGCCATTGCCGACGCGGGATGTCGCCATTGACGTCGATGAAGGCACATGGATGAGCCTCGATGTCAGTCCGGACGGCCGGACCATCGCTTTCGATATGCTCGGCGATATTTATGTTATTCCGGCAGCGGGCGGCGAGGCGCGGTCGATCGCCAGCGGCATGGCGTGGGAAATGCAGCCGCGCTTTTCACCCGATGGGTCTAAGATTGCGTTTACGTCCGACCGGGCCGGCGGTGACAACATCTGGATCATGAACGCCGATGGTTCGGACAAACGGCAAGTGACAAAAGAAGACTTCCGCC
>DGNI01000026.1:1803-6573 GCA_002388885.1 Parvularculaceae bacterium UBA4496 | reverse complement strand
CGGAAATGTCCCACTGGGCGGAATATGACTACGTCATCATCAATTACGACCTTGACGAGTCGGAAAAGCTGTTGCGCTCGATCCTGTTCGCCGAACGCCTAAAGCGCCGCCGGCAGGTTGGCCTGGCCGCGATCGTGAACAAGATGATTGGNNTGATTGGCGACGCATAGCGCCGCCAATTTTCTTACTTAAACCGCACCTTCGCGATCTCATAGGAACGGGAGCCGCCGGGGGCTGCGACTTCCACCGTATCACCTTCCGACTTGCCGATCAGCGCGCGGGCGATGGGCGAAGAGACGGAAATCCGGCGCTCCTTTACGTCCGCTTCGAGTTCGCCGACGATTTGCCAGACTTTTTCTTCTTCGGTGTCCTCGTCGATAAGCGTGACTGTAGCGCCGAACTTCACGGATTTACCGTTCAGCGAGGATACGTCGATGACCTCGGCGCGCGTGTATTTGTCTTCGAGATCAAGTATCTGGCTTTCGATCCAGCCCTGACGGTCTTTAGCTGCGTGGTATTCGGCGTTTTCGGAAAGGTCGCCATGGGCGCGCGCTTCGGCGATCGCCTGGATGACAGCCGGGCGTTCTTCGTTTTTCAATTTTTTCAAATCCGCCTCGAGCTTTTGGTAGCCGCCAAGCGTCATCGGGAATTTTTCCATTGTCTCGCCCTTTCCAAAGGCTTCAGAACGCGCTGTCCTGATTATAAGCGAAAAAAATAGCGCGGCCGGGCGGGTGGCCCGGCCGTCGCTGATTTTAGCAAAAAGCGTATTTAGGCCTCCCGGGCCGGCATTTCAAGAGCGGACGGGCCTGAAAAGAACGCCTTAAGGCGCTGATTTAGCGTAGATTATCGCGAATTAAGCTGCACTCGCCAGTATACCTAGGGCTCGCGGGACCGACCGGCTATCGCCGGGTCGCCTCGTAAAAAAGGACGTCCGGCAACCAGGTATCACCATCGTCGAAAGACCAGTCCTGACGGAACAGGAAGCGGTCCTCAGTGATCTCGGTGAAGCTGGTGCGCGCCATGACCTCGCGCCCGTCCGGCAATGTCTGACGGTGGCGCTCAACCGGTACGCAGTTTTCGAGCTTCGCGGATATGGGATGCGGAAAATTTTGATTGGCCGGCAGCCAGCGGACGATCCATTCTTTTTGCGCAGTGTCGTATGTGCGGAACGTCACGCCCTTGAACACATCAGATGTCTGTTCGTCGAACATGATGTCGCCATCCATCAGCGTGTAGGCTTTCGAAATGGCGGTGAATTCGAAGACGGTCTCAGGACCTGTCTTGTTGCGCCAATTGATATCCCACTCGCCGATTTTGAAATCATACATGCGTGCGGGGTCATGGCTAATGATTCCATCGCATGAATTTTTCGTTTCTTCCGCGTAGGAATTAGTTATCAGGCAAGCAGCAAAAAGAGTCACGATAGAAGATTTCGATATCATGGTCATGGCATTGCGCCCCCATTTACTACTTATCGTATTATAAAGTACGTAGGCGCCGCTTATCGGTCAAGGCGCGTTCCCCGCCTTATTCAGCCGAAATAGGTCTGCAAGGGCGCCACGTCGAGGTCGTCAGCGCGCATGGCCTCGATAGCGCGCACGGCCGCGCGAGAACCGGCGCATGTTGTTACACAAGGGATTTTCTGTGCGAGCGATGTTGTTCGAATGGACCGGGAGTCCTTGACTGATTGTGCGCCTTCCGTCGTGTTGAACACCATGTGGACTTCGCCGTTTTTCAGCGCATCGACGATATGGGGGCGGCCTTCCAGCACTTTGTTGACGCGCGAAACGTCGAGCCCCTGCGCCTTGAAATAATCCGCCGTGCCGCCGGTGGCGATGATCCTGAAGCCCATGTCTAGAAGGCGTTTCGCGGCGTTCACCATAAGCGGCTTGTCGGAATCTTTCAAAGAAATGAAAACACAACCCGTCATGGGAATTCGCGCACCCGCGGCGATAAGGCTTTTTGCGCGTGCGCGGTCGAAGTTGACATCGATGCCCATGACTTCGCCGGTCGAGCGCATTTCGGGGCCAAGCATGGTGTCGACGCCGGGGAACCTTGAGAACGGAAAGACGACCTCTTTCACCGACATATGAGTGAATTCCGGCCAGGCGAGATTTAGATCCTTGATCTTATGGCCCGCCATAACTTTCGCTGCGATGCGCGCGATCGGAAGCCCGACAGACTTCGCCACAAACGGCACAGTACGCGATGCGCGCGGGTTGACTTCGAGGAGATAAATCACATCGCCTTTGATGGCGTACTGAACATTCATCAGGCCCACGACGCCAAGCTCCAGCGCGAGCTGTTGCGTCTGGCCTTTGAGAGCGGCGATAATCTCATCGGAAAGCGTGTAGGGCGGCAGCGAACAGGCGCTGTCGCCGGAATGAACACCGGCTTCCTCGATATGCTCCATGACGCCGGCGATGAAAACGTCCTCGCCATCGCAAATCGCGTCAACGTCTACTTCAATCGCGTTTTGCAGGTATTGATCGAGAAGCAGGGGTTCGTCTTCGCTGATTTCGATTAGGGCCGTAGCGAGATAGTGCTTTAATGAGGCTTCGTCGCGCACGATTTCCATGGCGCGGCCACCAAGAACATAAGAGGGCCGTGTCACCAGGGGATAACCGACCTGTTCAGCGATTTCTGCGGCTATTTCTTTTGATGGCGCTGTCGCGTTATTGGGCTGCAGCAGACCAAGTTTGCTGACAAGGCCCTGAAAACGCTCACGATCCTCTGCGAGGTCGATTGCGTCATAAGGCGTGCCGAGAATGGGCACGCCTTCGGCTTCGAGTACGCCTGCGAGTTTCAGCGGCGTCTGCCCGCCATACTGGACGATGACGCCGAGCAGTTCGCCGCTTGTCTGTTCCTTGCGGACGATTTCGAGAACGTCCTCAGCGGTGAGCGGTTCGAAATAAAGCCGGTCTGACGTGTCGTAGTCGGTGGAGACGGTTTCCGGGTTGCAGTTCACCATGATCGACTCGACTTCGATCTCGGCGAGCGCGAAGGCGGCATGGCAGCAGCAGTAATCAAATTCAATACCCTGACCGATGCGGTTCGGTCCGCCGCCGAGGATGATGACTTTCTTGCGGCCTGAAGGGTTCGATTCACAGGAAGGTGTATCGCCGAATGATGTTTCATAGGCGGAATACATATACGGAGTTTTCGCTGCAAATTCCGCTGCGCACGTGTCGATTCGCTTGAAGACAGGCGTCACGCCGCGTTCACGGCGGAAATCGCGAATTGCCTTTTCGGTGGCATCGCAAAGCTGCGCCAGACGCTTGTCCGAAAAGCCCATGGCCTTGACGGCGCGCAATGCTTCAGCGTCGGCAGGCAGGCCCTGAGCTTCTATCCGTTTTTCAGCCGCGACGATCTCCGCAATTTGTTCCAGAAACCACGGATCATACTGTGTGATTGCACGGACCTGTTCGATAGGCAGTTCGTGCCGGAACGCCTGCGCCGTCACGCGCAAACGGTCTGGCGTCGGCGCCGCGAGCGCTGCGCGGAAGGCGTTAACGTCGTCGCCTTCGCCGAGCCCAGGCACATTAATAGGGTCGAACCCGCACAGTCCGGTTTCCAGCGAGCGCAAGGCTTTTTGCACGGACTCGGCGAATGTCCGGCCGATCGCCATGGCTTCGCCGACGGATTTCATCGCCGTCGAAAGCAGCGGTTCCGAGCCCGGAAATTTTTCAAACGCGAAGCGCGGAATTTTTGTGACTATATAATCGATGGTCGGCTCGAATGCGGCCGGCGTTGCACCGGTGATGTCGTTGTCAAGTTCGTCGAGCGTGTAGCCGACGGCGAGTTTCGCCGCTATGCGCGCAATGGGAAAGCCAGTGGCCTTTGAAGCGAGCGCGGACGAACGCGACACCCGCGGGTTCATCTCTATGACGACGAGGCGGCCGTTATCCGGATTGACGGCGAATTGAACGTTCGATCCGCCGGTTTCGACGCCGATCTCGCGCATGACCGCGATCGACGCGTTGCGCATGATCTGGAATTCCTTGTCGGTCAGCGTCAGCGCCGGGGCGACAGTGATCGAGTCGCCCGTATGAACGCCCATGGGGTCGATGTTTTCGATGGAACAGATAATGACGCAGTTGTCCGCCTTGTCGCGGACGACTTCCATTTCGTATTCCTTCCAGCCGAGCAGGCTTTCGTCGATCAGCACCTGTCCCACAGGCGAAGCGTCGATGCCTGAGCGAACAAAATGTTCGAATTCCTCGCGGTTATAAGCAACGCCGCCGCCGGTGCCGCCGAGCGTGAAGGCCGGGCGAATGATCGCGGGCAGGCCGATGTCGTCGAGATATTGCATGGCGTTGGCGACGCCTGACGCGCGGTCGTATCCGATAAGTTTTCCGGCGTCGTTTTTGATTGGCGGCGAGCCCGCAATCGCGGAGCGCGGATTTTCAAGCCCGATCTTTTCCATGGCTGCGCGAAACTTTTCGCGGTCCTCGGCTTTCTCGATAACGTCGGCGCGCGCGCCGATCATCTCGACATTGTATTTTTCCAAGACACCGGCTTGTTCGAGATCGAGCGCGCAGTTGAGCGCCGTCTGTCCACCCATTGTCGGCAGCAAGGCGTCGGGACGTTCGCGGGCGATGACTTTTTCTACATATTCGGGCGTGATCGGCTCGATATAAGTGGCGTCAGCAAGCTCCGGATCGGTCATAATCGTCGCCGGGTTCGAATTGACGAGGATGACTCGGTAGCCTTCCTCTTTCAGTGCCTTCACCGCCTGAACGCCGGAATAATCGAACTCGCAGGCCTGTC
>DGNI01000026.1:0-1716 GCA_002388885.1 Parvularculaceae bacterium UBA4496 | reverse complement strand
GCGGCGTTCAGAATCAAATGTCGATTAAAGCGTTGTCTTAGGTGAAGGCGGCGGAAAGGGGAAGAGGCGCGGGTGCGAGAATTTTCCCATTGACATAATACCAAAAGGTTTCATATAAAGCGAAACCATACGGTTTTATATTGGTGTTTATTGATGCAATCAGAAAAGGCCCAACCGGTATTCCGCGCGCTTGCCGACCCAACACGCCGCGCCATCATCGCCATGCTGGCGGAGGGCGCGCGGCCGATTGCGGATATCGCATCGGAGTTCGATATGACCCGGCCAGCGGTCGCCAAGCATCTCGCTATCCTGCGCGAAGGTGACCTTGTCATCGTCGAGCCGCGCGGTCGCGAACGCATCAACAAACTCAATCCCAAAGGTCTCAAAACCGCAGCGCAATGGATCAATTTCTTTGACCGCTTCTGGGATGACCGTCTCGCTAAACTCAAAGATGTCGTGGAGAANNGAGAAATCAGCATGAGCAAAATGAAAATCGTGAAGACCCTGTTTTTAAAAGCGCCGCCGGAACATGTCTGGAAGTTTCTGACCGACAAGGACTGTCTCGCAGAATGGTTTCACCGGGGCGAAGCTGATATCGCGGAAGGCGGCGACTATAAGCTGGTGGCCAACTCCTATCGCAATGAGGGCAAGGCGTTGATATCCGGCAAGGTGCTGGAGGCGACAAAACCGGAAAAGCTCGTACACACATTCACCCATGACCACCTGAAGGGCGTTGAGACGACATGCGCCTGGACACTCGAAGCAGTAAAGGGCGGAACGATTCTTACACTGGTTCACGAAGGATGGGAGAACTACGAAGAAGATCCCTTCGGCATGGCCGCCAATCACGATGCAGGCTGGGACGAACATTTCCTCCGCATGCGCCGGGTTGCGAGCTAATAATGAAAAAAATCGTCAACAGCGCATTCGCAAAATCGTTCGTGCAGTTCATAATTGTGACGGTCGCGGCGTTGCCAACCGGTTCCGCATTGGCGGAACCGGCGCCATGCGATGCACCGGCTTTTATCTGCATGTATGGCGAATGGGAATCCGTCGGCGTGCGCGCCGAGCCTGCACGCATATTTGAAGCCATGCCGGAACAGAAAGCCGCACATTACATCACCGGGAAACCCGCCAGCGTCATGCCGGGGATTGATTTTATTGTGCGCCAGGATATTGCCGGAGAAACAAAAATATCCGGGCTGACATATGCTTATGATCGGGCGGTGAATAAATCCTTCGGGATCATAACCGGCGCGGACGGTTCGGTGATTCGCGGCATGATTTCGCATGAAAGCGAAAAAGACATTGTGGTGCTGTTTAATGCGATTGACGAAGTCGTGTGGCGCGAGGAGCACGTCTGGGTCTCGCCAGACGAATTTCATACCGAGGCGGTGTTTACGTTCGAAGGCGCCGATGCGCGCGTCTGGTTCGTGACAAAGCGAAAATGAAGGGGGTCTGACCCTTCTCATTTGCTGGTTGCCAAAAAATCAGGCCGGCTAACCGAATATTTAGGCTCCGGACGGCTCTCAAGGGGGCCGTCCGGGTTCGCCGCCGGTTGCAATTGTGCTATTCATCCGCGCGGAAAAATGCGCTGGAGGCGAGGATGAATTTCAAGATGTATCTGACGGGCGTGGTTGCGGCGTTGACGGCGGCGCCCATGGCCGTGACCGGCGCGATGGCGCAGGAAACTATCGATATTCGCGAATGGGAAGT
>DGNI01000071.1:5198-7211 GCA_002388885.1 Parvularculaceae bacterium UBA4496 | reverse complement strand
AATTCGCCTGGGTCGGCGGCGGCATCGGCTACAAGATGGGCGTCGACGGGATTTCGATCCTTTTTGTATTGCTGACGACCTTCTTCATGCCGATCTGCGTGTTGGCGTCTTGGAATTCGATCAAGTCGCGCGTCGCTGATTACATGATCGCGTTTCTGATCCTTGAAACGCTGATGATCGGCGTTTTCTGCTCCCTCGATCTGTTCCTCTTTTATGTCTTCTTTGAAGGCAGCCTCATCCCGATGTTCCTCATCATCGGCGTCTGGGGCTCGAAAGGCACGAAGGAATTCGCCGGCGTTTCCATGCCGAGCCGTGTTTACGCCGCGATCAAGTTCTTCCTCTACACGCTCTTGGGCTCGCTCCTGCTGCTGATCGCCATGGCGTGGATGTATGCGCAAGCGGGAACCACCGACATTCCAACGCTGCAGCAATTCACATTCCCGGCGGGTGCGCAGAAATGGCTGTGGCTTGCCTTCTTTGCGTCGTTTGCCGTGAAGATGCCCATGTGGCCGGTGCACACCTGGCTGCCGGACGCACACGTTCAGGCGCCGACGGCGGGCTCGGTCGTGCTGGCGGCGATCTTGTTGAAAATGGGCGGCTACGGGTTCTTACGTTTTTCGCTGCCGATGTTTCCGATTGCGAGCGCCGACTTTGCACCGCTGATCTATGCGTTGTCGATTGTCGCGATCATTTACACCTCGCTGGTGGCGCTGGCGCAGGAGGACATGAAAAAGCTGATCGCTTATTCCTCCGTTGCGCATATGGGCTTCGTGACCATGGGTATTTTCACAGGCACGAAGCAGGGGATCGAGGGCGGTCTCTTCCAGATGCTGTCGCACGGTTTCATCTCCGGCGCGCTCTTCCTTTGCGTCGGCGTTGTTTACGACCGGATGCACACGCGCGAGATTGCCGCCTATGGCGGGCTCGTGCACCGCATGCCGCTTTACGCCTTTCTGTTTCTCTTTTTCACGCTCGGCAATGTCGGCCTGCCGGGCACCAGCGGGTTCGTCGGCGAGATTCTCGCCATGACCGGCGCATTCAAGGTTAACTCATGGATCGCGTTTTTCGCCGCCTTTGGCGTTATTCTTTCGGCGGCTTATGCGCTCCGACTCTACCGGCAGGTTGTTTATGGCGATCTCACCAAGGAAGCGCTGATGAGCATTCCCGACGTGGACCGGCGCGAGCTTGCATCGCTGGTCGTCCTTATGGGTTTTGCGCTGTTCCTCGGGTTCAATCCCGGCCCGGCGCTGAGCGTGTTCTCGCCGGCGGTGGATTTGCTGATTGAAAATTACAATGCGGCGCTCGGCGCAGGGGGCGCGTCATGAGCCTTGTTGAAACGCTTTCCTTTACCTGGCCGGAACTGGCGCTCGCCATCGGCGCCATGGCGCTGTTGATTTTCGGCGTGTTCCGCGGCGACAAGGCGGCGGGGCAGATTTCCATTGCCTCGGTTGCGCTGCTCGTCATCGCCGCTGTGCTCGTCGTGTTTTCACCGGGCGGTCAACAGGACGCGGCGCTGTTCGGCGGCGCGTTCCAGATCGATACGTTCGCGCGGTTCTGCAAAGTCATTATTTTCGGCGCGGCGGCGTTTGCCATCTTGATGTCGGATCGTTATCTCGCCGGCGAACAGCTCGGCCGGTTCGAATATCCGGTGCTGATTGTGCTTGCCGCTTTCGGCATGTCGATGATGGTGTCGGCGACCGATTTGATTTCGCTCTATATGGGCATCGAGACGCAAAGCCTTGCGCTTTACATTCTCGCGGCGTTCAACCGCGACAGTCGTCGGTCCACCGAGGCAGGGCTCAAATATTTCGTGCTGGGGGCGTTGTCTTCGGGCTTGCTGCTTTACGGCGCGTCGCTGGTTTACGGCTTTACGGGTTCGACCACGTTTGAAGGCATTGCGCGCGTCGCCGCGTCAACGGAACAGAACACCGGGCTCGTCATCGGCCTCGTTTTCATGATTTCCGGCCTCGCGTTCAAGGTGTCCGCCGCGCCGTTCCACATGTGGACGCCGGA
>DGNI01000071.1:728-5179 GCA_002388885.1 Parvularculaceae bacterium UBA4496 | reverse complement strand
CGGCGTTTTTCGCCGCCGCGCCGAAGCTCGCGGGTATGGCGCTGTTCGCGCGTGCGCTCACCGTTTCATTCCCCGGCGTTCTCGAAGACTGGCAGCCGGTGATTGCGCTCATTGCGGTGGCGTCCATGGCCGTCGGCGCGTTCTCGGCGATTGCGCAGACCAACATCAAGCGCCTGATGGCGTATTCCTCTATCGGCCATATGGGCTATGCTCTGATCGGTCTTGCCGCCGGCACGGCGCAGGGCGTTTCGTCGGTGCTGATCTACATGGCGATCTACATCGTCATGACCATTGGAACCTTCGCCGTCATCTTGATGATGCGCCGCCGCGGCGGGATGACGGAAAACATTTCCGACTTGTCCGGCCTGTCGCGCACCAACATGCCCATGGCGCTGATCATGACGGTGCTATTGTTCTCGCTAGCGGGCGTGCCGCCGACGGCCGGGTTTTTCGGCAAGTGGTTCGTGTTCTTCGCCGCTGTCGAAGCGGACCTGATCTGGCTTGCTGTCGCGGGCGTTTTCGCCAGCGCGATCTCCGCGTTTTATTACCTGCGCATTGTCTGGTTCATGTGGTTCGACGAACCGGCCCCGGCATTCGAGCGCGACGCAGGACCGGCGCTGACTTTCGCCGCCTGGGGTTCGGCCATTTTGATGTTCCCGGTGCTGACCATATTCATCGGCCCCTTGATGCAGGCGGCGGGGCGCGCTGCGGCGTCGCTCTTTTAAGTGGCCAAACTCGCTTCCGGCGCCGACCTTCAGCTTTTCGATACGCTTGATTCTACCAGCCTTGAGGCCAAGCGCCGGATCGAGGCGGGCGAGAACGGTCCGCGCTGGATCGTGGCGCTGAAGCAGACAGCAGGATACGGGCGTCGAGGCCGCGGCTGGGAGCAGCGCGCGGGCGACTTTGCAGGGACGCTTTTTTTCAAACCGGATAGCGAGAAGGAAACGCTCGGTCAGGTTTCGTTCATTGTCTCGCTGGCGCTGGCCGCTGCTTTCGATGAAATCATTCCGCAGGAAAAAACCAGACTGAAATGGCCGAACGACGTTCTTGTGGAGGGCGGCAAATGCGCCGGCATTCTGCTCGAAAACCTGGGCGCGCATCTCGCCATAGGCGTCGGCGTCAACATGGTGACGGCGCCGGAGGGCATGCCTTACAAAACGGCGCGGCTGATAGATCATGCGACGGATCTTCCCGACCCGCCGGATTTTGCCGCGTGTCTCGACGAGCATTTCTGGCGCGTTTACCAAATCTGGCGAGAGCAAGGCTTTGAGCCAGTTCGCCAGCAATGGCTGGCGCGCGCCGCCAGCGTGTTTGAAGAAATCACTGTCCGCTTGCCGAATGAGGAGCTCAAGGGCGTCTTCGCCGGGCTCGATGAAACCGGCGCGCTGGTGTTGCGCTCCGCGGCCGGAAAGCGGACAATCGCGGCGGGCGAGGTGTTTTTCGCCGCCTCGAAGAAAGAAAGTTAAGACACGACATGCTGCTCGCCATCGACGTCGGCAACACCAACTCGGTCATCGCGCTTTTTGACGGCGACAAATCTGTTGCGCAGTGGCGGGCCTCGACCTCGACGACGCGCACGGCCGACGAATACGCCGTGTGGCTGTCGCAGCTGATGGAGTTTCACGGGCAACAACTGACAGATGTATCCGAATGCATCATCTCGACGGTGGTGCCGCAGTCGCTGTTTCACTTACGCAACCTGTCGCGGCGCTATTTCAACTGCGAGCCGTTCGTCATTGGCCACGACAATATTCCCGGTGTCGAGGTGCGGATTTCAAAACCGTCGGAGGCGGGGGCCGACAGGCTAGTGAACGCGGTGGGCGCCTTTACAGCCCATGGCGGCCCGCTGGTGGTGGTGGACTCAGGCACGGCGACGAACTTCGACATCGTCGGGGCGGACGGCGCCTTTGAAGGCGGCGTCATCGCGCCCGGCATCAACCTTTCCATGCAGGCGCTACATGAGGCGGCGGCGCGTCTGCCGCGTATCGCCATCGAAAAACCGCCGAGAGTGATCGGCACCGACACCGTCGGCGCCATGCAGACCGGCGTCTTCTGGGGGTATGTCAGCCTGATCGACGGGTTGGTGACGCGCATTAAGGAAGAATACGGCAAACCGATGAAGGTCGTCGCCACGGGCGGCATCGCATCGCTGTTCGAAGGCCAGACAACGTCCATTGATATCTTTGATCATGACCTGACTATTCGCGGGCTACTTGAGATCTCGAAACGGCTGAAGGCGAAATAATGTCCCGCAAGGAACTTGTATTCCTGCCGCTCGGCGGTTCCGGCGAGATCGGCATGAACATGAACCTTTACGGGTTCGGCACGCCAGCGAACCGCCAGTGGGTGATGATCGATTGCGGCGTCATGTTCGGCGACCTCACGACGCCCGGCGTCGATCTCATCTGTCCGGACCCGTCCTACATTCTCGAAGAAAAGGAAGCGCTGCACGGGCTGTTGCTGACGCACGGTCACGAAGATCATATCGGCGCCGTGGCGCTCCTCGCGCCGAAACTTGGCTGTCCGATTTACGCGACGCCGTTTACCGCGGCGCTCGTGGCGCGAAAATTTGCGGAATACGAAGTCGAGGGCATCGAACTCAATGTCATCGACATGAACGCCCGGTTCAAACTCGGGCCGTTTGATATCGAATATGTGACGCTGACGCACTCCATTCCGGAGCCGAGCGGCGTGATCCTCAGAACTGACCTCGGAACCGTGCTGCACACCGGCGACTGGAAGATCGATGCGACGCCCGCGCTCGGGCCCGTGACCGACAGCGGCACGATCAAGAAGCTGGGCGATGATGGACTGCTCGCCATGGTGTGCGATTCCACCAACGTGCTGTCTTCGGGTGAGTCCGGTTCGGAATCGGCGGTCAGAACATCGCTCACGAAACTCATCGCCGAACAGGAAGGCCGCGTGGCGGTGACGACATTTGCATCAAATGTTTCCCGTGTGGTTTCCATTTGCGAAGCCGCCGCCGCGGCGGATCGCAGCGTGTGCCTGCTCGGGCGTTCGATGCTGCGGATTGTCGATGCGGCGCGCGAGACGGGGCTGTTGCCGGAAGGGCTGTCATTTGTCGAACCGCAGGACGCAGGCCACCTGCCGCGCCAGCATGTGCTGTATCTTTGCACGGGGTCGCAAGGAGAGCCTCGCGCGGCGCTCTCGCGCATTGCACGTAACGATCATCGCGACCTAACGCTGTCCGAAGGCGACACGGTGATTTTTTCATCGAAGATCATTCCCGGCAATGACCGCGAGATTTACAATCTGCAAAACGATCTCGTTGAGCTTGGCGTGAAAATCATCACGGAAAAGGACGAATTCGTTCATGTCTCCGGCCATCCCTGCCGGGAGGAATTGCGGTCCATGTATCAATGGGCGCGGCCGGAAATCGCAATCCCGGTGCATGGTGAGGCGCGCCACCTTGAAGAGCACGCCGAATTTGCACTGGAACTCGGCGCAGAGAAGTCTTTCGCGCCGCGAAACGGCGATCTTATTCGCATTGCGCCGGACGGGCCGGAGCGGATCGACGAGGTTCCAGCGGGCCGCATGTATCTCGACGGCGATGTGCTCATGCCGGATGGCGCGGCGGCGATGCGCGAGCGCAAGAAACTTTCCTATGCGGGCGTTCTGTTCGTTTCGATCGCTTTCGATAAAAAAGGCGAGCTGGCCGACGTCATCGCCGCCGACGGCGCAGGCGTCGTCTGGGCCAGCGACGCGCCGGATGCCGCTGCCGAACTCGCCGATGAAATCGATGACGCCTTGACCGACCTGCCGCGCACCAAGCGCAAGGACGACGAGGCTGTGGCGCTGGCGGTGAAACGGGCGGCGCGGATTTACTTCGACGACGTCTGGGGCAAGCGGCCGGTGATCGTCACCCACATCCTGAGACTGCAGTCATGAACATCGCCGGCGCCATTGTTATCTATATCATCTGGTGGTGGGTCGCCTTCCTTGCGGTGTTGCCGCGGGAAATCACTGGCCGATGGGAGGCTGACGACGACGGCGTCAAGGGCGCCGATCCCGGCGCGCCGACCGAGCCGAAAATCAAAAAGAAGATGTGGCTGGCGACGAAAGTTTCCGGCGTTCTTTGGCTCGTCACGGTCGCGATCATCCTCAGCGGCGTTTTCAATTTTAGAGACTAGTCTTCAATGCAAAATGTATCCGACTCGCCACGGCCTGACCGTGGCGTCCATCATGTCCATTCACCCAGGACGCTGTCTGGTCGCCACGCTTAAAGCGTGGCGAGTCGAAAGAAGTCGGATGAGGTTAACCTCGCCAACCGGCCTCTTGCGTTCATTAATGGGCTGGCTTAGCAACATGATTATCCAGACTTTCCAACGGCTTTGACCGCCAAATCCGAGAGGGGGGTTCATGTCTGAAACTGCGCCCGCCGAAGAAGAAGTGCACCCTGACGGGCTCCCGCCGGAGGAGGACGGTCAGTT
>DGNI01000071.1:0-613 GCA_002388885.1 Parvularculaceae bacterium UBA4496 | reverse complement strand
GAACGCGACGCCCTGATCGCCATGCTTGGCGGGGCGATCCCTTCCGAAGTGCTCGCCGAACTCGATGAAGATTTGCGCGAAGACATCATCGAGGCCATGGAGCCGGCGAAGGTCGCCGAAGCCGTCATGGAGCTCGACACGGACGATGCGGCGTTCGTGCTTGAAGATCTCGATGAGGAAAAACGCGCCGAAATTCTGGCGCTGGCGCCGATTGAAGACCGCCTCGCGCTCCGCGCCGCTCTCGACTTTGAAGAGGACAGCGCCGGCCGCCTTATGCAGCGCGAGTTCTTCGCGTCGCCGGCGTTCTGGACCGTCGGACAGATCATCGACCGCCTGCGCGGGACCGAGGAACTGCCTGACAAATTCTATGAAGTTTTCGTTGTCGATCCCTCATTCAAGCCGACGGGATCGGTGCCGCTCTCGACGCTGTTAAAGTCGAAACGCGACACGGTGATTCAGGACATCATGACCAGCCGCGACATGCGCACCGTGCCGGTGACCATGGACCAGGAAGAGGTCGCCTATCTTTTCGAACAGTACAACCTGATCTCCGCGCCGGTTGTGGACGACGCCGACCGCCTGATCGGCATGGTCACGGTGGACGACATCGTCG
>DGNI01000077.1:6075-32473 GCA_002388885.1 Parvularculaceae bacterium UBA4496 | reverse complement strand
CGAACAGGAAGCGGCGGCCCGCCTCGCCGAGGCGCAAAACGAAATGCAAAAGCGCGCCGACCTTCAGGCGGCGCAGCGAAAACGCGCCGAAGAAGCAGCCGCAAAGGAAGCCGCCGTACAAGCCGCCAAAGCGGAGGAAGAGGCGAAAAAAACCGCCGCGATGCAGGCGACCCTCGATCTTGGCGCAGCCTCGCGCAAGGCGCCGGAAGTCATCAAGCCGATCGCGCCCGATCCGAAAACAGCCAGGACCAACGGTAATGGCGCCGCGCGCCTTGACGAACTGGCGCGCGACATTGCTGAACGGCGCCCGTCAAAAAGCAGCGGGGGCAAGAAAACCCCTCCTTTGACGCTGGGCAAGAGCGATGGCGGCGCACGCAAAAAAGGCGATGTTTCGTGGAAGGAAATTCTCGACGCGGCTGACGACGGCGCGCCGCTCGATCTTGGCGCGGCGGCAAAGGAAGCCGAAGCGAAGGCTGCGAAAGATCACGAAGATGCCGAAAACGCCATCCGCATCATTGCCCGGTTGCAGGATTTCACGCACCTGCTTGAAACGCGGCTTTACGGCGATCCGCCACCGGCGCTGCAGGAGCGTTTCGACAAGGGCGACCGCAATGTTTTCGCCAACCGGTTGCTGCGCCTCAACGAAGCAGACGTAAAACGCCGTATCCGGACGGAATCAGGCCGTGACCGGAAATTCGAAACGGGCGTTCACGACTTCCTGCAAGGCTTCGAACAGCTTCTCGAGGACGCGACAACATCCGAAACCGCAGATGAAGAGCTTGAAGAATACTTGAGCTCTCCGCTCGGCCGGGTTTATCTGCTCATCGGCGCAACAGTCGGGTATTTTGCGTAAAACCGTTCTCTTCAGACCGCAGGACTCGCGCGCATGGAAAAGAACAAATCGCCCGACGCATTCTTTGCCAAAGACCGCCCGTGGCGGGACGAACTAATCGCGTTGCGCAAAGTGCTCCTCGCCACCGGGCTTACCGAAGAAATCAAATGGGGCGCGCCGTGCTATACGCTGAACGGCAAGAACGTTGTCGGGATTGGCGGGTTTAAATCCTATTTCGGCCTGTGGTTTCATCAGGGCGCGCTTTTAAAGGATGAGAAAAAGGTTCTGATTAACGCGCAGGAAGGCAAAACCAAGGCGCTGCGTCAATGGCGCATGGCTTCCGCGAAAGATATCAAACCCGCGGTCATCAAGGCTTACGTGAAGGAAGCCATCGCGCTTCAAAAGGCCGGCAAGGAAATCAAGCCGGCGCGCGGCAAAGCCCTCGTCATTCCAGCGGAACTCAAATCCGCGCTTTCCAGAAACAAACGCGCCGCATCGGCTTTCGACAAACTGACCCCGGGCTGCAGGCGCGAATACGCCGACTATATCGCGGAGGCCAAACGCAGCGATACCAAGGTACGGCGCATCAAAAAGATCATGCCGATGATCGCTACAGGCGCCGGGCTTAACGACAAATACAAATAATCAGGCGGGACACGGCGCCTCCCGCAGCTCTATGGCGCGGTCGAGATCGGCGACATCCCCTGGCCTTCCGTGCCCGCCAATGATCGTATCGACGGCGAGACTGCGCTCTTCGATAAACGCGCGCAACCGGCACGCCTGATCTCGCGCCGGCTCTACTGACCCGTCCCACCGGAAGACGGCCATGTCGCTCTGGAAAAGAATACGCGGCCCCGGCGCATAAAACACCAGATGCGCCTCCACGTGACCGGACGGGCCCGCATCGTAAATCACCAGCCGGTCGCCAAACGCACGTTCGCCGCGCGGCGGCACGGATTCAATGGCCGGACTGGTCAGCGGCTGATGCCCGCCCGGATGAAGCATGCGCGGCGCCGTCACTGCATCCTCAAAAAACGCCCTGTGATTATCCGCCACGATCAACGCCGCGTCAGGGATGACAACGCCCGCAACGGCGCCCGCATGATCGCCGTGATGGTGACTCGCCGAAACATACCGAACCTCGCCAAGCGCAGAGGCTCGCTCGCGCAGACGCCGGCCGTTGTCCAAACTTCCCGGCGTTTCAATGACGATGACGCCGTCGTCCAACGCAACAGCTAATGAATGATAATCCGGCCCGCCCGAATTAAAGAGCGCGCGGACGCCGTCGCCGTAATCGCGATGTTCATAGGTATCAGGCCCCGGGCGTTCCAGCGGCTCTGTTTCGCTATTCTCAGTCGCTTGCGTGCGCTGGGATCGCTCGACCGGTGCGAAAGCGGCCTCAAGATCATCTAGCTCAAGAGTGTAGTCGTTATACGGAAGATTAAATATCTCCGCGCCTGCATCAACAACGCGGAAGCGGCCCGGCGCCGTCCAGCCGCTGTTCTCGGCATATTCGCTGAATTCGATGACCGATTCCGTGTCGCCGTAGCGTACGTCGCTGAACGGCATGACAACGCGATCAACGTGTTTTGTCTCCCTGTTGATGTAAACGTGTATGAGCTCGCCATAAAAAGCGCCGGCAATAACGTGATGGCTGTTCGTTTCATCCGTCAGCGCCAGACGTTTCGGATCCTGCAGCCAGGCGTGCAATATCGCATGCGGGCTTTGCCGCAGCTGCCGCGCCAGCTCGGGAAGCATGGCGGCGTCCGCGCCGTCAATATCGATGGTGCGCGTGAAAGCAGTCTGCTCGCCGGTAAACCCGTTGACCACGCGCAACCGCGCGCCGGCGACATCAATAATATTTCGCTCCGTGTAATTAAAGAGGCCCGGCTCCAACGGCGTCGGGCCCTGATACGGGAAGAAGGCTTCTCCTTCAAAACCGAACGCGATGGATTGCACTTCACGCAACCGGACTGCGCCGCCAAGCGCATCGGCCGACTGTCGGACGATTTCAATCGCCTTCGATGCGCGCGTCACCACAGTGTCCGACCTTGAGGACCGCTCCGATTCGGATGGCGCCGTTTGCGCCACTTCTGAACATCCGATTAGTACTATCGTCGAACAAATAGCGGCTACAACCAATCTCATTATGCTCTCCTCAATGTATTTTTTTAACAACTCCTACTGTGCGGTCACGACATCCGTAATGTCCGCCAGCAGAACCTCGCCGCACATGACGGCGACGGCGCGATAGTTTTCTGCGATCGCGGGGCCTTCGTAGCGGACTGTTTCGGTGGTTATCACCTGTGCGGCCATGCCGTCAGGCGGCGTCGCGGTTAAATGCAGGCGCTGCATCGGAATGGCGCTGCGGTCGGCCATGCCGGCCTCCCATTCGAATGTGTAGCCCGGCGTCGGCGTATCGACGACGCCCTCGACAATCAGTGTACGAACGGCATCAGGCCCCGGCATCGCATTGATCCATGCCCGCCAGTCGCGGCTTGCAACGATGAGACAGGTGGTCGGCTCGCCCGCCTCAGGTAATCCGGCGTCGGCGGTCATGTCGCCGGCGCCAGTCTCGACCTCGTCTGACGCTGTTGTGTCTTCCGCAGAAAGATCTGCAGGCTGTGAACAGCCTTGCGAAGCGAGGAACACAAAAGCAGTTGCAACAGGAAGGTATCGTTTCATTGCGCCGGGCTCCCGATTGAGACCCAATTAAAATAGGCCCCGCGTCAGGAGAAGTCCAACACTGCCGCGTTACGTCTCGGAAAGGACGGCTAGGAAGCAGCGCCGCCGCGCGCTTCAGCGCCTTGCGTATAGGCCCAGCCGACAATGCCGGTCAGCACTTCATCGAACGCAGCGTCGAAGGCGCTGTAAACGGCGTTCGGTTCGGTCGAATTCGCGTTAACGCGCGTTTCAAACTTGCGCGCGGAAAAAACATTGCCCTTGCCGTCTGTCAGTCGGGCGTAGATTTCGACAACCGCCGCCCTGTCACGCGAAGCGACATCCACTTCCATGCGGCGAATGTCCGTCTGCAGAACAAGGTCGGCAACCGGAATGGCGACGCGGTCGCCCACGGCGAGAATGCGTCCCGCGTCTTCAAAAGTCTGCGTCAGCGCGGTCTGGAACAGGCGCGGCGCGCGGTCGGCCCATTCGGCCCCGGCGAGATATTCGATCTTTCCCGGGCCCGGCGAGACGGCGATGCGCACGGTGTCGTAAACGCGCGTCGCCCGCGGATCGTCAATGACGAGCGACCACTGAAGCGCCGCGCNNCCGGCGTCAGCCGCCTCAATATGAAAGCGCGGTTTTGCGGGCGCCGCTTCTGGCAGTATCGATACGCAGCCTGCGGCGAGAACCGCCGCGCCGACAGATATAAGTTGCGCAAGGCGTTTCATCATTGTTCATCCCCAACATATTCCGGTGCGCGCTCGCCGAAGAAATAGGCGTTCGGATCGCGGTCAATCTCACGCAGCATGGCGTCGAGCGTGCGCATCAGGCGCCGCGCTTCGCCAAGCGCCGGCGCCACCTGCCCGAGTCCCTGATCGGCGAACAATCTGATGGAGGCGCGGTTTTCATCTGTGATAGCGCGCAAGTCCGTCATGAGCGCGCGGGATTCAGTGAGCAGCGCTTCGATTTCCTCCGCCGTCGCCGGTGCATCGTTTTCCATGAAAGACTGCAGCCCGGTCGCCGCCGCATCGAGCTTGCCGGTGACGCGCGCCAGATCCGTGGTGATCGTATTTATGTTTTGCAGCGTCGTGGTGATTTCTTCGTCGTTTTCAGCGAAGGCGGCGGTCAGGGTTTCGATATTGGAAATGATCCCCGAAATGCCGTTGATGTTATCGTCGGACAACAATCGGTTCGCCTGCGCCAGCACGTCGCCGGATCCTTCAAGGAACGCGGCGAAGCCGGACGTGTCCGCTTTGATTTTCGGAACATCGTCTTCGCTGACGTCTTTCAGCAAGGGCGCGTCCGCCGAACCGCCCACAAACTGAATAATCGCAAGTCCGGTAAAACCGACCAGCTCCAGCTCGGCTTTGGTGTCGGTCTTGACGGGCGTATCTTTTTCAACCCGGACTGTGGCAATAACGATTGATGGGTCGTCAGCATCGATCGTCAACTCGTCCACTTCGCCTTTCTGAATGCCGTTGAAGCGCACCGCCGCGCCTTCGGAAAGACCCGATACGCGCTCGGTGAAGATGATGTCGTATTCGTCGAATTCGCGCTGCGACTGTCCGAGCCACAGGATGAACAGGAACGCTGCCGCAATTGCGATCATGACGAAAGCGCCGATCATCACATATGGCGCGCGCGTTTCCATACCTTACAACCCCTCAGCTCGCCTTAGCGGAGAGCGCGGCCCTGCCCCTGGGCCCCGAAAAATATTCGCTGATCCACGGGTGATCCGTCCGCCGGACTTCGTCGAGCGGACCGCAGGCGATGACGTGCTTTTCAGCCAGCACCGCCACCCGGTCACAGGTCGCATGCAGCGTATCAAGATCATGAGTGACCATAAACACTGTTAACCCTAAGGATTCCTTGAGATTAACGATCAGGTCGTCGAATTTCGCCGCCCCAATGGGGTCAAGACCGGCTGTCGGCTCGTCCAGAAAAACGATTTCGGGATCAAGCGCCAGCGCCCGCGCGAGCCCGGCGCGTTTTTTCATACCGCCCGAAAGCTCGGAGGGATATTTCGCGCCCGCTTCTTCAGGCAGACCGGACATGGAGATTTTTAAGGCCGCAATGTCCTTTGCCAATTCTTCAGGAAGATTAAGATGTTCCCTGATCGGCGCCATGACGTTTTGCGCAACGGTCATGGAGGAAAATAGCGCCCCGCCCTGAAACAGGACGCCCCAGCGCTGTTCAATGGAAAGGCGCGCCTGATGGTCAGCCGCATAAAAGTCTTCGCCGAAAACCTTGACCACGCCTTCGCTCGGACGCTTGAGGCCGATGATCGCGCGCATCAGCACGGATTTGCCCGTACCCGATCCGCCGACGACGCCGAGAATTTCGCCTTCCCGCACGCGCAAGTCGAGATTTTCATGCACGACGAAATCGCCGAACTGGGTTTTGAGCCCCTCGACCTCGATGATGTGCTTATGAACGCTTTGCCCAAGGGTCAAAAGTCGATCTCCAGAAAGAACATGGCGAAAAACGCATCGATCAGGATCACGAGGAACAGCGCCTGCACGACCGAAAGTGTCGTACGCTGACCAAGCGATTCCGCGCTGCCTTCCACCTCCATGCCCTGATAGCAACCGACGACAGCGATCACGAATGCAAAGAAAGGCGCCTTGATGAGGCCCGCCCAGAAATGATTCATGATGATCGTTTCCTGGGTACGCACCATGAACAGCGCCGGCGAAATATCCATGGCGAGCCATGCGACGAGACCGCCGCCGATCATGCCGAGCATGGCGGCGAGAAACGCAATCACCGGCAGCATGATGACGAGCGCCATGACGCGCGGCAGCACCAATACTTCCAGAGGATCGAGCCCCAAAACTTTCATGGCGTCGATTTCCTCGCGGATTTTCATGGATCCGATCTGCGCCGTAAACGCGCTCCCCGATCGTCCGGCGATCAGGATCGCACTCAACAGAACGCCGAATTCGCGCAAGACGGATATGCCGACGAGTTCGACGGTGAAAATATCAGCATTAAACAGCTGCAGGATTTTCGCGCCCATGAACGCGACGACAGAGCCGATCAGGAACGACATGAGCCCGATGATCGGAATGGCGTTGAGCCCGGCCTCTTCCATGTGGTGCACGGTAGCGGTCCAGCGGAACCGTGACGGCTGCATGACGCTGCGCGCAAACGTACTCAATATTTCTCCGATGAAACTCAAAATTGCCTGTCCGGCGAGCATGGCGTCGATCACGCCCTTGCCGAGGCGGCGCAACACCATCACGAAGGCGTTGCCGTGCAGCGGCTCCACATGACAGGGCGCCAGATGCTGTTCGACCTGCTCCAAAAGCGCTGCATGAGAATCCCGGGCGCCGACGATCTTCGACGCGCTCGTCCGCTCCGCGCAGGCGTGAAAGGTACGCTGCAGCACCATGGCGCCTGACGTATCGAGTTTTTCCACAGCCGACAGGTCGATGATGATGTCGCGCCCGATCGAATCATCGGTGAAATCGCGCAGTTTCCCGTCGATCGCCCCGAGATAGCGGGCGCGCCAGTCGCCGCGGGCGATCAGGCTTAAAACGCCGCCCTTCATATCAATGTCGAATGTCGCCGCCGAATCCGTCATGATTAATACTTCCTAAAAGCGCCGGGCACGCGGCCCGGGCCTTGCAGTGTTATGCTTTACGACAGGATAATAAAATCATCCTGAATACAGGTTGCGATGTGTGGTAGACCCCGAAGCGCGCCGCAGGGGTCGTATCGAAAGGGTCAGTTTGTCTAAGCGTATGTTTTCAAAGCCGTTTCAATGGCTGACCGCGCTCCCGTTGCTGATCGTCACGGGGGCTCTTGCGGTCATCGCTCTCGGGACCCTCGCCGGCGCCCAATCGCCCGACGCGAATGCGCGCGAACGCCTTTTCGACTATTTCCAGCGGATTGACCCGTCTTCGGGCGACGCATCGGAGGATTTTCACCTCGTCCTGATCGACCGTGAGAGCGTGGACGCCGTCGGCCCCTGGCCATGGCCACGCACTGTTTTGGCCGATCTCGTTGAGGCTGCGGGCGAGGCCGGCGCGAAGGGCGTCATCCTGACTGAGACGGTCGACTCCCCCGATCCCCTGTCGCCGGAAACCATCGGCGAGTTTTGGCTGTCGGGCGCGCGTGACGAAGCCTTTGCGCAGCAACTGGCGCTCCTGCCGCAAACCGATGAACGTCTCGCCGCTGCGTTTGTCGGCGTCGACGGCGCCATTGGCGTCAGCGCGACGCCGCCGGCGGACCCGAACCGGTCGACCTCGATGCAGCGCAGCGACGTCAAACTTTCATCATGGCTGACTATGGGCCCGAATGGCGGCGAGTTCATCGCGCTGCCAGCCGCGCGCTATTTCTACGCCGTCAACGAAACATTGAGCGCCGCGGCGCGGCCCGCCGTCGCCGCACTGTCGCCGGACAGGGACGGCGTCGTACGCCGCACGCCGTTATTGTGGTCGCTTGATGAAGCGCCCGCCCCGTCGATTGCGCTGGAGGCGGCAAGACTTGCTGCAGGCGATGAAAAAATTACCGTGAATACAGGCGCATCGACCGCCCATTCGCAAGGCCGCACCATCGAAACGATCAATGTGGGCGATGTGACGGTCGACCTCAATGAAACAACATCATTGCGTCTTTACCTCCCGAAACGCCTTGCCGTACCGTCGACATCTGCGGCGCGTCTTCTCAACAATCTTGATTCAAACCAGCAGCTTGATGGCGCCGTTGTACTGATTGGTCTTGATACGGAGCTTGGTGAGACGGTGATGACCGCGCGCGGGCCCTTGTCCCGGCCTGCGCTGCACGCGCTTGCCGCAGCGCAAGTTGCCGCCGGCGACGCGCCGAAGCGTCCTGGCTGGACCGGTTACATGGAAGCGCTGGCGGTAATGATCTTCGGTGCGGCGGCGATCATGACGGCGCAGAGGCTGCAGTTCTGGCAGGCGGCGGGGTTTGCGGCGCTGGTTTCGATTATCCTGTTGCTCGGCGCTTTCGCGGCATTCGCCTTTGGCGACCTTCTTCTCAATCCGTTGCCCGGGGCGGCGGCGCTTTTCCTTGGGGCGTTTTCCGTTGCAGGCGGGCGTTCCATCGGCGGCGTGTTGCGCGACGACAATTTGCGCGGTTCATTCCATGACACGCTGCCCGAACCGGCCATGAAGCGGTTGCGCGAGGAAGCGGGTAGCGAAATCCTGCAAGGCGTCCGGCGCGACATTACGGTGCTCGCTTGCGAATTGCGCATCGCGGACGAAGACCTGCGCACCATGGAGACGCTACCCGATGAAGTGACCAAGCTTCTCGCGGCGGCGAGTCTCGATCTGCGCCAGACGATCATCGCCAGCGGCGGCGCCGCGGACCAGTCGGACGGCGGACGGCTGTTCGCTTACTACAACGCGCCGCTCGAAACCGCCGACCATACGCAGGCGGGATGTGCGGCGGCGCTGCGGCTCATCGAAAGCATGGACAAGATCAATTCGGACCTGGATGAGTCGAGCCACACGCGCGGCATGCGCATTCATCTCGCCATCGGCGTCGCCACCGGTCCCTGTTTCGCGGGGCCGATGGGGCATGGCCGCAACAACCGCTATTCCGCCGTCGGCCCGGCGGTCGACCGTGCTGCGTTCTTGAGAAACCAGTCGGAATTCTATGGCCCGGCGATGATCTGCGACGAAGCGGTGCACAAGGAAACGCATCATCACTTCGCCTATCTTGAACTCGACCGGCTGAAACTGCGCGCCGAAAAACGCCCCGTTTCGATTTACGCGCTGATCGGCAATCCGTTCATCAAATCGTCGAAAGCGTTCCGTTCGCTCGACGACACGCACCGCCAGTTCCTCGCCTCATACCGCGCCGGCGACATGACCAAGGCAAAGGAGCTGCTGGCGAAGACAAAGAAATCGCCCGGCGCCAAAATCGCGCTTTTCGATATCTATGAAGAGCGCATCAAGCGTTTCATGGAAAAGGGTCTGCCCGAAGGCTGGGACGGCGCACACGCGGCGGATGTTTAGTTTCCGGCAGGCTTCACGCGCCGATAAACAAACTCCAGCACTTTCCCTTCATCGACAACGACAGCCGAGCGCAATTCATCAGGCCCCGTCATTTTGAAGGTCAGCCCGTCGAAATAGACGGCGTTTTCTTCGGCCGCGACCAGCGGAAAGGCGACATAGTCGTCTTTTTCCTCCCAGCCGGTGAAGTCGGCGTTGTAATGCTTGATCCGCAGGGCGAGCGAGCCGTCGACCTCCAGCAGCTGATAAAACTCGTAAAACATGATCGAGCCGTCGGGCTTGGTCTGGCGAAAGGCGCCGATCATCTGGCCAGCCAACGGCGGTGCAAAGAATTCTTCCGACTGGCCGCCGAGCCCCGACCCTTTCCAGTGACCGCCCAGCCACGCGACGTCATCAATAGACGCAGGCGGCGGCGGTGCGCCATCGGCGAGGGCTTTTATCTCTATACTCGCTTCGCCGGCCTGAACAGGCGCGGCAATCATGGCAATGCAAAGAACGGCAATCAGGAATCGCATGGGATTCTCTCCATTTTCCGGCGGTCCCGCTATCGTGATTTTGACCGCCTTTCACGTCACAGACGGACGGCGCCTCAGTATTTCGACATCTTAGTCGAAAAGCTTTCCTCCGTCCCAGAGCCGCGCCGCAATAAGCGCCGCGACAACCGCGACCGCACCCATAGCCGCCATCATGAGATACGCCGGCGTCGAGCCATGCGCGTCCCACAGAAAACCCGCCGCCACCGTCGCGAGCCCGGTAACCGCCCCGACGCCGGTCGCCGACATCAAGGTCATGCCGGTGTTTACGAGGCGCAACGGCGCCGCCCGGTCAAGAAACTCAATGGCGCCGAGATAGGCAGCGGCGAAGGTGAAGGCGTGTAAAGTCTGCACAAGGAATAATACGGGCAGCGGCGGATCGAACGCCGTAATCGTCCATCTGACGACGACGGCGCCGCCGCCCAGCAGCAACAGGCCCATGGGCCCGACCCGGCGGGCAAGCCCGCGCACCCGCGTCAGCATGAAGATTTCCGCAATGACGCCTGTCGCCCAGATGCAGCCAATGACGAAGGTCGAGTAGCCGAGCGCCTCCCACCGCAGAAAAGAAAACGCGTAGTAAACCGCATGCGCGCCTTGCGTGAGGCCCGCTGACGCCAGCACCGCTAGAAACACCGGATTGCTGATCAGCTTCGGCGCCTCGCGCCATGAAACCGGCTTCGCGCCGCCGCGCCCGCCGACGCCTTTCGGCAGGAACAGCGACATCAAAAACGCGAAACTCGCGGCAATCGCCATGGCAGGCGCCGCCGCTGCAACGCCGGTGCTCGACAACAACGCGCCGCCCAACACGGTTGTCGAAAGAAAGAATGCCGAGCCGATGGCGCGCGTCTGACCGTAATGCAGCCAGCCATTGCGATCAGCGCGCAGCACGGCCGTATCGGTGAGCGGAACGAGCAAACCGAACGTCCAGATCACCAGCGCCGCCGATGCGCCGATCAGAATTTTTCCCGGCAGAAAGACGAGTCCTGCGGCGCCAAAGGCGAACAGAAAGGTGACAATGCGCAGCGCAAGGCGTTCGTCGCTTTGGTGATCCGCCCAGAAGGCGACTATGGGCCCGAGGGCGAGGCGCGCGATCAGCGCGACGCCGGTGATGAGGCCAATTTCGCCGGCGTTAAACCCCTGAAGCGCCAGCCAGCCCGCAAAGAACGGCAACTGAAATCCGAGCAACACGAACTGGCCGCCGTAAAAGCCGGCGTAGAGCGCGCGCACGCGATTTTTTGAACCGCCTTCTGTAACGCTTGTCGTCATCACCGCGGGTCTAGGCGAAGACTCGCGGAAAGTGAAATAAGAAGTTGGTGAGCCAGGCGGCTAAACGTCTAAGTGCCGGAGAACTTGCTGGTTCGCCTCGGCATGCGCGAAGGCGCAGCGATGGTTTCCGTGCGATCTTTTTCAATTCGTTCGGCAAGCGCATCGGCGGTTTCGCCAAGATTACGGATTGCCTGCAAATAGGCGGTGCGGATCGCGTCGATTTTTTCTTCGTCGACCGGTTCGCCGAGCTTTTCAAGCTCATGCGCGGCTTTCGTGTAAATCTTGCGATTTTCGCGCAGTGCCTGAATGGCGCCTTCGACTGTCACCACATCATTCATGGTGACGCGCGAGGCGAATACCGCATTCTCTGCAACCCGCGCAAGCCGCTGCGCCGCCGTCAGATTGGATTCCGCGTCAACCGCCAGCTTTTGAAAGCGCAGGCCCGCTGGCTGCAATCCGTGAACATAAGTTTCGACCGCCTCGCTGCGAGACACCCGATCCTCACTACTAGACGCGCCCGCGATCATCGCAACGAAAGAAACAGGCTCCGGCGCAGGCCATGGCGCCGCTTCGACGTCGCGCGCGGCATCAGCCAGCATGTCGCGTTCTGCGACCGCATGATCATCCAATTGATTTTGGGAAAAGACGGGATTGACAGCACAACCGCCAGTCAACAGCAAACCAGCCAATGTGAAAATTACAAACGCTGCTACGCCGCTCTTGCGGCCAATACGCAATGTCACTTAGGCCCCTACTCCAAACAAAAACTTGAGACGCACACCCTACCCATCTAAAGCCTTAGCAAATTGATTCGGAAATGTCAGCAGGAAACGCCGCTAAATGAGCGATTTGCGCAGTTTATATCCGCCGATAGAGCCTTTCGACTCCGGAATGCTCCGTGTGTCGGACCTTCACGAGATTTATTACGAGGTATCGGGCGCGCCGGACGGCAAACCGGTCGTCGTCTGCCATGGCGGGCCCGGCGGCGGCTCAACGCCGTCCATGCGGCGATATTTCGACCCTGCGCGTTACCGGATTGTTCTCTTCGACCAGCGCGGCTGCGGCAAGTCAAAACCCCATGCGGAACTTGAGGATAATAATACATGGGCCCTGGTGGAGGACATGGAGACGCTGCGCGCGCATTTAGGCCTTGAACGCTGGCAGGTCTTCGGCGGTTCATGGGGCTCGACGCTGGCTCTGGCCTATGCGCAGACACACCCGGAACGTGTGACGGAGCTGGTTTTACGCGGCATATTCACACTCCGCCGCGAGGAAATCGAATGGTTCTATCAGGAAGGCGCAAGCTGGATCTTTCCTGATGCGTGGGCCGAATATCTGGCGCCAATCCCCGAGACAGAACGCGGCGACATGATCACAGCTTACTACAAGCGCCTCACCGGCGACGACAAGGCAGAACAGTTGCGCGCCGCCAAGGCCTGGAGCCGCTGGGAAGGCGGCACGGTCAGTCTTTTGCCGTCCGAAGAACGCATGCAGACATTTTCAAGCGACGATTTCGCCCTCGCGTTTGCGCGTATCGAATGCAGCTACTTTCACCATGGCGGATTTTTCGACCGTGACGATCAGCTTTTCGCCAATATTGACCGCATACGGCGCATCCCGGCCATCATCATTCAGGGGCGTTACGACGTCGTCACGCCCATCAAGACCGCTTGGGAATTACATCAGCGCTGGCCCGAAGCCGAGTTCAAGATAATTCTGGACGCCGGGCACGCTGCAAGCGAGCCCGGCATCATTGATGCGCTTGTGCGCGCGACGGACAATTTCGCCCGGCGCTAACCCGCCAGCATCGGCGCGATGATCGTTGAATAGACGATCACGATGAAGATGCCCGTGGTGCAAACGTACCGGACCAAGAAGCGCCAGCGTTTGAACCAGATTTCAGACTTGAAGCCGATGGCCTCGCGCGCTGTCGATGTCGACACGATCCAGCCCGCAAACACTGCGGTGATAAAGCCTGCGATAGGCAGGATGAGATCAGTGGTTGCGCTGAGGAAGTCGAGCAGCACCATGCCCTCGAACAGGGCGACGCCGCCGAGCGGTTGCCATGTGTTCCAGAATGTTTCGCCAACACTCGTAGGCACCTGGCTGAGGGCGTTCAACACGCCGATACCAAAGGCTACGAGGCCGAGAAGGCCGACCGAAACCACGCGCTGATTGCTCTTCGTTTGTTCATCGACCCACTTGGTCGAGACCTCAAGCAGCGCAATCGACGATGTAATCGCTGCAAAAAACGCGAGGATAAAGAACATCAGGCCAAACAGTCCGCCCACGGGCATGCCATGGAAGGCAAGCGGCAATGTCTGGAACATCAGGGTAGGACCGGCGCCGGCGGCAAGCCCCATGGCGAAGACGATCGGGAAAATCGCAAGACCGGCGACGATGCCGACGCCTGTGTCTGCAATCGCGACCAGACGCGCCGATTTCGGCAGGTCCTGATCATCGCGCATATAGGCGCCGTAGGTCATCATCAGCGCGGAACCGAGCCCGATGGAGAAAAACGCCTGTCCCAGCGCGGCGGAAACCACCGATCCGTTTTTAACGCCGCTCCATAAATCTTCAAAGCGAACGCCCAACAGAAAATCGACGCCGCGCGCCGCATCGCCTTCAATCAGGGCGAAAACAAACAGCACGATGAGCAGGATGAAAAACGCCGGCATCAACAGCGTCACCGCCGTCTCGATGCCGCCTTTGATGCCCCGCATGACAATGCCCATAGTCACGAGCATGAAGATGCCGTGATAGATGATCATGCGAACGGGATCGCTCAAAAGCTCGACAAGTTTGGCGCTTACCTGTTCTTCGGTCTGGCCGGCGAAGGCGCCGGCAGTGAGACCGCCCAGCCCGTCGCGCGCTATCGCTGCAAAAAGATCGCCGCCGATCATGACGACATAGGCCAGCACCCATCCGGCGATAACCGAATAGAAGGTCAGGATGATGAAGGCGCCGATCATCCCGAACCAGGACTGCAGCGACCAGAGCGGCGAGCGCCCCTCGGCCTTGGCGATCTTGACGACGCTGCCCACCGCCGACATGCCGCCGCGGCGGCCGATAAAGAGTTCTGAAACCAGAACCGGCAGGCCGATCAAAAGAACACAGATGATATAGAAGACGACAAAGGCGCCGCCCCCGTTCTCGCCCGCCACGTAAGGGAATCGCCAGAGATTCCCGAGGCCTACCGCCGACCCGACGGCCGCCATGATGAATGCCGCCCGCGACGACCAATGAGCGCCTTCGCCCGCCGTTCCTTGCATATTGGATATCCCCTTAAGCCGCGCCGGGCCCCGGCCCGGCGATTTCCCGCATTTTAGACAATTTTTTACGTTTATTAGCAAATATTACTCAACGAAGCGGCCGTAGAGCGGCTGGCGGAGGGCTGATTGGCGCAGAACTCCACCGGCTTGCGCGGGAAACGGGGAAGAGAACGTTGGCAGAACCGCTTGCATCAGGGCCTGAGCACCTTCAGGCTGAACAGGTCGATAGTCTTGTCGCCGCCGCTGGCGTCGACGGCGCCTTGGCTATTCTGGACGCCTTCCAACGCTCAACTCTCGATCTGCTCAGTGTCATGGGTGAAGATTTGCGGTCCGGCGCGCTTAGTGAGGCGTCAAGGACCGCGCATGCCGTAAAAGGGTCAGCCGCCAATGTGGGGGCGGCAGCACTGGCCGAATGCGCATCCGCCATCGAAAAAGCGTGCAAGGAGGGCGATGGCGCAGTCGCATCGCAACAACTCTCTGAAGCGCAGAAATACTACCTCGCTTTTTGCGAGGAATTCAAAGCGCGCATCGAACATTTATAATCCGGTCTAGAGCTCTCCTGAGCGATACATGTCCTGATCGCGGTGAACATACGCGCTCATGGCGATGCCAAATCCGAACATGATCGTCAGCATCACCGTCCCCCCGTAGGAGACGAGCGGCAATGGCACGCCGACGACCGGCGCAAGCCCCATCACCATGCCGGTGTTGATGAGAACGTAAAGCGTGAATGTCGCGACAACGCCGATGGTTGCAAGGCGCGCGAAATGCGACTTCGCCGCCTGGGCGATCGAAAGCCCGGTAACGATCACCGCAAGATACATGAACAAAAGACCCATGGCGCCGACAAAGCCAAACTCCTCGCCGAACACCGTGAAGATGAAGTCGGTCTGCANNTTCCGGCAGGAATTTGAGCTGCGCCTGCGTCCCTTCCATGAAGCCCTTGCCGGTCAACCCGCCGGAACCAATCCCGGTTTTCGACTGCAACAGGTGATAACCCTCACCCAGCGGGTCGCGGTCAGGATTGAGGAATGTCAAGATCCGGTTCACCTGATACTCTTTCAGAATCTCGAATCGATAAGCGCCGTAGGCCGCTGCAACGCCGCCGAGAATGCCGGCGAAACCAATCCGCCATGAAAGACCGGCGACGAAGACGACAATGGCGCCCGTCGCAGCAAGCAGCAGCGCCGTGCCGAGGTCAGGCTGCATGAAAATCAGGCCGACCGGCGCGCCAATCATCATGACCGGGGGTATCAGATATAGAAAATGCGAAACCTGTTCGGCCCGCAGCCCGTGATAATAACGTGCAAGTCCCAGCACGAGGCCGATCTTCATGGCTTCAGACGGCTGGAACTGTAAGCCGCCGAATTCGATCCAGCGTTTGGCTCCCATATTTACCTCGCCGACCAGCGGCACAGCGATCAACGCGATCAACGCAGCGAAATAGGCCGGGTAGGCGAGCGCCATCCAATACCGGATCGGCACCATGGCGACGCCGATGAGGATGCCGAGCGCTATAAGGTAGCGCGCCCCGTGCTTCATCGCCCATGGCTGCCAATTGCCTTCCGCTACGGAATAAAGCGTNNNCAGCGATAATCGTCAGTAGAATGATCAACGGCCAGTGAAGCCTTGAAAGCTTGTCGCGAACGCCGCGGCGCCGGCCGGGAAGGATGATCGACGACATCGCCTAACTTTCCCGCGGCGCCGGGCCGCGCGCCAGGGTGCGCGGGTCAAGCGGCGTTTTCGAGGCCGGGTCTTTTTCCGCCACGGCCTTCATGATGTCGCGCGCCTTGGGGCCCGCCATGCGCGATCCGCCAATGCCGTGCTCGACAACGACGGCGCATGCGTAACGCGGATTTTCGTAAGGCATATAGGAAACAAAAAGCGCATGGTCGCGGCGCGCCCAGGGGAGGTCTTCGGGTTCCGAAAGCCCTCTTGCCCGGTCCTCCGCCGTGATCTGATAAACTTGGCTTGTACCGGTCTTGCCCGCCATCTGCCATGCCGGGTCTTCAATGCGGGAGCGCGCCGCCGTGCCATATTCATTGGTGACCGCATTCATGCCCGCGCGGACAATGTTCAAATAATCATGATCGATATCAATCAGCGGCGCCTGCGGCGGCGGCGGCACGAGTTCGCCGACGGCGCGCACAAGCCGCGGACGCACGGCGCGGCCCGTCGCAAGGCGCGATGCCATCACTGCAAGTTGCAGCGGCGTCGACGTGACGTATCCCTGACCGATAATCACCGATAGGGTTTCGCCCTGAAACCACGGCTGGTTTTCCGGATTGCCGGCGAAATATTGCCGCTTCCAATCTCTGTCGGGAACAACACCCTTCTGCTGACCGGAAATGCCGAGCTCATATGTCTGCCCCAATCCGAACTTCCGCGCCGTGTCAGCAAGCAGATCGACATCCAGATTTTTGGCGATCTCGTAATAATAAACGTCGCATGAATGTTTGAGCGATCCCTTCATATCGACGGTGCCGTGCCCGCCGCGCTTCCAGCAATGGAAGAAGCGGTTGCCGTACCAGACCTTGCCG
This sequence comes from Parvularculaceae bacterium UBA4496, assembly GCA_002388885.1. GTDB lineage: Bacteria > Pseudomonadota > Alphaproteobacteria > Caulobacterales > Parvularculaceae > Hyphococcus. Next base: position 15,382 of record DGNI01000077.1, on the reverse strand, counting down.
CGGCAATGAGCCGTTTGCGTCGGCCTGACGCCCGCCCGCTGCGCAGCGATGGCGGAAATCATCTTGAACGTCGAACCGGGCGGATAAACGCCTGACAGGGTCTTGTTCAGCAATGGCTTGTAAGGGCTCTGATTAAGCTCGCGCCACAAGTTAGGATCGATTCCGACATTGAAGTCGTTTGGGTTGAATGCCGGCGTCGACGCCAGCACCAGAATATCGCCGGTAATTATGTCCATGACCACGGCGGCAGCGCTTTGCGTTGGCGGTTCAATGCCCGGCGCGGGTTCAGCCAGCACTTCCATGGCGCGCTGTTGCAACTCTGCGTCGATGGTCAGCGCCAATGTCTTGCCCTGCACCGGCGGCACAGCGCTGTCGGCGAGTTCCTCAATCACACGGCCATGAGCGTTGATCTTGACGTTCATGGCGCCAGCGGCGCCGCGCAACTCGCTTTCATATGTGCGCTCAAGCCCTTCGCGGCCAACCTTAAAACCAGGCTGGCGCAACAAAACGCGCTCCGCATCCGTCTCCTGCTCGGCAAGGTCACGCTCTGTCACGGCGCCCACATAACCGATGACGAATGCTGACGCCGGACCGATCGGATAGTCGCGCGTCTCGCCCACATCCGGCAGCACGCCGCCAAGATGCGGCAGCCGGAAATTGATTTTCGAAAAATCTTCCCAGGATAAATTGTCGGCGATCTGGATCGGCGTGAACGCGCCTCGGCGCCTGATTTCACGCATGATGCGCGCGCGTTTATCATCGCTGATTGGCGTAATCGTTGAAATCGCATCGAGCGCCGCATCAACGTCCCGCGCCTGTTCCGGCACGAACAACACGCGGAAGTTTTTCCTGTTCGACGCGAGCGGCACGCCAAAACGGTCGACGATCTCACCGCGCAGCGGCGTCAGGATGCGCCGGTTGAACTGGTTTTCCTGCGCAAGGTCGAGATATTTCTGATGATCTGCTACTTGCAACTGATAAAGCCGCGCGGATATGCCGGCGAACATTAGCCCCACGCCCCCGCCAAAAAGAACCGTGCGGCGGGACACCGTTTCCTGACGTTCCGGATCGTGATGGCCGAACCTGGACATTTAACTCAAGCCTCCACCAGTACGCGGCGGTGCAACTCGCCAAAGGCAATGCCGAAGAGCGGGTAGATGAGCACAGTCGCGAGGAGTTGCAGCGCCAACGCTGTAACCGGCAATAACCCGCCTGACATCAAACTCATCACGAGCCACAGAATAAGCCCGGCAAGGCTCGAGGCCAAGGCGAAACCGATCCAGACGACCTTTTGTTCACGCCCCAGAAAGTAAGCGCGCTGTGAGAGCACGATGAATTGCGTGACAAGGTAAACGGCGGGCCACAAGCCCAGCGGCCCGCCGGTTAACAGTTCCTGTAAAAGCCCGATCAGAAAGACACTGACCGACGGCATCAGGTCCGGCCCGTAGACAGACCAGAAAAAAACGATAACCAGCGGAATGATCGGCGTCGGCACATATCCTTCGAAAAGCCGGATCGGCGCCGCAAGCATCAGGACGCCCAGAACGCCAAGAATGGTCGGCGCCATGGCCCGCATCAGCCGCAGAAGGTTCTCCGCGCGATAGCCCATGCCCTAACCCTCCGCCGGGGCTGCGGCTTCGCCGTTTTCATCTGCGGGTGCGGCCGCTTCTTCTTCCGTCTCTGGCTCGATCTCGGGAAATGCGTAGTTGATGACGCGCACCATTCGGGTGCGGGCATAGTTCGCATAAAGATCGACGATGATGCCGTCGCGACTCTCGCCGCTGACGACCCCAACCGGAAGCCCGCGCGGCAGGGCGCCGCCGGCGCCTGATGTCAGCACGCGCTGTCCGGGCGCGGCTTCGGCTTCCTCGGCGCTCGCCGTAAAGCTGATCGCTGGCCGCGCGCGGGTATTGCCGACGAGAATGCCCTCAACATCGGCGCCTTCCACATAGACCGGCACCCGGCTTTGAATATCCGTGAGCAAAAGCACGCGGGCGGCGCCGCGCCCCGCCTCAACGATACGGCCGACAAGCCCATCCGCATCGACCACCGCCTGACCGATCTCGACATTGTTAGAGCGGCCTGCATTGACGATCATCGAACGGGCAAACGCATCGTTGGCCTCACCGATGACAAATGCGTTGATCGGCTGGGCATCCGGCGGCGTCATGTAACCGTCGAGGGCTTCATAACTCGCGACGACCTCGCGCAGCTCTAGCGCTTCGGCCATCCATTGGCGCAATTCGGCGTTCTCCTCGCGCAGCGCCTCGTTCTGCTCCATCACATTGAAGTAATCGGAGACGGAGCCGGCCATGTCGCTGATTGCGTTGATGGGGCCCGCAAAAAGCGAGAGCACCGGCGAGGCGGCGTCCATCACGCCCTCGCGCGCCTTTTTGAAAACCGAGGCTTGCGCTGAATAAAGGCTCGACAGAAGGAGCAGCACCGAGACCAGCATGAGCAGAACGAGATTGAAACGGGAATGCGCCTTACGCCCCAGCCCTTCGCGTCGATCCTGCCCTAAGAATTCCATACACCACGAAGTAAAACCGTTGGCGCGCGGCGTCCAGATCGCTTTTGCGCCTTATTTTGCGCCCCGAACCCTGCATCGGTCCTGATCGAGGACAGGCCTAGATGGCGGACGACAATACGCCCCGCATGGCCTTGGTGTTTTCGAGCGCGGCCCCGGTGCCGAGCGCCACGCAGGACAAGGGATCATCAGCCACTGAAACAGGAAGCCCGGTTTCATCGCGCAGCACCTGATCGAGGTTTTTAAGGAGCGCCCCGCCTCCGGTGAGCATAATGCCCGTATCGACGATATCCGCGGCCAATTCCGGCGGCGTCGCTTCGAGCGCGACTTTCACCGCTTCGATGATGGCGCTTACCGGTTCGGCCAGCGCTTCGGCGACCTGCGCCTCGCCGATTCGCACTTCTTTCGGCACGCCGTGCATCAAATCGCGGCCCTTGATCTGGATCGTGACGCCCGACCCCTCAGTCGGGATCATGGCGCTGCCGACTTCCTTCTTGATCCGCTCCGCAGACGCTTCGCCGATCAGCAAATTATACATGCGGCGGATATAGCCGACGATGGCGTCGTCCATCTTGTCGCCGCCGACGCGGACAGAACGCGAATAAACAATCCCGCCGAGCGACAGGACGGCGACTTCGGTCGTGCCGCCGCCGATATCGACAACCATGGAACCGGTCGGCTCGGTCACGGGCAACCCGGCGCCGATCGCGGCAGCCATTGGTTCTTCAATCAGCTCGACTTTACGGGCGCCGGCGGAAAGCGCCGATTCCTGAATAGCGCGGCGTTCAACTGCCGTGGCGCCTGACGGTACGCAAACAACAATTCGCGGGCTCGCAAATGAGCGCCGATTGTGCACTTTGCGGATGAAGTGCTTGATCATCGCTTCAGCAACTTCGAAGTCAGCAATAACGCCGTCGCGCATGGGGCGGATCGCNNGCCCAGCATTTCCTTGGCTTCAACGCCGACCGCGCGCACCAGTTTGCGGCCACCGCGCGTTTCAATGGCGACCACTGAAGGCTCGTTCAAGACGATGCCGCGGCCCTTGACGTAAACCAGCGTATTGGNNGCCGTGCCGAGGTCAATGGCCATATCCGCGGAAAGCATACCGAACAGTGTCGAAAGCATTTTTGCTTTTCCCTATCGTGAGTCCCTGATGTCAGTTACCCCGTCTTTATCCTTAATGGGTTCCTAAATCGTCAACAAAGCCGAAAAACGCCGGTCTTTTGGACACTTCGGAACATCTATCCGTTTACGCCTTAGCAAGATTCTCCCGGTCAACGCCGCGAATTCTTCAGCCAGTCTAAATCTCCGCCCTGTCGCGACGGCGCATGCGCCGATAGAGCCATCGCACGAACAGCAGAAAACCGAGCCATCCTGCCAGTATTCCAGCGATCATGGCGAGATCGCGCGGCTCCCGGCTGGTGAAAAATTCCAGTGCGCCGCCCATGCCTTCGCGTAGCGCATCGGGATCATGGGTGAAAGCCGCGAGCAGCGCCACCATGGCGATTTTCGGGATGATGCCGAGCCCCGTACCGGCCCAGTATTTCCAGAGCGGAATATGCGCCGCGCCGGCGGCCGCGTTGACGACAATGAACGGCGCCGACGGCACGACGCGAATAAGCCCGCTTGCGACGATGCCGTGGCGTCCGATAAAGTCGATCGTGCGCTGCACGCGTTCGGCGCCGAACCGGCGCACCCAGCGCCCGCCGAGAAAATGACCTAGACCGAATGTCAACGTCGCGCTCGCCATGGTCGCGATCCACGAATAGATGGCGCCGTTTTTCGGTCCGAAAACAATAACGGTCGCGGTGATCAGCAAAATCTGCGGAAACCCGGTGAGCGCCAGAAAAGCGAAAATCGAAACCACGCCCAAAATGGCGAACGGATGCTCCGCCGCCTCCGCCAGCAACGCACTCAAGCGGCCTTCCTGTTCGAGATTGAACCATTGCTGACCGAACGCCAACATCAGGACAACGAAAACAAGGAGTGCAACCGAAACCGCCAGCGATGTAATCGCCTTGGCGTCCATGCTTGTCAGAAAACGCCCAAGACGGCGGAGAAACTCAACCATAACTTCTCGCGGTTCCGCGTTTACGCTGAACCGGCGGCGTTCGCATTCCCCGGCGCGAATACCGACCCGGCGCGTTGACATGGAGGTGCCGTCAACGCTGACTTTCGACATACCAGACCGATTTTAAAGCCTCCCCGGCCGGTCCGCCCTGACAGCGCCAGTCCATACCGCCCCAGTTAACCAAAGGCAATCGGGACGCGCAAAACGCCCCGGAATCCGGGCCGATTTGCGCAAATCCGGTAATCGAGCCAAGATCATAGTCTGTGGAAATCCGGGCAGCTTGGGGAAGCTCTCCGGCGGGGTATTTCGGGGATCTGGTCATGCGATTTCGGCTGGTCATTTGGGTCATCATTTTCGTTTTGGGGATGCTGGTTGCCGACCGTTACGGACTGCCAAGCAGCGTTTCCGGGATCGCCGATCCGGCTTTTCGCTCCGTCGAAGGCTGGTTCGGCAGGTTGGGCGACCCTATTCCGGAAGCCGAAGACGCTGACAGCGATTCAGAAGAAGATGACGGAGATTCGCCGGCCGCGTCAGCGCCCTCTGGTTCGCTCGCCGACAATGGCAGGCTGCGCATCAACAATGCCGGCCTTCAGATTATCAAGGAAAGCGAAGGCCTGCGTCTTGAAGCTTACAATCTGGGCGGACAATGGCTGATCGGTTACGGCCATTCGCGAACGGCAAAGGCCGGCATGACGATCACCGAGTCGGAAGCCGAACGCCTGCTGCGCGAGGACGTGCGCGCTTCTGAAAATGCTGTCAAAAACATGGTCGAAGTTCCGATGAACGTAAACCAGTTTTCAGCCATGGTGTCGCTTGCTTACAACCTTGGTTCGGGCGGTTTTGCCGGTTCAACCGTCCTTGAGCAGATTAATCAAGGCGATTATCAGGGCGCTGCCGACGCATTCCGGAATTACAACCGCGCCGGCGGCCAGGTGAACGAACACCTCACGGAACGCCGCGAAAAAGAACGCACGCTTTTTCTAACCCCCGCCTAATCGGCGGTTTCCGGCGCCGGGCCTGAATTGCCGATATCGGCGACAAACTTCCAAGCGCCGTTTTCTTTCCGCCAGATCGAAACATATTTGCCGTGGCTGACGTTTTCACCCTCATCGCTCCGCGCCGTGAAAACATAGCGCCCCCAGGTGAAACCGAAATCGCCGCCGGGCGCCGCCATTCCTTCTTGCGGAAACCACTCAAGGTTCGCGCCGTCCGGCCAGCCTGAAAATCGCTCAATCAGATTATCGCGTCCCTGATAGGCGTCGCCGCCTTCCGGAAACATCCAGACATCGTCGGCGGCATAGGCGGCGAAGGCCGTGGGCACGTTTTCCTCTTGCGCCATTTTCGCAAAGGCCGTGTCAGTGGCGATCATTTCCTCGACCGGCCCGGCAAAGGCTGGCGGGATTACGAATGCGATCGAAAGAATGCCGGCAAGCGGGGTTTTCATGATGCGCGCTCCGTTGAATACGGGCCCAGATTAAACGCAGCCGATCAGAACGGCAGCATCCAAAACGGCGAAGCGTTCTAAATCTTCGACAGGATTTCCTGAACGGCCAAATCAGCAATATCGGCGCGGGGCCAGCCGCTGGCCTGCCCCCGGAACCATGTGAGCTGGCGTTTGGCGAAACGCCGCGTCGACTGTTGGAGCGCAGCGATCGTTTCGTCACGATCAGCATTGCCAGAGAGAAATGCTGTTATCTCCGGCACGCCGAGCGCTTTCATGACTGGCAGCGAGGGATCGAGCTTGCGCGCGACGAGCGTGCGGACTTCCTCTACCGCGCCTTCGCCCATCATGGCTTCTGCGCGGGCGTCGCATTGCGCGTAAAGTTTTTCACGCGGCGGCTCGATGATGATCCGAGCAGCGATATTTTCAACCAGCGGCTGGCGCGGCAAGTTCTGAAAATAGGAAAGCGGTTTGCCGGTCGATTCGAATATCTCCCATGCGCGGATGAGGCGCTGTGCGTCACCTTCGGGCAGATGCGCCATAGCAGGGTCTTTGGCGGTAACCTCTTCGCGGAACGCTGCAGGTCCGAGCTCCTCCCGCCGTTCTTTTGCAGCAACGCGCATCTCCGCAGGCGCTTCAGGAATCGGTGACAGGCCTTCCTCCAGCGCACGGAAGTAAAGCCCTGTGCCGCCCACGACGACGGCATGTACGTCACGATCATTGATTTCGCTGATGGCGTTCGCTGCAAGCCGCGCCCACCGCCCGGCGGAGCATCGCTCGGCGCCGTCAAGAACGCCGTAAAGATGGTGCCGCGCCTCAAGCTCATCCTCAGACGACGGCCGCGCCGTCAGGATTCGCAAATCCCGATAGACCTGCATGGCGTCGGCATTGACGATTTCGCCGCCAATCTTGTGCGCTAGCGCTATCGCCGCCGCCGACTTGCCGGAAGCCGTAGGCCCTGCAATAAAGATGGCGCCCGCTTCACTCATAAGGTCGTCCGTACCCGTATGACTTACATTCTATCCGTTATCGCCAATCCGGAAAACCCGGAGATCGACGCATCGCTTCTCGACCGGCTAACCGACGCCGTCAAGGGTTCGACAGCGCGCATGCTGGCGCCCGGCGCTGCTTATGACATCGGGGTCGCCACGCCGCCGGAAGCGGATGCTTTTAAAGAAGCCGCCGTCATCGCCAGTGAAGCGGGCGTCGACATCAACCTTGTTTCCTCGACCGCGCGCCTGAAAAAACTCCTGATCGCGGATATGGACTCAACCATCATCGAACAGGAGTGTATCGACGAGCTTGCCGAATATGCAGGCAAGCGCGCGGAAATTTCCGCCATTACCGAGCGCGCCATGCGCGGCGAGCTTGACTTTGAGGCGGCGCTGAAAGAACGCGTCGCCATGCTGAAAGACCTGCCCGCAGATGTTCTGCAGCAGACGTTCAACAAACGCATCACGCTGACGCCCGGCGCCGAAACGCTGGTGCAAACCATGAATACCGCCGGGGCCGTGACGGCGCTCGTCTCCGGCGGCTTCACGTTTTTCACCGCGCGCGTCGCCGAGCGCACAGGCTTTCAGGTCACGCAGGCGAATGAATTACTGACCGCGGACGGCGTCCTGACCGGCGACGTTGCGGAGCCCATTCTCGGACGGGCCGCAAAGGAAGATGCGCTGGTGCGCCTCGCGGGCGAATACGAAATCGATTTACGCGATACGCTGGCGGTTGGAGACGGCGCCAATGATCTGTCGATGCTGAACCGCGCCGGGCTGGGCGTCGCGTTTCACGCCAAGCCTGCCGTCGCCAAGGCGGCGCATGCGCGCATCAATAACGGCGACCTGACGGCGCTGTTATACCTTCAGGGTATTCCGCAAACGGAGTTTGCCAGGTGAATCTACGGCCTAAGCGACTCGTAAAACAATAGGTCGCCGCGCTGCACGTAAATCTGCACCGGTCCTGAGTTGAGGTTGCGAAGCTTGCCGAGCTTGTCGACCGCTGCATTCGGGCGCGTTACACGCTCCCAGCCGATTTCGAGGATCACGTCGCCGGGCTGCAGCACGATCGCCGCCGTGCTTTCCGGATCGACCGCCGTGACAACTACGCCCTGCACGTTTGCCGGCAGACCGAATGCCTGGCGGAGCTCTTCCGTCGGCTCCTGAAGCGTCAGGCCGGAGCCCTGCGCCGCATTCGCCGGCAAAACGCCGCCGGGATTCGCCGCCAGCATGCGTGTTTCACGCCGGTCAACGCGCACCTGCACCGTCACGCGGCGATTGTCGCGCAAGACCGTCATCGGCACTGTCGTACCGATCGGCGTATCGGCGACGGCGCGTGTCAGATCGCGCACGCTTTCGATGTCACGCCGGTTGAATTGCATAATCACATCATTGGGCTGCAATCCTGCATCCGCCGCAGGACTGTTCGGGCGCACCACCGTGACGACCGCGCCCTTTGGCGTGCGTAGTTTCAGCGTCGATGCAAGCTCCGGCGTCATGTCGTCGATGGAAACGCCGAGCCAGCCGCGGCGCGTTTCGCCATAGTCGAGCAGTTGTGTAATCACCGTATCGGCAAGATCCGCCGGCACCGCAAAGCCGACGCCGACCGAACCGCCGGTCTGCGAATAGATCGCCGTGTTCACGCCAACGACCTTGCCGTTGAGATCGAATAGTGGGCCGCCGGAATTGCCGCGATTGATCGCAGCATCGGTCTGAATAAAGTCGTCATACTGACCGGCATTGATGTCGCGGTTGCGGGCTGAGACAATGCCAACCGTCACCGTGCCGCCAAGGCCGAACGGATTGCCGATTGCAATCACCCAGTCGCCGACGCGCGCCGAGTCAGAGTCGCCAAAATTGACATAGGGAAATTTTTCGCCGGTCGCGTTGATCTGCAACACGGCGAGATCGGTTTCGCGGTCGCGCCCGCGCACTTCAGCGGTGAACTCGCGTCCGTCATTCAACGTGACGGTAATTTCGTCTGCATTGTCGATGACGTGATTGTTGGTGACNNTTTCGCGGTCGCGCCCGCGCACCGTCGCCGACAATTCCCGACCGTCGTGCAACGTCACGGTGATGTCGTCGGCGTTGTCGATAACGTGATTGTTGGTCACGACGATGCCCGACGCATCGATGATGAAACCCGACCCGAGCGACACCGCCGGTGAGTTGAATTTGCGTTGCAGGGGCGACAGTTCCTGCCCGCCGCGCCGCTGCGCCGAGGAAATGTTCACCACCGCCGGAGTCAGATTCTCGGCGAGATCCGCGAAGCTGTC
>DGNI01000077.1:1211-6067 GCA_002388885.1 Parvularculaceae bacterium UBA4496 | reverse complement strand
ACGCATCCGGCCGCAACCGCGCCAGCCAGAAGCCCTTTGAAAACACCGGATTGAGCCATAACCGCCCCTATCTTTCCCCGAGACTGAAAACTACAGCCCTTAAGTTAACGCAAAGGCGGCGTTCGGCAAACGGGCAAATCGACCGGCGGCGTGGTATTTGGGGCTACTGGCGGTTCCCTTGCAAGTTATTGAAATAGCGGAAAAATTCGCTATCCGGCGAAAGCAGGATGGTGGTTTCGCCGTCTTGCAGCGCTTCTTCGTAGGCAAGTAGCGAGCGGTAGAAGGCGAAAAACTCCGGATCCTTCGAATAAGCGGCGGCGAAAATCGCGTTTCGTTCGGCGTCGGCGGCGCCGCGGATTTTCTGCGCTTCCTCTTCCGCTTCCGCTTTAATCTCGATCACCTGACGGTCAGCCTGAGCGCGGAGCTGGTTCGCCCGCTCGTTGCCTTCTGAACGATACTGCTGCGCCAGCTGGCGGCGTTCCGCAATCATCCGCTGAAACACCGCTTCAGAGTTTGTTTGCGGAAGATCCGCGCGGCGGATTTTGACGTCGACAATTTCAACGCCCAACGGACGCGCCGACTGGGTTAGCCCTTCCTGAATGCGGGTCATCAATTCGCTCCGGCGTTCGGAGATAATCTCATCGATCGTCACCGAACCGAGAACGGCGCGCAGCGAGTCGTTAAGCTGGTTGCTCAAGCGTTGTTCACCACGCAGCTCCGTACGTACCGATTGGTAGAACAACAGCGGGTCAACAATTTTATATCGTGCGAAAGCATCGACAATCAGTCTTTCCTGATTGCGTGCGATGATTTCAGTCTGATCTTGCTCAAGGTGCCGGTTCCGCCGGTCGATATAATTTACGTTTTCGGCAAACGGCACTTTGAACTTGAGGCCGGCTTCTTCGTACTGACTTTTGGGCTCGCCGAAACGAAAGACCAGCGCGGAATGCGTTTCCGGCACGATAAACGCCGAGTTGACGATGACGACAAGCAAGGCAAGGGCGGCGACGCCAAACAGGGGAAGCGGTAATTTGCTCATGTTAGTTGCTCCCTTGCGGTTGGTTTGCGCGTTGCCGGCGATTTAGCTGATCGAGCGGCAAATACGGCACGACGCCAGACCCCGCTCCATCCTCAACGATGATTTTATCCATACCGCCGAGAACGCGCTCCACAGTTTCGAGATACATACGCTGCCGCGTGACGTCGGGCGCTTGAGCATATTCTGAATAAATCTCATTGAACCGCGCCGCCTGACCGCGGGCGTCCGCGGTTCGCTCGGCGGCGTAGGCGCCTGCTTCTTCAAGAATGCGCTGGGCCTGACCGCGCGCCTCCGGCACGACCTGGTTCGTGTACTGACGAGCCTGTTGAATGACCGTCGCCTGATTCTGCTCGGCCGCCTGCACGTCGCGGAAAGCTTCGTTCACTTCATTGGTCGGCGGTTCCGCGAGCGTCAGGTTGACGAGTTCGATCTGAATACCCGCCTCATAGGCATCGAGCGCGCTCTGCATCAATTCCTGCGTACGAATGGCGACTTCCGCGCGGCCTTCGGTCTGCACATAGTCGAGCGTATTGCGGCCGACCACTTCGCGCATCGCCGCCTCGCCGGTCATCCGCACCAGCGAATCGGGATCGTCAATATTGAAAGTAAACTGCGCAACGCCCGGCATCTCCTGATCCTGCTCAGGAACCAGCGCCGACTTGATACGCCACTGAACAGTGAAGGCCACGTCAACGATATTTTTATCGCCGGTCAGCATCAGCCCTTCGGGCAGCTGGCCGGAGCGGCGATTGTTTGCAGGAATGTCCATGTCCTGAAGTTCCAGCACCGGTTGCTTGAAGACATTTTGGACCGGCATTGGAATGTGCCAGTGCAGTCCGGGGCCCTTGACGTCCGAATAATCGCCGAACGTGGTCACGACGGCCAGCTCGTCCGCCGCCACCTGATAAATCCCGCTGGCGCCCCAGAGCAGCAACAGCGCGCCGCCAATCATTCCGGCAGTTCCCTTGTTGAGCTGGAAGCCGCCTCCGCCGCCGCCGCGCCCGCCTCGGGGAAAGGCGCGTTTCAGACGCTGGCGCGACGCCTGAAGCAGGTCCTCAAGATCAGGCGGCTCGTTGCGGCCGCCGCCATTATTGGACCCGTTATTATTGCCGCGCGGGGGCTGACCCCACGGCCCGCGGCCGCCGCCGCCGCGATTACCGGAATTATCTTGCCAGGGCATCTGATCGCCTCGCTTTTTCTGATTGGTTCGCTCCCGCGCGCCCTTTGTCGCGCGATTGAGCGGTTGGAACTCGTATGCGCCCGTATATATGTTACGCAGCCTTGGGCGCAACGCGCCTGACCTGTTTTTCGTGCGCTTTTCAGGCGTTTTTTTGAAGGATTTCAAAGGCAAACCCCGTGAGCCAGTCGCTTTTGCTACGTGTCCGCGCCGCCCTTGCGGGCGTAATTAACCCTCAAAGCGGCAAAAACATCGTCGCTGATGGCGCCGTTCAGGGCCTCGGCGCTGACGATGAAGGCCGTGTGCGCTTTGCACTGGCCGTGCCGGAGGGCGCCGGGCGCGAGGCGGCGGAAGCCCTCCTCGCCGAAGCCAAAAAAGCTGCGGGCGCGGTCGACGGCGTTTCAGTGGTCACCGCTGTCGCGACAGCGCACGGAAGTGCGAAACAACCGCAAGGGCGGCATTCGCCGCAGGCCACTGCCAGCGCGCATGACAATCCCTTCGGCCTTAAAAACAAACCGCGCGTTGAAGCCGCCGCGGAAACGCTTTCCGGCGTCAAATCCATCATCGCCGTCNNTCGCGTCCGGCAAGGGCGGCGTTGGCAAGTCGACGGTCGCCGCCAATCTCGCCGTCGCACTCGCAGCTTCCGGTTTGAAAACCGGCTTGCTCGACGCCGATGTCTATGGGCCGTCGGCGCCGACGCTGTTCGGCATCAAGGACAAGCCAACGATGAACGACGGCAAGATCGTTCCGCACGAGGCCTATGGCGTGAAAATCATGTCCATCGGCATGCTGATCGACCCGGAACAGGNNGCGTGGCGCGGACCGATGGTGATGGGCGCCGTGCGCCAGCTGATGAGTGACGTCGACTGGGGCGAACTTGACGTGATGATCATTGACACCCCGCCCGGCACCGGCGACACGCATTTATCGCTCATTCAATCGAAACGCCTTTCCGGCGCTGTGATCGTCTCGACGCCGCAGGAAATGGCCCTTGCTGACATGCGCCGCGGCGTTTCCCTGTTCCGTCAGACCGAAACGCCGGTGATTGGCGTGATTGAAAACATGGCGTGGCTGGAGATGCCGGGCGGCGAGCGGCAATATTTATTCGGTGAAGGCGGCGCCAAGAAAGCAGCCGAAGCGTTGGGCGCGCCCTTCCTCGGCGCCATTCCGCTTTACCCGGAGCTTCGGCAAGCTTCGGATGACGGGCTGCCGCTCGCGGCGCGCGACCATCCGGGCGCTGATGTTTTCAAAAAACTGGCGCGCGACGTCGCCGGCTACATCAAAACGAAATAGATTACTGCGCCGCTGGCGCATCCAAGCTCGAATGATCGTGCACGATCCGCCACGCGCCGTTGTCGCGGCGCATCACCAGCGTGAACAGTCCGCTCGACGTATTCCCGTCACGTTGTGCAAGGTTGAACCTGCCGGTGACGACAGCGACATCGTCAGTAACGAGTTTCGGCTCAAGGCGATCAAACGTTAACTGACCGAGACCGCCCTGCGCGCCGGCATAGCGGTCGCGGTAGCGCTTTAATGTCGTTGACCAGCCACGGGTGATTTCTACGCCCGAAATAAATTTCAGATCCTCGCTTTTCCAGTAACCAGCCATGAACCCGTCGAGGTCGCCCTCGTTCCAGGCTGCGGCTTGCGCATGCAATGTCGCGCGAATGATGTCGGCAGGGGTTCGTGGCGCGCCAGGCTTTTTTTCATCTGTTGGCGGCGTCTGCGCGGCTTGCGCTGGCGCAGGCGCCGGTTCTGACGCTGCTGTTTCTTCCGGTACGGGAATAATGGCGGCCGCTTGCGTCACCGGCGCAGCCGGTCTGGGCTCTTGCGGGTCAGCGCCGGTAAGACGGCCGACGGCGGATGGCTGCGGGCCGACGCGCGGTGTTTCAGATGCCTGCGACGCCAGTTGCATCGGCTCGCCGGATGACGCGTCGACCGATGGCTGCGTCAAAATCTTGTTCATTTCATCTTCAAGCGCGCCTTCGCTTTCCTCGACGGATGCAACTTGCGCCGGGGCGGGTTGCAACACGACCGGGCGTGGCTCCGTGACGCCAGCCCCAACCCCACTCGCATCGGCGGTTTCAACGGGTTGTTCTTCCGCCGGCGCGATGCGGCGCGCTTCGACCACATAATCGCTTTCATCGGCATCCCCCTCAGGCTGGGCCTCAGCCCGCAAGGCAGGCGGCGCAGCAGCGCAGGTGAAACCGGCAGAAGACAGACGCTGGGCAAGGNNTTCGCGCTTTTTCGTTGCAGAAACTGTCAGCATTGTCGGCGTGATACGGCACCGACACATTGCCTTCGCCGCGGGAATAGCGAACGTCACAACTTTGACCGACTTCGCCGGGAGTAATCACTTCGATGACGCGTGCGTCGCTGCCGCGTGAACAGGTGGTTTTGTAGTCGGCTGCGTGAGCGCTGGCGCCCGCAAACAGGACTGCCAAAATCGCTAATCTTGAGACCGCCCGTACCATTGTTCTCCCCTTCTCTTCCATCTGCCTTGCGGGGCGAATCGCGCACCTTACCGCTCGCCATGCAATCTTAACGCAACGCGCGCGGCGATAGGAGCTTCAATGCGCATCAGCATTAAGATTATCGCCTGAACAGTGAACGCGGCGTCGCCAAAGTCGTTAAAATCAA
>DGNI01000077.1:0-1196 GCA_002388885.1 Parvularculaceae bacterium UBA4496 | reverse complement strand
AGTATGAAAAATTCGCAAGCATGCTCGTTATGCGTGCTTTTTTTCGCGCCGCCCGCATGCGTTTCGTCCCATTCGGCCGAATCGATGCTGGGGAAAAACGTATCCCCATCGATTTCCGCATCAACGCGCGTCAGATAAATCCGGTCTGCGCGACTCATCGACTGCGCGTAAATTTCGCCTCCGCCGATAATACACAGCTCTTCGGCGCCCGCGACTTCACCGCAATGACGCGCCAGCTTGATGGCGCTGTCGAGCGTGCGGACGATGAAAATGCGTTCGGCGGTGAAGTCGGGCGCCCGCGTGATCACGATGTTGTCGCGGCCCGGCAGCGCCTTGCCTATGGACTCAAATGTCTTGCGCCCCATGACCATGGGTTTGCCCATAGTAACGGATTTGAACCATTTGAGATCGTCGGAAATGCGCCAGGCGAGATCGCCGCCCATGCCGATCGCGCCGTTGCGCGCGGCCGCAACCACAAGCGAAATGCGCGGGCTCATGCGCGCCCTTTATCAGCAAGATCGTGAAGCGCTTTTCCCGTCAAACGGAAGACGGTCCATTCATCCATCGCTTCGGCGCCGATAGATTTATAAAAAGCGATGGCGTCCTTGTTCCAGTCGAGCACCCACCACTCCATTCGCCCGCAGTCATGTTCTTTCGCAATGGCGGCAAGGCGCGCAAGCAGCGCCTGACCCACACCGCCCCCGCGTTCGCTTTCACGCACATAAAGATCTTCGAGATAGAGCCCGTGTTTGCCGAGGAACGTCGAGTAATTGAAAAAGTAGAGCGCGAAGCCGACTGGCGCGCCGTCCCGTTCGGCGATCAGTGCGAATGCCTTCGGATTATCGGCAAACAGCGTCTTGGTCAGGTGTTCAGTCGTAGCAATAACTTCGTGCGCCAGCTTTTCGTATTCTGCGAGCTCTTTAATGAACCCAAGAACAATGCCCTCATCGCCGGGCTTTGCCGCTCTGATCGAAACGCTCATACCGCGACCGGCGCTTTGATGTGCGCCTGCGCCTCGTAGTTCTCGAATGCGATGTCGTCAAAGGTGAAGTCGAAGATGCTGCGCACTTCCGGGTTCAACCGCAATGACGGCAGTTTACCTGGCGTGCGAGCCAGCTGTTTTTTCGCCTGCTCCACATGGTTCGAATAAAGGTGCGCGTCGCCGAGCGTCAGGATGAAGTCGCCGACGCCCAGCG
>DGNI01000076.1 GCA_002388885.1 Parvularculaceae bacterium UBA4496 | reverse complement strand
GTTCGTGATCCCGTACCGGCGGAACTCGCATTGCCGCGTTTTCTCGCGCCGGGCGACACAGCGACGGCGACGTTGTTGATCGACAATGTTGACGGCGAGGCCGGTGAATATGTCGTCTCGCTCACGGGCGACGGCCCGGTCGGGCTTTCGGCGAGCCAAACCTTTTCGCTCGCGCAGGCGGAAAAGACGACGCATGCGTTCACGTTCACGACCGGCGAGGTTGGTATCGGCGCCGTCAATATGAGCGTCGAGGGACCGGGCGGTTTCAGCGTTTCGCGGTCCTATCCGATCCAGTCGCGGACGCCCTATTTCCCGGTGACGGAGGTGCGCACGGCCGCGCTTGATCCGGGTGAGACCTTCCAGCTGACCAAAGCCGTCACCGACCTTTACGTTCCGGGGTCGTCAGAAGTCGCCGTCTCCTTCTCGCGATTGCGCGGGGTTGAGCCGGGACCGTTGCTCGATGCGCTTTACCGTTATCCTTACGGCTGTTCCGAACAGCTAACGAGTTCGGCAATGCCGCTCTTGTTTGTCGATGTTCTCGGCGGCGAGATTGGGCGCGGGCCAGAACGCGCGGTGCGTCCGCGCGTGCAAAAGGCGGTGAACGAACTCCTCAATCGTCAGAGTCCGGACGGCGCCATTGGTCTGTGGCGCGTCAATGACCGCTGGGCCTCGCCATGGCTTGGCGCTTACGTGACGGACTTCCTCTATCGCGCCAAGGCGGAAGGTTACGGCGTTCCGACCGAAGCGCTTGAGCGCGCGTATTCCTCGCTGCAGGATATTGCGCGCGTCGATCGCTGGTATCTTGCAAGCTACCAGACGACGGTGCCGGAATTCACCAACAACAACGATACGCGTGATTATCTACGGCGCCGGTCCGCGGCTTATGCATTATATGTGCTGGCGCGCGCAGGCCAGGCCGATCTTTCGGATCTGCGTTATTTCCACGATGCTTTGCTCGAAGAAACGCCGAGCCCGCTTGCCCGCGCACATATCGGCGCCGCGCTGGCGCTGATGGGTGATCGTGCGCGTGCGAACAGCGCGTTTGAAAAAGCCATCGCCGCGTTCGGCTGGCAGAACCGCGGCGATTACTACCAGACCAACCTCCGCGATATTGCCGGCGTGCTGGCGCTGGCGGTCGAAGCCGGACAGACAGACAAAACCGAAGCGATTACGGGACAGTTCATCGCGGCCATGAAAGATCCGAACCGGATGCATACGCAGGAGAAAGCCTACACATTGCTGGCCGCGCAGGCATTGTTGCGTCAGGGCGGTGCGGTCGCGCTTTCTGTCAACGGCCAAAGCCTGTCCGATCTGCCGCCTGCGCCGTCGTTTACTTTGGCGGAAGGCGAAATTGCCGACGGCGTTTCCTATCGCAATGACGGTGAAGGCCAGATCTTCCGCTCACTGACCGTGTCGGGATCGCCGAAATCGGCGCCGCCAGCGGCCAGTCAGGGACTCACGCTGACAAAGCGCATTGCCACGCGGGACNNGGACGGGCGTCCAGCCAATCTCGCAACGGTCCGGCAAAACGACCGGCTGGTGGTGGTCATTACCGGGACGGCGGCGGATCAGCGCCTTCATCCAACTGTAATTGCAGACTTGTTGCCAGCCGGTTTTGAAATCGAGACCATTCTCGAGCCCGAAGATGGCGGCGGTGAAAACCGCAATGGCCCTTATAAATGGGTCGGTAAGTTAACTTATCCACGGGTCGCCGAAGCGCGAGACGACCGGTTTGTCGCCGCCGTTGATGTGCGTGGCGGCGCAAGCAACCGGTTCACGCTGGCTTACGTCGTGCGCGCCGTAACGCCGGGCGAGTTCGTGATGCCTGGTGCGGTTATCGAAGACATGTACCGGCCGGGCGTCTTTGCACGCACCAGCGTTGCGAATGTTTCTATTGCCTCGGCGGAATGAAGTTGTTTCGTAAGATATTTAACGCCGCTCACTCCGGTGTAAGCCGGGGTCCAGAAATTAAACGATTCTGGATTTCGGTTTTCACCGGAGTGAGCGGTTTATTTATTTTTGTACTTGCTGCGGACGTCCTCCTCCCACCGCCGATTGAAAAGGCCCGTGAAGTATCGCCGCTGGTCGTCGATAAAAACGGCGAATGGCTGCACGGCTTCACGACGAAGGAAGGACGCTGGCGGTTTGCGGCGGATATCGAAGAGATCGACCCGCTATTTGTGAAACGGCTGATCGCCATTGAGGACAAGCGGTTTTATTCCCATTGGGGCGTCGATCCGGTTGCAGTGCTGCGCGCAGGCGTTTCTGCGGCGAGGTCAGGCCGTATTGTTTCCGGCGCCTCGACCATCACCATGCAGACGGCGCGATTGCTTGAACCACGCCCCAGAACCTTAGGTTCCAAAGCTATTGAAATGCTGCGCGCATTGCAGCTTGAGAGGCGGCTTTCGAAGGATGAAATTCTTGAACTTTACCTGACGCTCGCGCCCTATGGCGGTAATATCGAAGGCGTGCGCGCCGCGAGCCGGCTTTATTTCGACAAGGAACCGACGCGGCTTACCAACGCCGAACAGGCCTTGCTGATTGCGCTCCCGCAGGCGCCGGAAGCGCGCCGCCCTGATTTACGCATGCAAGCCGCAAGGAGCGCGCGTGTAGCCGTTCTTAATAAACTCGCCGCTACTGGCGCGCTGACGCCGCAGCTTGCCGATGAAGCTGCGGATGCGTGGCTCCCTGATCGCCGTCATGCGTTGCCGCGCTCCGGCTATCATGCATCTTACAGACTTTCCCGTGATGGGAAGCCGGGTGTCGTTCATTCAACAATCAACGGCGAGTTGCAACGGCACGCAGAAGTGCTGCTTGCCGAATACGTAAAGCAGTTCGACGACGGCGCCACGGCGTCGATGCTGATCGTTGAAAATGAAACACGGGCCGTGCGCGCGGTTGTCGGGTCTTCGGGTCTCGATGCTGAAGGCGGATGGATCGATCTGACCGCTGCGGCGCGCTCGCCGGGCTCTGCTTTGAAACCCTTTATCTACGGGCTTGCATTTGAAGACGGTTACGCATCCGCTGATACGGTGATTGAGGATATGCCGCGCGCCTTTGGGGACTATGCGCCGGAAAATTTCGATCGCGGTTTCAGGGGCGAGGTCAAAGTGCGCGACGCGTTGCAACATTCGTTGAACGTTCCTGCGGTGCGTACGCTTAACCGTGTCGGCGCTTCCCGGTTCGCCGCTTTACTTGAATCCGCTGGCGTGCATTTGAGAACGCCGAACCGCGCTGACAACAAACCGGGGCTGGCGCTGGCGCTGGGCGGCGCAGGGATCACGGCGCAGGAACTTGCCGCTCTTTATGCTGCGCTTGGAAGCGGCGGCGAAGTGAAACCGTTGGTCTGGAAAGAAGGTGATGCGAGGAAGCAAACGCAATCCTACCGTCTTTTCTCGGCGGAGACGGCCGAGCGGATCAGCGCCATACTCGCGGGTGCGCCGTCGCTTGAGGGCCGGGCGCCCGCTTTACTGTCAAAGAAAGCCACCGAAGTCGCGTTCAAGACCGGAACGTCATACGGATTTCGCGACGCCTGGGCTGCGGGACACGGCGGCGGTTACACGGTCGTCGTCTGGGTTGGCCGCGCCGACGGTGCGCCGCGCCCGGGGCATACGGGACGCAATACTGCCGCGCCATTATTGTTCGACGTTTTTGACGTACTTGAGCGTGAGGAAAATACGCAAGACAACATTGATGAGAACGCAGATGACGCGCCTGTACTCGCGCTTTCGCGGTTCGAAAAACCGGTAACAGAAACGCCGCCGCAAATCATATTCCCGCGTAATGGCGTTGAGGTGTATCTCGGTTCGGATAATCGCGGGTTTTCGCTCGCCGCTCGGGGCGGGGCAAGCGCTTATCGCTGGTATGTAAACGGCGAGCCAGTGACGCGTGAAGAAACAAGCGGGCGTTTTGTGTGGCGTCCGGACCGGTCCGGATTTTACGACGTGATCGTGGTAGACGAGGCTGGCCAGTCCGCGCGATCGAAAGTGCGCGTCGTTTCGGGATGAGACGGCGTGCATTTCTGAGGGGCGCGGCGTCGCTTTGCGTGACGCCAGCATCTGCTCAAACCAGCATCAAAAACGCCCGTGCTCTTTCCGGCGACCGCTTCGTTCTCGGCGAAGAAGAGTTTGAGCTCGCAGATATCATTGCACCGCCGCTTTACACGCTTGGCGCAAAGCCGTCGGCCTATTTCGAGCCCGCCCGTCATACATTGCAGATATTCTTGTCCGGCGGCGTTGAAGTGGAAGACGTCGCAGAGAAAACCCGCTGGGGCGTACGAGTTGTCACCGCAAAAACAGCCGGATTGGAAGAGACGTTGCAGGAAGCGCTTGTCGCGCGCGGCGCCGTACGCGTTGCGCCGCTATCCGACGACACAGACCTGATCGTCAGGCTGCTCGAATTCGAAAAAACAGCGCGTGAAAGTCGCTTGGGACTTTGGGGGTTGAACGCTTATCGCATCTTCGATGCAGCGCGTGCCGAAGACGCCATCGGCGGGTACAATTTGATCGAAGGCGCAGTGAAGCGCGCCACCAAAACACGGCAACGGTTTTATCTG
Source organism: Parvularculaceae bacterium UBA4496 (assembly GCA_002388885.1). Taxonomy (GTDB): domain Bacteria; phylum Pseudomonadota; class Alphaproteobacteria; order Caulobacterales; family Parvularculaceae; genus Hyphococcus. The sequence goes on along the minus strand of DGNI01000076.1, from coordinate 1,203 downwards.
AATTTCGGTGAAGACTACAAAACGGATTTCACCGCCGGCGCCGTCAGCCGGATTTACCGGCGCTGGACGAAAGTCGGATTTGACTTGGCCGAACTTGAAGGCGCGCGCGTCCGCATTCGCGGCTTTGTTGATGAGATCAATGGCCCGTCCATTGATCTCAAACATCCGAAACAGATCGAGTTGTTGAGCGCCGAAACAGTCTAGGCGTTGGCAGCGGCGGCCGCTGCGCCGGCCTTTTTCTTCAGAACGCTTTCAAGTTCTTCGATCGCCTTGCCGAGGTCGACATTGCGCACGGCGGCGACTTCACGCGCCATACGGTCAAGCGCGGCCTCAAAAAGCTGGCGTTCGGAATAGCTCTGCTCCGGCTGGTCTTCGCCGCGGTAAAGATCACGCACGACCTCGGCAACGAGTTTCATGTCGCCTGAATTGATTTTCGCATCATATTCCTGGGCGCGGCGAGACCACATGGTGCGTTTGATCCTGGCGCGGCCCTTCAGCGTGCCGATCGCGTCCTTGACCGTCTTGTCGTCGGAAAGCGGTCGCATGCCGGCGGCTTTCGCTTTGCCGGTCGGTACGCGGAGTTTCATTTTCTCCTGGTCGAAGTTGATGACGAACAACTCAATCGGAATGCCGGCCACCTGTTGTTTTTCAAGACTCATTATTGTGCCAACGCCATGAGCTGGATAAACGATCTTGTCCTTGACCTTGAAGTCCTGCTTCGCGGTTTTCGAAGCTTGCACGTTTTCAGACGCTTCAGCGTCTGCTTGCGGCGCGTCCTTGGGAATGATCGTGGTTGGCGTCGGAATTGAGGCGGCGAGGGTCGTCTTGCGCGGCGCCTGACCGACATTGGCGGGTTTTGGCTTGGGCTTCGCGGCGGCCGCTGCTTTTTTTGCTGCGGCGTTTTTGGGAGCCGTAGTCTTCGCCGTCGTCTTCTTGGCTGCGGCTTTCTTTGTCGCAGCCTTCTTAGCCGAGGTTTTCACCGTCGCCTTCTTGGGAGCGGCCTTCTTTTTCGCCGACGTTTTAGCGGTCGCCTTTTTCTTTGCTGTCGATTTCACCGTCGCCTTTCTGGCGGCCGTCTTTTTGGCTGCTTTTTTCTTGGGGGCGGCCTTCTTCGCAGGTGTCTTCTTGGCGGCCTTTTTCTTCGCCGCCGTGGATTTGACGGCCGCTTTTTTCTTAGCAGAGGTCTTTACGGTCGCTTTCCTC